>NZ_AMZS01000037.1:0-99515 GCF_000314615.1 Acinetobacter sp. WC-323
TCAACCAAACTTCGGCGATGATAGCCTGACCATTTTTTCCATAGTGTCCTACCTAAACGTTTAATTGTTCGAAGTAATTCATTTCGCTCTAGCGAGCTACTCTTTGTATCTTTCCATGGTTTCGCATTTTTTCTAGGTGGAATCACCGCATGTGCTTGCCGATCTGCAATGACCTGACGGCATTGCTTGGTGTCATAAGCTCCATCGGTATAAACAGAGTCAATCTGCTCATCTTGTGGAATCTGATTAAGTAAATCACCAAGCACCTGTGAATCACAGACATTATTGGTTGTGAGCTGAATAGCGCGTATTTGTAGGGTTTTGGCATCTATACCAATATGTAGTTTACGCCATTGGCGACGATATTCAGCTCCATGTTTCTTGCGTTTCCATTCGCCCTCACCTAGAAACTTCATCCCTGTAGAGTCTACGAGTAGATGCAGCCCATCGCTACTTTTTTGGTAGCTGATTGCAATATCAATATGCTTTTGTCTTCTACAAAGCGTACTGTAATCTGGTGCGGTCCAATTTAATCCGCAAAGTTTAATCAGACTTTGCACAAAGCCAGTGACCATACGTAAAGATAGACGGAATAAGGATTTAATCATTAAGCAGCATTGGATGGCTGCGTCGGAGTAGGTTTGATTTCGCCCTTGTTTGCCTTTTGATGGAGCATACCATTGCGTAGCAGGATCAAACCAAAGGGCAATATTTCCGCGATTAATGAGTGCTCGGTTATATGCGGGCCAATTGGTTGTGCGGTAGATTTTGTGTGTAGGCTTCTTCATTTGAAAATTATATCGCTGAAAAAGCCTTTACAGATAGGTTTGTGCAACAAAGCCAGTATCGATCCAAATGATCATTGGCGTGAAAGCTATGTGACTCGTCCTTATTATCAGGAAGCTTCACTGGATACACCAGACCTCGATTACGATCGGGACTTTTCCAAAGCATATGAGTTAGGCAGCCGCGCACGATCTGAACACGATCGTAATACCCAGTTCGAAGATGTAGAAGGCAATCTGAAAGAATCTTGGGAAGAGCTGAAAGCCGAATCAAGATTAAAATGGGAACAGGCCAAACAAGCCATCAAAGATGCCTGGGATAAAATGTAGTCCCTGCTCTCCTATAAAAAAATGAGCTTATTTAAAACATAAGCTCATTTTTATTGCGTAGAATATAAGCACTTACAAATTATAAGAAAGAGTAAATCAATAATGGATCTTATCGGTGTTTTCATCCACGATACGACTTGGGAGCTGGTCGTAGAAATCATCATTCGCTGTTGTGTCATGTTTCTGCTTATCCTGATTTTTTTGAAGCTGTCTGGGAAACGTGGCATTCGACAACTTTCAATCTTTGAGGTCGCTATCATTCTGAGTTTAGGCAGTGCCGCCGGCGATCCAATGTTTGTTGATGATGCACCGATTGCCCAAGCTTTCGTGGTCATGTGTACCATCATTATTTTATATCGCCTGGTGACATGGGCCATGATGAAAAGCAAGAAAGTGGAAATCCTGCTGGAAGGAAAACCACTTTGTATTGTCGAAGATGGCTTGATGGTGATACAGGATATGAGAAAAGAAAAATATTCCCATGATGAATTTTTTGCAGAAATGCGCCAGCAAAGTGTTGAACATCTCGGACAAGTCAAAGTCGCTTTGCTTGAAACTGATGGCTGTTTAAGTCTGCTGTTCTATGCCAATGATGACACAAAATGGGGATTGCCACTATTTCCAAACCATTATAAAAAGACAGATCAACTAAATCCGGCACTTTTTTATTCGTGTATGTACTGTGGTATGACCCAACATTTAAAGCATTTGCAGCAAAAATGCCCACGTTGCAAAGGAAAAGATTGGGCAGAGGCTTTAAATACGCCTCACATCAACTAGCAAAGAGTCTTCACACTAGCGTGCAATGTGGCGCCTCGTTTACGGTACGGCGCAGCACATTTTTTCAACTGCCAATACGGAAAACTTTTCCAGTCCGTGGATGGGTAAAGGTTAGGTCATCATTCAGCGGGATCACTTTATCGGTAATGACCACTTTAAATAAAGGTGACCAGGAAAAATCATTTATATTTACATCTATCGGGGGCAGTTTTTCATAAATCTGCTCCACAATAATTTTATCTCCTGCTTCACTACTCGCATCAACTTCTTTTAACATATATTGTTTCGACATCTTAAAAACTCCTGTTTCAAAATAATCGTGGCAAAATACGAAAGATTATTTTATTTCATTAAATCGGTTCTTTGTCTTTAAAGTATGAAATAATTTCTTCACCACTATTTTTAGTTTTACTCACAATATTACCTGAATCATCATAATAATAATTCGGCATCACTACCTTATTTTTTAGTTTTGTTTCAGTCTTCTTGGTAGAAACAATCAGTTTCTCTACAAAGCCTGATAGCCACAGTATGTATTCGCCTTTATTTTTACTTTTTGGTAAAATACTCACGTCCAGATCAATCGATAATGCTTTTGATTTCATTAATAAGTCTTCGAAATTAATATAATTATAAAGCATTTTAAAATCTGAATCTTTGGCAGCATTCCTTAACTCAATCATTAAATTATTAAGATCTTCTACATGATCATCAGTGAACTCATATTTTGTTTGAACCTGATCATAAATTTGTTCTGCTATTTTTAAATATTGATGCATGACATTATTCCTTTATATTCTATTTAGGAATTTTGCAGTATTTACAGTAATCAATTGTTAATATTGTTTTAAGTTATGAAATAGCCCTTAAGCTTCATATACATAAACACTACATGATAAGTGAATTAAAATGCATTAACACAATTTAATGTGATTAAAATCACAATAAAAACTGTCTAGGCTATTATTTAATTTTTGGTCCGCTATCAATAATAAAAATGACTAAAGTATGAGCTTGGTACTTTAGTCATTTTTCCCAACGGGTCTTTTGACTTATGAAGCTGGGGATTGTCCTGAATTTGAAGTCGTATTACCTGTCTGCACACCTGATGTACCTTGATCGTTCATCATTGCTGGTGCTGATGAATGCTGCATATCATCATGCATTTCATTATTAGGGCTTACAGGTGCTGCCTCCATAGAATGAGGTGTGGTGGTTTCACCTTTGGTCATTGGATCATCGGCATCCCGGTTTTTATCACAGCCAGCAAAGGCAAATACACAACATAATGCTAGACTTTTCACGTATAAATTCTTCATTTTTCATTACCTCTCACTTGGTTAATTGAGTAACTCAGATGAATCTTAAAGAACTGCTCTATTCATCCATCATCCACACACACTTCTTTTTACGTTCATGTTGCAATCGGCTTTTTCGACGCTCAGATAAATGTTTGTGATGTTTAGCTGAATCTCGCTCCCACTCATCGATATCCATCATGCTGTCTAGGACATATTCAGCGTTATAAGGGGACTTGGAACCGATCAATTGATTATCTTTGGTACTCATCTATTATTTCCTTATACTTATACTCGACTTTATATTTAGCAAAATTTAGGCTTAATATAAGGGAAGCTTGATTACAAGCTTCCCTTTCAAATTATTTCAGGAACTTGCTCAGCACTTTCTTGCCTTTTACGCTATCGCCCATGCTCAGATCATCATCTTTTTTCTCATCAGATAATTTATTTTTATCTTTATGAGACTTATAATAACAACCTAGAGCAACACCAGTTCCTAAAGTCAAAATCGTTTTTAACATGTGGCACCTCTTAATGTATTTAAGCAACCTCTATACTGAAGATTAATCATGTAAATTTCCCTGTTACTTTTTTTACTTTTCTTAAGAAATGCAATCTTATGTAATTATAAAAATTATACACCACAACCAAATATCATTTTAACTTATTGAAAAATACATATTAAATTCAGAACCTATGTGTTTCTATATTATTCAATATATATCTCGAAACAAGTTAATAGAAAGGTATAACAACTTTCAAAACCAAAACAAATGATATAAAGAAATTAATTTCGATGCATATATGCTCATACTTTCATAATTATTTGGGAAAGGAGAAATAATAATGGCTAAAATCAAAGCTTTTGAAGCGGGTTCAATTCAAACATTAGAACACACCATCAATGACTGGCTGAGAAATGAACTTACCCAGAATAATCATCAGGTCAATATTAAATTTATGAGTCATTCGTATGGCAGTGAAAATGACCAAAAGTTTACAGCATTAATTGTTTATGAATATTGCTAATTGAGCACAAACGCAAGGTCTAATATTGCGAAAAATAATATTAGACCTTGTTGGGTTATATATTATAAAAAGCTAGATAACAGATAAAAACAGAACAGCACCTTGAGCAAACCTAAGTTATTCTTCCAATACTGCTATTTAGTTGCATAAAGCTCCTATTACTCACAAGAACAGGCACAACACTCACAATAAAAAACCTAAAACTCTTCATAATCTCTACATAGCTTGGATTTCGGGAGAGTAAGATATGCCACAATATTTACGTATAGCTGAAACAGTTTATCGACAAGTAAAGGAAAATAAAGACTTCCGGCAGGATCCATTAGAAAATTTAAATAATTTAATGATTGAGATTCGAAAAGAACTCAAAGGGTCTAAATTAAAATTACTTTATAACTTTATTGACTTTGAAGAATGTCTGAACAGGCCCAATGCTGAATGTAAGGTTAAACTGGATGTGAGCCTTATTCCGGCGATAAAAAATGAAGGTGAATTCATCTTGTGGTTAGCAGGTTTTATCCAAAGAATTACCACCGACGGAAAGAGAAAGCTCCCGCCTATTCGTAAAGAGATTCCTCCAGAATTTAAATACACCTCACCTAAAGCACCTCAGAAAACTGCACCTGTTCAGCCAGAATACTCTAAAAGTGGCGAGCTGATTAATTCCTATTTTAAATCAGATGAATTTATGGAAGCATTTAATAAAAGCCACTAATTCAAGAAAATAGAAGTGGGCTCTTGACCGTTCACACTTCTATGATTTGCTGACCAGTTTCAGCTACCGCCTGTACGGGCGGTTTTCTTTTTTCTACGCATACCACTACATAAAAAAACCCTGTTCTTAAAGAACAGGGCTTGGAGACTTCAACTTTAAACCATTATTTGGATAGATCTGTCGTCCGGTTCCATGCATCTCGTGAAGCATGGCGTGCTTCATCCCAAGATAAACGCGAGTCCGCTTTCCCTTCTTGATCCCAGTGTGTTCTTAATTCTGGTTCAACATCTTCAAAGGCCACGTCTGGCTCATAGCCATAACGTTTTTCATAGCCTACCCGATAAGCACCACGATAATCACGATCATAGTCCAGATCAGGATACTTGGCTTTGGCCTCATTATAATAAGGCTGATTCAGGTAATTTTCGCGCCAGTAGGCATCTTCTACAGTCGGATCAATCGCCTCACCCACCGCATTACCGGTTAAACCACCAACAAAGGCACCTACGGCACCTCCTACCAGTGTACCCACAGGTCCACCTGCACTACCGATTGCGGCACCTGCTACCGCACCACCTGCTGCCCCAACACCTGTTCCAACCGGATGCGAACCTGGTTCACCGGTAATTGGATCAGCATTTAATTCTTTTTTTACTTCATCAGATGAGTTCTTAATACGCTCACGATCATATTGGTCATTATTTGTCATGGTTATTCTCCTTAAAAAAATAATTTACTTGAAACCTTATGCTTAAATAGAAGTTTCAATTCATGTACGCTTTACAGTTTTAGACTAGATAACTTCTTTGTTAAAAACCGTTATAAGAATTTTTTTTAAGTTAATGACGATGATTTAAAGTAAAGCAGGAAATATATTGAAATAGATCGAGAAACTTAATGAAATAAAAACCCTCATAAAGAGGGTCTTAATACATTAACTTTTTTACATTTAGCTCAGACTATCTTTGTCTTTATTTAAATATTTTATATATTCGGCCTGATATTTTTCTGCCAGCTCCAGTTTTTGATCATCTACTAAAATTTTACCCGCTTGCTGGAAAAAACTATGTTCTTCCTCTTTAAGATGATGATGAACCACTTCAGATAATTTCTTGGCTATCGCCAGCCATCCCGGATTACTAAACTCGGTCTCTGTAAGCTGTTCGAGCAACTCATCCATTTCATGGTGCTCTGCTAAAGCATGACGGGTAATATTCAGCCCCGCATCAGACATCATTAATGGAATATAAAGATAGCGATCTTCAGCAACCGCATGAGCAAATAGTTCATTTTTTAATAAATCAAAAAGCTCTCTTCTTTCAGGGCTATCGCCCGAAGTTTTCACTAACTTTTCAGAAAACTCTCTTTGCTTTTCATGGCTTTCTCGTAAAGCTTCAAATATGGTTAATACTTTTTCACGTTTTGGCATTGTTGGTCTCTTTGGGCTATAGTGAAAAATTTACACTAAAAATCAGCCAGATATAAAATTCTACAAGCTTGCTCTATTTCTTATCTGGAACTGATTTTTATCTACGAAAGGAGTATTGAACGGGTTCAATACTCCTTCATGATCGTAACACTGAAATTAGTGTTGATTGAAGCCATTTAGAAAATCTCCACTCTTGAAATAGGAGATAATTTGCTCACTGTTTTTATCTGGGCTCATCACATTGATCTGCCTGAGATCACTAGTGACGGTAAATTCAGGCGGAATATTATCGACGATAGGAGGAATCCTTTTTTTCCCACCGACGGTAATTTTTTCAATAAATCCTGCCAGCCAGAGCACATATTCATCCTGATATTTATAATTTGGAATCAGACTGACATCGATATTCAGGTAACCATCTATAAGCTGGTTCTTAAAACCAGAATTAAACTCAATAAAATTGTAAATAAGCTTCATATCGGTACCCTTCAGCTCTTTACGGATTTGTTTGAGTAAATCATTGATATATTCGACTGGGGCTTGCGTAAACTTTTTTTCGTCTTTAAGGTTCTTATAAACTTTTTCAGCAATACGCAAATATTGTGGCATTTCGAGGGTCCTCCACTTTTTTGTATTCTGGCTTATTATCTAAAATTCAGTTTTTCTATTTGTAATCATTCTTACATTTATTGTGTTGTTTATTGCTGCTTTGCTACAGATTCATATTTTGTCATAAATAAGTCATCTTAGCTTTACTAAAGCTTGCGTTTTATCTTCAAATAAAGAGGTATCGCACTTATTTTATAAGAGAATAATTCTCATATCTAACAATTCGTTACTTGTGGTTCAGGCAGGTTCTTGGCATCGTTTGTCAGTTGCTTTATTTTTAGGAATCTCCTGCCAATGGCTAGTCCAGCACAAGCGATAAGACATAAATTACTTAACACTTTCTTTTCAAGACATTCTGTTTGGTTTCTTTGTATTTTCATTGCTTTAAGTATTACCTGGTTCAAAACAATTTATACCCCGCATAGTATTTATTATTTTATTTCAGACACCTTGTTAAACGGACTCTGGCTGGTAAGCAGTTTACTCAGCCTGGTCGGCCTGCATGATTTATTACAAAAGAAACATGCCATTTTAAGAAACTATCCGATTCTTGGGCATTTCCGCTTTATTTTTGAAGATGTCCGCCCGGAAATCCGTCAGTACTTTATTGAGTCCGATCAGGATGCATTACCCTTTTCGCGCATGCAACGTAGTCTGGTCTATCAACGTGCCAAGAATGAGAATGCAGATAAACCCTTTGGTTCCATCATTGATGTGTATGATCCCAATTACCGTTTTATTGTTCACTCGATTGCACCTTGTCCTCCCTCTGATCCAGCGTCCTTCCGCGTACAGATTGGTAATGCACAATGTAGCCAGCCCTACAGCGCATCGATTATGAATATTTCTGCGATGAGTTTTGGCAGTTTAAGTGCCAATGCAATTCGTGCCCTCAATAAAGGTGCCGCGCTGGGTAAGTTTTATCATGACACAGGCGAAGGCAGCTTAAGTCCTTATCATTTAGAAAATGGTGGTGACATTGTCTGGCAAATTGCCAGCGGCTATTTCGGCTGCCGTACTCCACAAGGTCTGTTTTCACCGGAAAAATTTGCTGAACAGGCGAAAAACCCGAAGATCAAAATGATCGAGGTGAAACTGTCTCAAGGTGCAAAACCGGGTCATGGCGGTATTTTGCCAAAGCATAAGATTACTGAGGAAATTGCTGCAATCCGTGGTATTTCGCGTGAGCATGACTGTATTTCACCATCTAAGCATCCAAGCTTTAACACCCCGATTGAAATGATGCATTTTATCCAGCAGCTTCGTGAACTGTCGGGTGGTAAACCGGTTGGCTTTAAGCTATGTATCGGTCAGCCGTGGCAATTTATGAGCATTGTCAAAGCCATGCTGGAAACTAAAATTGTTCCTGATTTTGTGGTGGTTGATGGTTCAGAAGGCGGTACCGGTGCCGCACCAATCGAGTTCAGCGACTATATTGGTACACCGTTAAGAGAAGGTTTGCGTTTTGTACATAATACCCTGGTCGGTGCCGGTTTACGTGATCAGATCAAGATCGGTGCCAGTGGTAAAATGATCAGTGCCTTTGATATTGCCAGCACTTTTGCCTTGGGCGCAGATTGGGTCAATTCTGCACGTGGCTTCATGTTTGCGGTAGGCTGTATTCAGGCACAAAGCTGTCATACCAACCAATGTCCAGTTGGCGTTGCCACCCAAGATAAAGACCGTCAAAAAGCACTGGATGTACCAAGTAAAGCCGAACGTGTTTTTAACTTCCATAAAAATACCCTGCATGCTCTTTCTGAAATGATTGCAGCTGCTGGCCTAAATCATCCTTCAGAAATCAAGGCACACCATTTAGCTCAACGTATGAATGATCGTGAAATTAAAAACTATGCACAGATCCATTTCTTCCTGAAAGAAAATGAGTTGTTACTGGGCGATTTGAAAGATGAAGACAATTTCTACTATCGGATGTGGAAACTTGCCGACCCAAATCATTTCTAATTTATGTAAAAAAGCCACTTTAAAGTGGCTTTTTTATGGCTTGTATAAAAATCAATTACCGGCTAATCAAGCGATAAATGCCAAAGATTGCAAGCATCAGGATCAGCAGAAATTTCAGATAAGCAGTCCAGTTGTATTGTGAGCCCTTACCCTGCCAGATTTGTACTTCTACAGACTGGAACTGCAGGTTTGAGGCTTCTATCAATTCCGCATGCACTGCATAATTGATTCCGTTATTTGACTCACTTACTGAAAATGGATCTGAGCTCACCACCAGCAATATCGGCTCATTGGCATCGTAATGATGCGAATCATTGCTTTGAAAGACTTCAGGATGATAGCCATTTGAAGTTTCACTTTGAACACCCCCAATCCACTTCAACACGGTTTCTCCGGCTTGCACGGTGCTCCCTTTCACAACCAGCACAAAACGATAAGGATTTTGGGCTGCATCAGCCTGAAAGCTGATTCCGACATTCGGTCTTTGAAAGGTGTCTTTTGGAGGATCACTGACTGCCTTGTTTAAGGCCTGAATCTCACTCGGAGTCAACAGGATCGAGTTCACCAGCTTTTCGCCATATTCTCCAGCTTTAGGCGCATGCCTCACCTGACCACATGCAGTGATGATGATGCTGATACTCACTATTAATAAAATTCGAATCCAATTCATATGCAAATTGAGATGAGCATGTTTACCAAATCTTTGCATTTAAAATACACTCACCGCAATATGACGATCCAGCATCCAGCGAATCACCGGGCCTTGTTTTTCCACAGGTAAAGACAAAATATATTCGAACGTTCGTATCACGACTTCACACTGTTTATTTTTGTCTGGTGCAGTCTCACCGGCATTGAGCAGATCGGCATCAGCCGCATAATCCTGTCTTAACTTTTCAGCAATTTCAGTCCATTCTGGTGGCGCTTGCATACGATCGACCACTGAACGTGAACCTTGATGGGTTAACATATAATTCAGTGCGGCAGCGGTCTGTTGCTGCGTAGCAATACTGAGTAAATTTCTTCGTTGATCGATTGTGGTTTTAGCGTACAGCGGAAATGCGATAGGAAAGCAAGCACCCTTGCGTTTGGCATCATAAAGTTGCTGTAAATAAGCTTTTGTCCATAACCGTTGCCCTTCATCATCTGCCTGCTTTTCGACTATCTCCCGAAGCTTCCACCACAATGTGCTGCTGACTGTGGCCAGCATTTCTTCAGGTTGAACGGTCGCATTGGCCGTTTGCTGAATCGTTTCGTAATCTTTAATTGCATGTTGTTTAAGTGGTTGTAGTAAAACAATCTGATCCAGAAGGTTCTGACGTTGTTCAACTGGACTGTTCTGTGCAGCTTGTCCTGATGTTAACTCGTGCTGTGAACAACGATTTAACAAAAAGAAAACAGCGAAAATTACCCCGATGACCATCAATGCTGCTCTCATTGCGCATTTCCTTGTTATTTTAATATGTGAAAATAAATTACTTTAAGATCAAAACGTCATTAACGTTTAATTGAACAGGTGGAACTGGTCTGCGTCACCAAAGTATTGGTAGCGGCATTGCAACTGAGATAAATTCCCCCATCTTCAGTACACACGCTTGCGGCATACAGCTGAGGATTATTTTCCAGTAATTGCGCTGGTCGATCTGTATAACGGGCGAATCTCTGCAATGCCTGAATGCGTTGTTTACATTGGCTGAACTCAAGTATGGTTTTTTGAAATTCGGATCTAGAGGTCACTGTTCTGGTTGTATTGCTTGCCAGATCCTGCGTATAAGCATTGTTCTCATGCGTGATGGCTTGCTGCCGTTGTTGTTGCAGCTGCCGGCAATCACCGCTAAAGCCATCAGCCGCCGAACCGGTACACGCTGTTTTCTGGCTTGCCTGAATCGCACATGGCCGACTTTGATAGGCTGTACCCTGACGGGTTACACATTTATACAGCTCTTCAGCACAAACCGGAAAGGTCGCACCGAGCAGAATCAAGACACAAAAACCCCTTAATGTACCTTTTTTCATGATTTCCCCGAATATCTAATTCATTGATATTTTTTATAATATTCGAGATTCTATCACTTAAATAATGGCTAAAAAAGCGAAATCAATAATAATAATGGTTAGGTTTGGCATGCAAAAATGCCGGAATCAGCCCTGTGAGTGCGGCACGAATATCTGCCCGTTCATTGATCAGCTGATGTGAGCCTTCTTCCAACATCAACAAGGTCTGTAGTCTAAACTTACGGCGGATGTATTCAATGTTATAACGCCAGTCCACCGTTTGATCGAGCGCTCCCTGCGCCAGCCATACCGGAATACGGCAAGCCGGACGCTGTTCCATTTCCAGCATCCATTTCGACATCGCCAGAATCCAGTCCATACCCATCATACGAGGCTGTAAAGGATCGGTTAAACGGATAAAACGCAGAAACTCGGGATTGTGATTATTACGACGGAAATGTCGTGGTACCTGACTCTTGATACGGCGAATAATGCCCAGCCCGACCGAGTTATGCCACCATGCCGTTTTCGCAGGCCGAATTAACGGAGAGAGCAATAATACCCGATCAACAATCGGGTCTTCACGCCGTTCAGCAAATTCCAGTAAATGATGCATCCAGATGGCACCGCCCGTACTTTGACCGATTCCCAGCCACGGCTTCGGTAATTGTCTGGCGCCACGTACTGCATCATAAACCGCATGCAAGACTTGCTGATAATGATCAAAATTTTGAATACTGGCCGGTGAACCATTGCTCAGCCCATGCCCCGGAAGATCATAGGTCAGCACGCTAAAGCCCTGATCCAGAATTTCCTTGATAATCGGCTGATAGATGCCACTATGTTCCAGATAACCATGCAACAGGCAAACGGTACCCTGAATCTTTTGCTGCTTCGGCTGGAACACCTGTACATGTAAACGGAACAATGGCATTTCCACATAACCCTGCCAATGCTCGCAATCCAGCACGTTTAAACCATAGAGTTTACGATAGGCCTGTAGTGGTTTAGATGGTTCAGCAATAACGGATAAATCCAAAGGTTCCAGCACCTGCGGCGTGGTTTCCCGATTTGGCACAGGTAAATCCAGTTGTTTTAGAATTGTCGGATTTAAAAATGGAATATTGGACATTAGGGTATCTCTCGACAATCACTTGAACCAATCAACATATCACGAATTGTAGCCAGCATTTCGTAGTTCGCTCGGCGACTGTGGTCATAGTTTTGTTCGCTCGGACGCCAGTCTGTTAAGGTCGTTGGCATAGGTGCAATCACAGGAACCGTTTCAATACCGCTTAAGGCAAATAAACGGCGGGTACGCGGCATGTGATATTCATCGGTAATCAGAATCACTGTCGGTGCACCGCCTTTCTTTTGCAGCAATAACGAGCTGAATCTGGTGTTTTCACAGGTATTCATACTTCTATTTTCAAGTAGCTTGGCTTCTATACCGCGCTCTTTGAGCCATGCCTGCATATAGGGTGCTTCAACGCCGCTCAAGACAATTGGTAGAGCATATTGCTTTTCGACTTCAAGGGTTTTCTCCAGACGCAAACGGGTGTAATTGTTGACCACAATATCTTTACCGTTCGCGCCGAGTGTTAAACCACCACCCAGCACCACAATCGCATTGGGCTGAGACATACTTTGTGGTTCAGGTACACCGTCTTTATTCTTTTTCAGCTCAACCAGATCTTTATTGGTTTCATCCTTATCCTCTTCATTGACGGGTAACTCAATAGGATAGGTCTCAAGAAAAGCCATATATTTACCCATCAGCGCCTGATTGTCCGGGGTATTCCACTGTAAAAAGTCTAATGGTGTAGTGATGGTCACCGCTGAACTGGCCTGATCCTGATCAGCTCGCTCCCCCATCAATGGAATAGCTGTCTGCTTCTTTTCTTCAGCACTTTCTTTTTCCTGCTCTTCAGCAATCAGCTGTTGAAGCAATTTATAACGGGCCTGAATTAACCTTAAATCTTCAGATTGTTCAGACTGAAAGGACTTTTCCATCAGCTTGAGATAGGCTTGGCGTGCAATCCACAGATTCGAACCCGGTTCCAAAGTCTCATGCTCACTTAAAGCGGCCGGCTTCTGGCTTTGTGCAGCGACTTCATTCACGTCGACAGGCACAAAGCGGTTCAGCCCTTTCACCACCAGTTGTGAATAAAAAGGCGAATATAAAAAAAGTACAAAACAGCCCAATAGCACAAAGAGTATGGTAATTACCCGTACTAAACTGACCATCCAATGCACTTTAGCCATAAATCTCCTCATCCACGATGGGCTTGAATCAAACCACATTCACTATATAACACAGGTTCAGGCTCTAGCTGAATACTAAACTTTTGTTTTACATCACTTTGTACAGCCTGATAGGTTTTTTGTACGTCAGTGAGTGCGGCGTCGGCATAGTTGACCAGGACCAAGGCCTGTTTATGAAACATGCCAACTGGCCCTAATTGCTTACCTTTCCAGCCTGTTTGGTCAATCAACCAGCCTGCTGCCACTTTAACATTGCTGTTCGGCTGTGGATAATGCGGTATGTTTGGAAATTGTTGAGTAATTTTGTCAAATTCGGTTTGCGACAAGACCGGGTTTTTGAAAAAACTGCCCACATTTGGAAATTCTTTAGGATCGGGTAATTTGCTTTGACGAATCAGGATGACCTGATTTTGCAAATTTTCTGCACTGAGCTGATCACCTACTGCTTGTTTTAAATCCCCATAATTTAATCTGAGATCTGCTTTTTTCAGTAATTTAAAAGTGACACTCACAATGATGTAACGGTTAGGATCATCCTTGAAAATGCTATGACGATAGGCAAACTGGCATGCCTGAGCCGGAATCGAATCAAACTGCTTCAGTTGACGATCGTAAACCTGAACAGAGTCAATAAACTCTCCTGCTTCAACCCCGTAAGCACCAATATTCTGGACTGGCGATGCACCGACCAGACCCGGGATCAAAGCCAGATTTTGTAAACCGAACCACTGCTGCTCGGTGCTATATAAAACAAAGTCGTGCCAGACCTGACCTGCACCCACTTTAACACTAACCGTATCGGCATCCTGAGCAACAACTTCAATGCCCTGAATATTCAAATGAACCACTAGGGCCTGTATATGCTGTGGCAGTAATACATTACTCCCGCCAGACAGTACCAGCACATTGAGCCCGTGCTGCTCAGCAAAATCCAGCGCTGCAATGATGTCATCTGCCTGATTGATCTGGACATAATGTGAAGCAATAGCATTAAGATTTAATGTATTTAAACGCTTAAGCGAAACCTGCTGTTGTACTTGCATGTTAAATTAAATCCTATAACCCTGCTTTTAATTGCTTTTTAAAAATATCGACCCATGCCTGACTGCTCGATTCACACTGATCCAGCACCCGATCAAAACCGTCTACACCGCCGTAATAAGGATCTGGAACTGCCTGCTGGCCAAATTCAGGATCATGTTCACTCATCAAGGCAATTTTTGCCCGAATCTGCGCTGCACCAAATTGCTGGGTTGCTTTTTGCATCAGCGCCTGAATATCATCAAAGTTCTCATGATCCATTGCCAGAATCAGATCAAACTCCACAAAATCATCTAACTGGATTTGTCTTGCGCGCAATGCTGACAGATCATAACCACGTTGCATTGCATGTTGCTGACTGCGTGCATCAGGTGCCTTGTTGGGATGATAATTACTGGTGCCTGCCGAATCGATCACCACGTCCAAGCCATGGGCATGACAATAATGTCTGAGAATTGCCTCTGCAGTGGGAGATCGGCAAATATTGCCTAAACAGACACATAACACCTTATATTGTGCTGTCATTAGCTATACATTCCAACATACTGTTCTATAAGGAGATTAAAATATTGCATGCAAAATTCCTGCAAAATAAAGGCAAACCTGTTCAATGTGATTCTGCATGAGCTGACCACGTTGATCTCAGGCTATTCTGTCAAAAATTGCGTTGATTTGAAAGGAAATAGTGTTGATCTCTTTTGAATATTCTGTATGAATATGTTCTTTTTCGGAACGAGTAATACATTATCGCCATCAATCAGTCTGCATAAGCCATTCATAATCACCAGACAGATCAACCAAATTTATTTCTAAAGAGCGAGTATGCTCATCTGAAAGCTTAAGAAATCACTTTTATGCTCAGAAAATATCTCTTGAGTTAAGCCAAATAAGGCTAGGTCTTTGAGTTCTTATTTTGATCAGAAAAAACTTAAAGGATATAACAGAGATGTCAGCATTTTTAATTATTATTGGATTTATTCTGGCTTTGTCCGGAATGATCTTTGGACCGCATCTATTTGCTAAGCACATAACAAATATCCAGGAAGCCAAAGCCATGAGCTTTTTATGTATGCTGCCAGGCGTATTGAGCTTGGCAATTGGTTTCTATCTGAGACAAGTACTAAAAACGTCCTGCTCTTGCATTTATAAGATTAAAGTTAAAGTAAAGCCCTGACTAAATCATTAAATATACATACAGGTCTGTATACAAACCCAATTATCAATTACCATAAAATGTAACAATACAATTTCATTTTAATTGCAATATATATCACATGATTTATACATTTTTATAAATCTAATTATTACTTTAAAAATCTTAACTTGAGGGTTTCCCATGAAAAAGATACTGCTTACATTCACTACATTACTGGCAATTTCTACTGCTGCAATGGCAACTGATCTCAGTCCGAAGCATGACACGATTCGCGGCGGTGGTTGTGGCTTTAGCTGTGGTGGTGGCCATTAACATCTAAAATTAATATACAACCTCAGCACAGCCAGTAAAGGCCCTCATTAGAGGGCTTTTACCCCTCGTCTAAAACCAAAAAGACAATCAAAACATAAGTTTCATTTATTTATATATGATCTAGCCACCAAGAGAATTAACCATGCCAAAGCTGATACACAATGGCCAATCGTTATACTATACAGATTCAGGCCGCGGTCCGATCACCCTGATATTTTCCCACGGTTTATTGATGGACAATGAAATGTTCAATCAGCAGATTGAATTCTTTAAAGATAAATATCGTTGTATAGCCTGGGATGAAAGAGCGCATGGTCAAACAGCCAGTGATTCAATTGAAGCATTCAATTACTATGATTCGGCAGATGATCTGGTTGCTATTCTGGATAAATTAAATATACAGAAAGCCATCCTTGTTGGCATGAGTCAGGGTGGCTATCTATCACTACGCTGTGCTTTAAAGCATCGTGATCGGGTAAGTGCTCTGGTGTTGATAGATACACAGGCCCAGTTAGAAGACCCTGAAAAATTAATGAATTACAAACCTTTGTTTGAGCAGTGGATCGATCAGGGCCTGACACAAGATATCGCTGACTTTATCGCCCATGTCATACTCGGAGCAGATGCACCTGAAAGATTTGTATGGCAGGAAAAGTGGAAAAGCTGGCAACCGCATAATTTAGCCGCTGCCTTTAATGCGCTGCTAGATCGCAAAGATATTTCTGAAGATATTGCAAAGCTTAAGCTGCCCGCAATTGTTATACATGGAGAAAAGGATATCGCAATTGGGCTAGACCGCGCTAAAGATATGGCTTTACGCTTAAATTCAGAACTGGCCGTGATTCCGGAAGCTGGGCATGCAGCGAATCTGACCCATGCCGAACAGGTCAATCAGGTCATAGATAATTTCCTTAACACCCTCACTCAGGATTCATGATCAGTAGAGTTAACAAACAGAATCTAGAGTTAAAAAATCAAATGACTAACTACACACTAGCAATGATGAATCTTGATCTGATCTATTAAAGTATGTGCAGCATAAAATAGTGTGTAGCATTAACTTTTATTAGATTAACTTTACATTCTGAAATGTGAGCAGCCGTTTGAATTGTATAAAATACAAACTAAGCAGCTCAGCTATTGTTAAAGGTATTATTTTTGAAGATTAAAGCCGTTGTTCTTCAGGACGAAGAATTAAAAATTCATAAACTCCGGAAAGTTCAAGATTCAGTTTATGATTCTGCCAAAAAGAGCAAAGTCTCAACCTGGCTATGGATTTATGCTGAAACAGCAGAATTTTTCAATTTCCATATCTGGGAAGAGCTGGACAATGCTTATCTCAATAAAGTCATTCATTATAAAAACAAGTTTTACAAAGTGATTGAAATCGACCCGACAGATAAGGTCCGTTATTCTTGAACCCTCCATCTGATCGGAAACTTCCCGGCTTTTAATAAAAATCACCTTAAAGATAAGGATGAATACCGCGCTGGTTTAGTCCTACTCTTTTACGAATATAACTTTGATTTTCATGCAGAAGTGCTTCTAGCATGCCCTGCACATTTTGCTCATTCAGCACTGAAGGCATGAATTCTTCGCAGCCTAAACCATGAAAGAAAATATCGACCTTTGAGCTTTTTTGAACATACTTCATCGACCAGTTCTTAAAGCTGTACTTCCTAATTTTTTTGATTTCAAATTCAACAATATCCTGATGTCTTGGATCTCTTTTGATGCTTTCAAATAGAGGTAAAACAATAAAGTCTTCCCCTTCTAGACATTGGAAATATGCATTATTTGCATAATACAGTACCCCAAACACCAGATTTTTTGCATTAAAGTCTCTGGCCCTAGTCAGGATATTACTGAGATCATCAATCAAATCGTCAGCCAGGCCTTGTCGTGAACTTGCATAGCACAATTGAATTTTCATGTTTTTCTCACCTATTGCATGCTATGAATCAATTGACTTTTAATCATTTAGCTCAAAGGCATAGGGTTCGGTTGCATATTCGGCAGCAAGAAGCGTTATGAATGAAGATATTGAGTCTGTGGTCAGTAAAAATGGATTAAAATCGTCTCTATGATGTTCCAGGAAAAAATCACTCAATCTTTTATTGATGGGTGCAAATTTCATATTCCAGTGCTTAAATAGTCCGAAATCGCAGTTTTGATAAAATAAAATTTCGCAGTTTTTATGGCGCTCATCTTTTAAAATTTTCTGATAAAAAAGTTCATCTACTATACTTTTACGCCCTTCTAAGCACTGAACAAAATATCCATGACCATAGTAAAGAACACCCGTAATATCATTACGAGAATTAAAATCAACTGCTGTATCAAGAATTGTTAATAAATCCTGTTTCAGGTCAGGATAGATATTTGTCGCCTTACTTGCATATAAAACTCTAACGAATTCCATCTGGGACGTGCTCACATCTAAAAAATTAAAGGGAGATAGATAAATAATTCACTTAAATGAGGGAGTTATAGTGTTTAATGTCCACATATACAAAGCTTAATCACCACCATACAGGCTTTTGTTTTTTAATGCTATTTTTATTTTTTCCAGCTTTCTGTATGTCATATACCAGCCTTCTGTTAAAAAATATTAATCGATTTTTTTTAGAAATTTATCAATTAAAAATAAAAAATTGATTTCACTATGAATTAATGAATATTTTCTGAAACATTGTGGTTATTTTTTAATCAAATGTACGATATTTCTCATAATCATGTACGCCAAAGCTTATACCGATCCATTTTCCAATCCCTATAATTTTCTCATACACCAGCATTTCGATAATCCATTATTTTTATTGAGTTTAAAATAATAGCCATGATCATTTTAAACGATAAAAACCCATATAAAGGCTTACTTTAAATAATGGTGTAGACCCACACCCTACCTTTGAGATGAGGCCCTTAAAGGTAGGGATTTTCTTATGCTCAGCAATAGAGGCAAAACGATGAATATCATCAAGAATTTTTTTATTTTTGCTGTTTCGGTAATCGTTATTTCTGTATTGATCATCTTGTTTGATAAAATCGGAATGAATAAAAACTTCAATCTGTTATTTTCATCTGTTCTATATTCAGTTTTTATTACTCTGTATTTTAAGCATATTGCCATCAGTTTATTATGTGTGTTTGCATATTACTCGCTATTATTCCTACTTACTGATTCATTAGAAGTTTTTTGGATGCTTTTAACTTCACTCTCGACATGCATTTTAATTGAATTTGTAATGCCAAAACTCAAGAAAGATGTCCTCATATCGTTTTATAAGACCAATAGCTTATAAATTTATCCACATGTCAATCACGATCCCGTCTACCCTAAGGATTGGCTAAAGATAGATAAAGACCCGCTACTTCGTAGCCAATAGAAGTGGTGTATGCATACAGATAAATTAAATAAAAATCCATGCAGATGGGATAAATTGTTGAACATCAATAATTAAAATCAAAACGCTCTTATAAGATTGAAAAGAGCGTTTAAATAATTAATTTGAAGTTATCAACTTATAGCGCGCGCTGATTCACCCTTTGTGAAAGCTGTTCAGCAGATTCCTTTCTCTCTGAATAACGATTTGTGAGGTACTGACTTTGTCCACGCGTAAGTAACGTAAATTTATAGAGTTCCTCCATCACATCCACAATGCGGTCGTAGTAAGAAGAAGCTTTCATACGTCCATCCTCTTCAAATTCCAAAAATGCTTTAGGAATCGAAGATTGGTTTGGAATCGTAATCATCCGCATCCAGCGCCCCAAAATACGCATCTGATTCACGCTATTAAACGACTGAGACCCTCCACTGACTTGCATCAATGCCAACGTTTTGCCTTGAGTTGCACGAATTGCACCGCCAGCAAGCGGAATCCAGTCAATTTGTGATTTAAAGATTGAGCTCATAGAACCATGCCGTTCAGGTGAACACCACACCATACCTTCCGACCAAGCCAAGAGCTCATGTAACTCTTTAACCTTTGGATGCTCAGTGTCCGCATCTTCAGGTAAAGGCAAGCCTTTAGGATGAAAGATTTTTACTTCAGCACCAAACTGCTCCAGAATCCGTCCTGCTTCCATCACCGCTAATCGGCTGTATGAACGTTCGCGGTTAGATCCATACAACAACAAGATACGTGGTGGATGATCAAGCTGTTTAGCTTGTACATTTTCTAAAGTAGGTTGATCAAGAAGATTCATATCTACATTTGGGAGAGTCATAAAAATTAAACCTCTTCTTTAAAAAACTTTTTTCTAAGCCACAAAGACACACTGACTAAAGCAATCAGCACAGGTACTTCCACTAGAGGGCCAATCACCGTGGTGAATGCCACAGGTGAAGCTAGACCAAAGGTTGCAATTGCAACAGCCAACGCCAGTTCAAAATTATTACCTGCAGCTGTAAAAGAAATTGCTGTGGTTTTAGCATAGTCATTCCCCATCCATCTGCTCATAAAAAAGCTGATAAAGAACATCATCACAAAATAGATTGTGAGCGGGATCGCAATACGAATTACATCTAAAGGCAGACTCACAACTTCCCCACCTTTCAAGCTAAACATCGCCACAATCGTAAACAATAAAGCCAATAAACCCAGGGGACTGATTTTAGGCAAAAAGACATTTTGGTACCAATCTAAACCCTTAGCTCGAACCATAGTCAATCGTGTTATAAAGCCAAGGAAAAATGGAATTCCTAAATACACGAATACCGCATGGGTGACTGTCCAGAAATCAACATTGATCACTTGTCCTGCCACACCAAAATAAGGGGGTAACAACGTCAAGAACAACCAAGCATATGTACTAAAGAATAAAATCTGGAAAAGACTATTAAAAGCCACCAAGGCAGCGACGTATTGATGATCACCACAGGCCAAACCGTTCCATACCAGAACCATGGCGATACAGCGTGCCAATCCAATAAGAATTAAGCCGGTCATATATTCAGGATAACTATGCAAAAAAAGGACAGCCAATAAAAACATTAAGACTGGTGCAATTACCCAGTTTTGTACCAAGGAGAGTGTCAATGTTTTCTTGTCTTTAAAGACCTGTGGTAGAGCCGCATAGTCCACTTTGGCCAAAGGTGGATACATCATCAGAATTAACCCTATTGCAATCGGGATATTGACTGAATCCACACTCATTTGATCCAAAGTAACGGAAGCTTGTGGGAACAACACACCTATCGCAATCCCTATTGCCATGGCAATAAAAATCCATAGCGTAAGGTTACGATCTAAAAATGATAATCTGGGTTGAGCCATGAGATTCTCATTCAATATCAGAAATTCGATTGAATGCAGCAATCAATTCAGGACGTGTCATGCTCACTGTATCCAGTTTAAATAAAGCATCTAAACGACGATTGATATGATCGACAGTCACTTGGAATGCTTTTAGCTTTTGTTCTTTCGGTAAATCCAAATGTGAAGGATCAGCCAAGCCCCAATGAGCTTTGATTGCCCCACCCAAATAAAGCGGACAAGCTTCCTGTGCTGCTGCGTCGCAAACTGTGATGACCACATCAGCTTGATATTGCTCACAGTCATCTATGGTTTTACTCCACAATCCCTGTGTGGAAATCCCCATATTCTCAAGCGTTTCGATTGTTAAAGGATGAACTTGTCCGGATGGTTTACTGCCAGCACTAAATGCCTTCCAGCCATCAGTTGCACGCTGGTTAAATAAAACTTCTGAAAGGATACTTCTGCAACTGTTACCGGTACATAGAAATAAAAAATTCATTATGTTTACTCACATTGAATTAAAAGAGGCGAATTAACGTTTGCATTTATTATTTTCTCGTCATCCTGATTCGCAATAACGCTTAGAACAGAAAGTGCCCATTCAGGCAGATCCGGATTTAAGCTGTAATACACCCACTGCCCTTTTCTTTCGTCTAGCAATATGGAAAGGTTTCTTAATAGGGCTAAGTGTCGAGAAATTTTCGGTTGACTCAGTTCAAGTTGTTCTGTGAGTTCACAGACACAAATACTGTTTTTAGCGACAACTAACCTCAAAATATCCAAGCGGGTTTGATCTGAAAGACATTTAAAAAAATCAGTTTGATTCATTTTCAAGCTCAATACATACTTTCATATAAATATACGCATATCCACATATTGAAACAAGTCATTTAAGCTAAAATATTTTGCTTTCATAAAATGCCCACTGCTTAACATTAATTTTTTAAATTTATGTTCTTTTAAAAAGTTAAATGATTAAATCTCAGCTATTTACTCGATTACAGTCCATCAACCTCAAATCTACTCAAATAAGACTGTTCTAGACTGGCTGGTCAATAGACAGAACTGTCTATATTTATTTGATAATATGCCGTGGAAAATTGCCACTGTGAGTAAAGTTTATTATGCCAACACGATATATCGTTGTAGGGTGTCCTACAACTGGTGGCGGTAAAGTCATCACAGGCAATCCTAACTTTTCAATCAATGGCCATGCGATTGCCTGTATTGGCGATGAAGCAACCTGCCCCAAACACAGTTGTGTATCTATCATTATTACAGGTGACGCCACAACTCAGCTTGGTGGTCGATCGGTTGCTCGTATTCATGACTCACTTTCTTGTGGTTGTAAGTTGCTACAGCTTGAAAATGCCTCATCGTGATGTAAAGGCGCTGATACCTCTCTCAATTTCACGACCAAGCCAGATCCTGAACAAGATGCGCTTATCGCTCTCATTTATCGAATAGACTACTCTTTATTCGAACCAGTCAGTTTTTCAGCCAAAGAAACACCAAAAATCTTAAAAAATAAATATTTTTCAATTATTTAAATCCATAAACCTATAAAACCCATCCCTTATTCGGGACGACAGATAGCGCTTAAAATTACACTGTTGAAACGCATCTTATGTTAATTTATTGGAGCAATAACCTAGAGTCGCATTATAAAAATGATGTATGTATGATGAAAAAATAAGGATGTATGTATGAACCCGTTTCAATTTCAAACCGTTCCCAACATCATTGCGGGGCTAGGTTCGATACAAGAACTTAAAAATATTTTAACCCAACACAACTATCATAACGCCCTGATCGTGACCGATGCCGGCATGATTCAGCATCAGTTGCATCAACCGGTTCTTGAGATTTTAAAAGAAATTGATCTGGCATATCTCATCTATTCAGATATTCAGGCCGATCCACCTGAACATATTGTTCTGGAAGCCGTGGATTTTGCCAAACAGGAAAAGATCGATGTGATCATAGGTTTTGGCGGCGGTAGTTCCATGGATGTGGCCAAGATTATCGCTTTGCTTGCACATCCAGCGCAGCAACAGCAGCTCAGTGAAATCTATGGCGTGAACCAGGCAAAAGCGCCGCGCTTACCTCTTATCCTGATTCCAACCACGGCAGGTACCGGTTCAGAAGTGACTCCCATCTCGATTGTCACCACAGGAGCCACCACCAAAATGGGCGTGGTTTCTCCGATTCTCTATGCTGATGTTGCCATTTTAGATGCTACTTTCACACAAGGACTCCCTGCCCATATCACGGCGGCAACAGGTATCGATGCCATGGTGCACGCGATTGAAGCGTACACCTCGAATATTAAGAAAAACTTTTATGCAGACATGCTGGCGAAGAATGCACTCAAATTACTGAATCAGAATCTGGCAAAAGTCCTCAAGAATGGTGCCGATCTGGAAGCACGCCAGAATATGCTGGTAGGTTCAATGCTGGCTGGTCAGGCTTTTGCCAATGCACCCGTTGGCGCAGTGCATGCGCTTGCTTATCCATTAGGTGGACATTTTCATCTTTCGCATGGGCATACCAATGCGTTGGTTCTGGTAGAAGTTTTAAAATTCAATGCGCCCAAAGCCAAACAGCATTATGCCGAGCTCATGCAACTGTTAGATCCACGAAGTACGGGATGTACCGATGGCTTATGTGACCTGTTTATTGATCATATGCAAAACCATCTGGATCAAAGTGGCCTGACTCTGAAATTAAAAGATCTGGATGTTCCAGAGGCCAAACTGGCCCAATTGGCGAAAGATGCCATGCTACAAACCCGCCTCTTGCAAAATAATCCAAGAGAAATGACCGAACAAGATGCTTTACAGATTTATCAGGCGATTTATGCATGAGCAAACCCGTTTTAAAAACCCGGCAACAATTTAAATTTTTTTTCCCGATTCAGACCCGTTGGGCTGACAACGATATCTATGGTCACGTCAATAATGTCACTTACTATAGTTATTTCGATACCGCTGCCAATTCATTGCTGATTCAAAAAACCGGATTTGATATTCACAACAGTGAAATTATTGGTCTGGTCGTCGATTCGGCTTGTAGCTTTTTACAGGAACTGTCATTTCCGGAAATGATTGAAGTGGGTGTGGCGATTGGCAAAATAGGAAATTCATCTCTTAGATATGAATTGGCGATTTTTAAACAGGGTCAGCCGCAAGCGGCTGCACAAGGGCATTTTGTGCATGTTTTCGTTGATCGTGAAAATCGAAAAAGTACTGCCATTCCAGAGAAAATGCGGGAAGTTCTCGAGCAATATTTGCTGCCTAGTGAATGAAGTTAATATAAAAAAGGCAAAGCGATTAAGCTTTGCCTTTTTATTAAGACTTAAGGCTTCAATTGAATATTGTGCAATTCCGCATCAAAAGTTTCTACCAGACTTTTAATGGTGGGTTCTTGATGTAACAACTCGACAGCACGATTAAAGGCTTTTTGCTTACGTTGATTCTGCATCAACAACGGCGTATTTGAGTCCACTGCACCGTATTGCACATTAAAATGGGTTTGTGGCCATTGCGTTTTTAAGGCATCTTCCAGACCATGCTGTAACTGTGACAGCATGCCTTCATACTCCTGAGGAATCACCAGAACACAGGTGCCGTTAATTTGCCCTTGCATCACACCATGCTGTGCCAACTCCTGTACGGCAGGTGAAAGCTGGCTGGTTCTAAACCAGTATTCCCATTTTTCCAGATTCCACTCGCCCTCCAAAGTCTGCTCACGCAACTTGAGAATGTCTTGTGGCATTAAATCGTCTGATATTGCTGGAGCAGTAGCTACGCTTGTAGCTGTTGCAACCACAGTGTCTACAACCTGTTGCTTGATAACAGCAACTGAAGACTCTGCTTCCACTACAGGTTGCGGTTCAAGCTGCAGCTCATCTACGGGAGCAGAATTTTCAACATTCTCTTCAACCGGGAAAATCAGAACTTCTTCCGAATCGGTAATACTCGATTGAACGATTTCTGTCTGTGCTGAAGTTTCCAGACCGATCAACTGGCCCGCTTCTGCATCAAACACCATCAGATTATTGTCTGGTTTTTGCGCAGCAGGTTCAGGTTCAGGTTCAGGTTCAGGTTCAGGTTCAGGTTCAGGTTCAGGTTCAGGTTCAGGTTCAGGTTCAGGTTCAGGTTCAGGTTCAGGTTCAGCATTAACTGCTTGTTGCAGAACCGCAAGTTGATTTTCTGTATTTACATGTTGTACTGGTTGCTGAACTTCTGCTGCAATCTGGGTTACAGGCGTTGCACTTACAGTGACTTCATTTAAGCTCATCGGTCTAAATGCCAATAAGCGTAACACTGTCATTTCAAAGCCTTGCTCTTGCGTCACTGCCAGCTGTAACTCTGCCCGCCCTTTGCATGCAATCTGATAATAAAGCTGTAAGTCCTGAGCGGAAACTGTCTTAGAAAGCTGTAAAATTTTCTGATTGATTTCTTCACTATACTTCAGCGCAAGATCTGGCAAGTATTGCAACAAAGCCAGTTCATGTAAGGTTGAAACCAGTTGATCCAGCACCAGAGACACATCGAGGGCTTGCTGTCTAAATTGTAGAAGTAGCTGACTCACACGCGCTTGCTGATTTTGATGAATCGCCAGAATCAGGTCGTAAATAATGGTTCGGTCAATCAGGCCCAACATGTCTTTAACATCTTGGTGATGTACGGCACCTTGACCATAGGCAATTGCCTGATCCGTTAATGACAAGGCATCACGTAAAGAACCTTGTGCAGACTCGGCAATTTGCCAAATCGCATCCTGATCTGCGTCTATCTGTTCTTTATTCAGAATTGCGGTTAAATGCTCGGTAATTTCATCGACGGCTAATGGACGCAAGGTAAATTGCAGACAACGCGAAATCACGGTAATCGGTAATTTTTGTGGATCTGTGGTTGCAAACAGGAATTTGACATGCTCAGGCGGTTCTTCCAAGGTCTTTAACAAGGCATTGAATGAATGCGTTGAAAGCATGTGCACTTCATCGATCAGGTAGACCTTGAAACGACCTTGCGTTGGCGCATAAGGAACATTGTCGAGTAACTCACGGGTATCTTCCACTTTGGTGCGTGACGCCGCATCAATTTCGATCAAGTCGATAAAGCGGCCTTCATTTACCGCCTTACATGTGGTGCATACTTCACACGGCGTCGAGGTGACACCGGTTTCACAGTTTAAGCATTTGGCTAAAATACGGGCAATCGTGGTTTTCCCCACGCCACGCGTTCCTGTAAACAAGTAAGCATGATGCAAACGACCGCGTTCCAATGCGCTGGTTAACGCACGAGAAACATGGTTTTGCCCCACTAACTCATTGAAATTACGTGGACGGTATTTTCTTGCCAGTACTTGATACATGTATGCTCCTTTTCGCCTGTTAAGCATACTGTTTTTTTGAAAGACTGTGAACGAATACGCGTTCAATTGATCAAGATTAAGTACTTTATCTGATCTTTTCTGTGGTTTTCATCACTTTCATACAAGACTTGCACCAACATTCAACTCAAGGGACAATACACACCAATTTAAATGTTGTTGGTTTCATTTCCCATGTCTCAATCTTTAGCGGTACTCGGCGGCATTACCGCAGAACAGTTTCTTAATGAATATTGGCAAAAAAAACCTTTACTGGTTCGTAATGCCATGCCTGAAATTATTGGCCTATTAGAACCAGCGGACGTACAAGAGCTGGCGCTGGAAGAACATGTCACGGCCCGTCTGATTCGTCAAAAAAACAAGAATCCAAATGAATGGCATGTGAAGTCTTCACCACTCACCAAAGGTGACTTCCAGAAATTGCCTAATCTATGGACCTTACTGGTTCAAGCCGTTGACCATTACTCCTTCGATATCGCAGAGTTATGGAAAAAATTTCCGTTTATCCCGCAATGGCGTCGTGATGACATCATGGTGTCTTATGCGCCCAAAGGCGGTTCTGTTGGAAAACACTTCGATTTTTATGATGTGTTTCTGATCCAGGGTCACGGTCACCGTCGCTGGCAACTTGGTCAGATGTGTGACGAATCTACCCAGTTGATTGCTGACCAGCCATTAAAGCTTTTGGCTGACATGGATGTGCATTTTGATGAAGTACTTGCGCCAGGCGACTTACTCTATGTCCCGCCGGGTCTATCACATTACGGCGTTGCTGAAGATGATTGCTTAACCTTTTCCTTTGGTTTCCGTATGCCAAATCTTTCTGAAATGATTGATCAGGTCAGCGATAAATTTGCAGAAAACACCCTGCTCAAGAATCCATTGGCAGATATCGCACGTCAACAGACAGCACATCTAGGTGAAATTAATAGCACTGAATTTGCTTATTTAAAAACCCAACTCCTAGACTACCTCACTCAAGCACCCGAGTTTGATGCAGCCATCATGGCCTACATGAGTGAAGCAAGCTATCCAAACAATATTCCGGAACCTGAAGAAGTAGATGCGAATGATGTAGCGGAAGTGATTGGTGCAGATTACCAGATCATTTTGGAGCCTGCTTCAAGATTACTTTACCGGAAACAGGACGATTCTTTCGAGTTTTGGGCCAATGGTGATACGGTTTGCATCTCGGCAGCGTTCATGCCTTATTTAAAACAAATTGCAGATGGTGAAAGCCTATTACTGGATGAACGTTTTAATGAAGCGGATATTCTGGAAGATATCGCACTCTTGCTCAACAATGCCATTGTAATGCTATTACCGCCAAATTAATCCATATCTCCTCAAATATTCTGGCCCGATAGAGAAGCCTTTTCTCTTTCGGGCGACGCCAACGAAAGCCCCTAAAATAAATCCCTACTTTTTATATTGATTACATTTTACTGCTTGAATAAAGTCGTTTTTTAAATAGACTCAAATTAATTCATTACAAAAAATATTGAATAGAAATCATGCTTATATAACTGCAAGGAGTTTCACTTGTGTTTAAAAAAATATTAGGTTTTTCTTTTCTCACCACTGCATTGATCTTGCAAACCAGCCATGCCTGTACCCGTGCGGTTTATCTCGGAAATAATGATCATATTATTACTGCCCGATCGATGGACTGGAAAGTGGATGTCGGTACCAACCTGTGGATTTTACCCAGTGGCGTAGTTCGAGACAGCAATGCCGGCCCTAAATCGCTGAAATGGAAAGCCAAGTATGGCAGTGTGATTGCCACAGGCTATGATATCTCCACTACAGACGGCATGAATGAAGCCGGATTGGTCGCTAATGTTTTATGGCTGGTTGAATCTCAGTATCCCGATACCAAACACTCGAGTAAACCGCAGCTGAGCATTTCTGCCTGGGCGCAATATGTGCTGGACAATTATGCGACTGTCGCCGAGGCTGTCAGCGCTTTAGAAAAACAACCTTTTGACCTGACTACCGACAGTGTGCCGGGTGAACAGCGTCTTGCCACCTTGCATTTATCCATTTCAGATAAGACCGGAGACAGTGCAATCATTGAGTACATTGGCGGCAAACAAGTGATTCATCATCATAAAAAATATCAGGTCATGACTAATTCACCCACCTTTGATCAGCAACTTGCATTAAACAGCTACTGGCAGCAAATTGGTGGAACGGTGATGCTACCGGGTACTAACCGCGCAGCTGATCGTTTTGCCCGTGCCTCTTTTTATATCAATGCCATTCCCAAAAATGACAATCCTAAAGATGCCATTGCCTCAGTGTTTAGTGTCATCCGTAATGCCTCCGTACCTTATGGATTAAATACTGCAGAAGAACCGAATATTTCTTCTACCCGCTGGAGAACGGTCGCGGACCATAAACAGCAACTTTACTTCTTTGAATCTGCGGTTTCACCCAATGTATTCTGGGTAGATTTAAAGAAAATCAACTTTAAAGATGGTTTAACGCGTAAACTTGATCTTGGAAAAGATCAACAAAATACCTTTGCTGGTGATGCCACCAATCAATTTAAAATATCAAAACCATTTGAATTTCTTGGCCCACAACTACACCATTAACACTGAACCCTAGAGAGTTGAAAACATGAAAAAACCTTAAGTTTACTGAGTCTTTGTCTTGTGATGAGCGGATGCTCGACCTTGCCCGACTCTGCGACACAATCAACAGGTAATTTGGCGACAGCAGGCTCTTTAAACTGTAAAGCAAACGAACTTTGCCCCAATGTCTTTGTGGAATGGGATCAGCAACAGAAACAGCAATTAAGAGTTGAAACGGTGCTCAACAGCAGTTATGACTATTATGATATTAAAGCAATTACCTTCCTGCTTGATGGCAAAGCATTTTCATATCCGGCGACTGGCCCAACCCAGCAGAAAAATATTAATCGCCTGATTCCAAGACGCTCTTCAAACAGTTTTATTGTTCCAAGCTCGTTTCTATATGAACTCAGCAAAGCTCAACAGGTCGAGCTTTCAATCGAAACCGACAAAGGAAATATTCAGCGTTCAGTTTATGCGCCAAACCAGCCATCAATGCTCTATCAAAATTTTGTCAAGTTGATCGCTGGTCTACCAGCGCCTGCCAACAAATCGTAAAAAAGAAAATTATACGATTAAAGTCAGTTATTTATTTTAACTAAAATAACTGACTTTTAAATATTACAGTTTTATTAAAAATTCGGATTCCGAATCAATTTTCAAAAAGATCTCTGTGAGAATTAAATAAGCCATAGCAAACAACAATTAAACTCTTCTCATTATTTTCCAAACGATAAAGATTATTTGCATCACAGCACATATCTTATAAAAACAATTAGATGAATTATCACCCATTCATTACCCTCCCTGATTTTATTTAAAACTTCGTCTAAATAAACTAATTCCAGATTATTTCTTAAATATTCATATCTTTAATTTTTATACTGCCCTTAAAAAGAAAGCCTGAAGGATCAATTAAATAAATAATATTATTTTTCCCTATGATATTTTTTAAATACCATGTAGAATCCCAGCGAAAATTGCATGATGAAATGCAACTTGGTGCTCTTGGTGATGGGCTAACTTGAGGCGTTATATGTCAAAAAAAGAAGATATTATTAACACTGCATTAAGACTTTTTAATTCGCACAGTTACAACTCGATTGGCGTCGATCGTATTATCAGTGAATCTGGCGTTGCAAAGATGACTTTTTATAAATACTTTCCATCAAAGGAAAAGCTGATTGAAGAGTGTCTGATACAACGTAATATCAACCTTCAGGCCTCTTTGAATGCAACTTTGGCGGAGTGTGACCAGTCAGATCACCTAAGCCAGCTTAAGGCGATTTTTCAATGGTATGCTGCATGGTTTAATAGTGAAGACTTCAATGGATGCATGTTCCAGAAAGCTTTAGAAGAAGTCATCAAAATCTATCCATCGACCTTGCAACCTGCAACCCAATACAAGATCTGGTTAACTGCACTGGTGCAAAACTTGCTGACCAATCTCGAAATTCACAATCCGACTCATCTCGCCACGCTGATTGTCAGCATCTTGGATGGGATGACGATTCAAGCTCATGTCAACAAACATTCCGTTGAGATGAATGAATACTGGAAACGTGTTGAGCATCTGATCAATTTTGAAAAAGAATTTGCATAAGCCTGGTTATCCCTTTATGAATAAGGGGATAATCATTCATTAAATTTAAGCAGAATCTGAATAAAGAATTGAAAAAAATAAAGCGTGATTTATAATTATTATTGTGGCTCACGCTTGCGTCTGAGTGTAAAAAGAATAATAAGTATTATTACCCTCTGGCGGTTGTACTTTCGCACTCCCAATCCTTTTTATGCAGACAGATCGTTCTGTCTTGTTTTCTATTATATATACTTTCTATTAAAGCACAATCTTTTTTTCAATATTTTTATATTTGTTAAATATATTAAGCACTTAATTTTATTTTACAGTTTAACTAAAGAATAGCTTGGCCTAAAAAACTGGCCCGATTCTCAAAATGCGACAAAAAACACATTTAATCACCATAAAAACAACTTAAGCACACTATTTCCAAGAATCAAGAAAAGCACCACATTTTGAATTGTTTTATCAATTTTACTTATATGTATTTTCATTAAAAACCATTGCAATTATGCAGTTTTACTACAATTTTCTCCTATGCTGACTTTATACTAGCCACGGCTGTAACGTAACGAGTGTAAGTATGCAAAAGGATTTTGAAATCGACGCAATGAGAGAATCAGCAGGTACAATCGTCAATGTACTTAAATCTCTCGCCAATACCGATCGGTTAATTATTTTGTGTCATTTAGCTAAACAAGAGCTGAATGTTTCACAGATTGAGGAGATTACGCAAATCTTCCAACCTACCCTGTCTCAACAGCTAATGATGCTACGGAAAAGCAATGCAGTGTCTACCCGCCGTGATGGTAAACAAATTTTTTACTCCATTCTCGATCCGAAATTAAAAGCAATTTTAAATACCTTGTATGAACATTATTGCCCTCAAGCATAATTTTTGAGGAAATTACAATCAGCATCACTTTCTTTAGCATTTTTTCTGCATAATATATATGAATTTATGATTTAGACTATGATGCATGAAATTGTTCAACCAAAATGTTTCCAAACTTTTTCCTGCACGAAAATGGCTAAGTGAATATCAGTTTTCATACTTTAAGTCGGACTTAATTGCCGCGCTGATTGTGCTGGCAATGCTGGTACCCCAAGGTATGGCCTATGCCATGCTGGCTGGGTTGCCACCGGTTATGGGGATATACGCCAGTATATTGCCCATGATTGTTTATGCCTTTACCGGAACCAGTACAACGCTGTCCATAGGCCCCGTTGCCATTATTTCCATGATGGTCTTTGCTGCATTAAATCCACTATTTCCCGTGGGCTCTACCGCTTATATAGAAGCTGCCTGCCTATTGGCGCTTTTGGTGGGCATCATTTCGATGATTCTGGGGCTATTACGTTTCGGATTCCTAATCCAGTTGATTAGCCATCCGGTGATTCAGAGTTTTATCATTGCATCGGCTCTGTTAATTGCATTGGGACAGCTCAAGTTTCTGCTCGATATTCCGCTACAAGCCACAAATATTCCAAAATTTATCCTGAGCTTATCTCAAAATTTTCACCGGATCACAGTTTCAGGGATGAGCTTTGGCCTGCTCTCGGTATTGTTACTTTTTTTGCTTCCCAAATTTATCCGCTCGGAATTCCTCAACAAAGTCCTGCCTCTGCTTCTGGTCGTCGGCTCCATTGTCTTACTCAGCCTTTGGAGTGAAAATAATCTGGGCATTCAAACCGTAGGGATCATTCCAACAGGTTTACCCGGCTTACAGTTTCCAACATGGAACCTCAGTTTAGTCCAGCAACTGTTACCCAGCGCTTTTATGATTGCCATGATTAGTTTTGTTGAATCACTGGCCATAGCTCAGGCCACCGCTTTGCAAAAACGCGATGATTTAAATAGTAATCAGGAACTGATTGCTTTAGGTCTGGCAAATATTGTTGCTGGGGTAAATTCAGGTTTTGCGGTATCTGGTAGCTTATCCCGTACTGTGGTCAATGCCGATGCAGGTGCAAAGACCCCAATTGCGGGTGTACTTTCCTCATTGTTCATGATCGCTGTGAGCTTATATTTTACGGGGTTTTTCCAGAATTTACCTTTAGCTGTGCTGGCTGCAACCATTTTTGTTTCTATCTGGAAACTGGTTCGCCTGAGCCCATTTATTGAAACCTGGAAATATTCAAAAGCCGACGGCCTCGCCATGTGGGCAACATTTTTTGGTGTCACCTGTATTGATATCTCGACAGGATTGATTATTGGTATTATTTTAACCTTTGTTCTATTGCTGTGGAAAATTAGCCGACCGCATATTGCAGTGATTGGTCTGATTGAAGGGACCCAGCATTTCAGAAATGTGTCACGTTATGATGTCATTACGACCCCAACTGTGGTGGCTTTTCGTGTAGATGAAAATCTGACCTTTTTAAACGCACATGTGTTAAAAGGTCATGTGATTACAGAAGTCAGTCAAAATGCAGAGCTACAACATGTGGTAATCAATTGCTCAAGTATTAGCAACATTGACCTGAGTGCTGTAGAAATGCTGGAAGATCTTAACCGTGAATTGGCACAGTTAAATATTCAATTGCATTTGTCAGAAGTGAAAAGTTTTGTGATGGATCGACTGGTTAAATCTGAACTGACCACGCAACTCACAGGCCAGATTTTTCTATCACATTATCAAGCAATACAAACACTTTCGCCTGATATGCTTGTAGAATAAACAATTTTACCGGATTATTTTTTATACAAAAGGATGTGTCATGTTTTCCTAATTTTTTTTTAAAAACATTGTCTTAATTTTTTCAATATTTTTAAAGTAATTGAATTGCAAAAAAAATTTTATTATTCACGGTTCTTAGGTATAGAATACCGCGCTTGTTTAACCTTAAACCGTGCATAGGTTTATAAGGCCTTTATATGTTTAATGTACTGTCTCGCTTGAGTTTAGTTAGCAAAATTATTATCGCTATTTTTCTAGGGATCGGAGTAGCTCTGCTCTTTCCTAACTTTACACCCTATTTAAGTTTATTGGGTGAATTATTCATTAAAGCATTAAAGTCTGTTGCACCGATTTTAGTTTTTGTTTTAGTCCTTTCTTCGATTGCAAATTTCCAGATCGGACAGCACTCTAATATCAGACCTGTTCTGGTGTTGTATCTTGTGGGAATGCTGCTGGCGGCATTTAGTGCAGTAGCAGCAAGCGTGATGTTTCCAAGCCAGCTATTTTTACACTTACCTGCTGAAAGTGGGCTTCAAGCACCTGGTAGCCTGGCAGAAATTTTAAAAAATTTACTTTTAAGCTTTATTGCCAACCCTGTTCAAGCTATCAGCGAAGCTAACTTTATCGGTATTCTGGCGTGGGCGATTGGTCTAGGTCTGGCTTTACGTCATAGTTCGGATAACACCAAACAGGTATTGACTGATGTTGCCGATGCGGTGAATAAGATCATTCATACCGTGATTGGCTTTGCCCCAATCGGCATTTTTGGTCTGGTTGCGGTGACCTTCGCAGATGCAGGCTTGGCGACATTACAAAGCTATGCACATCTCTTGTTCGTATTAATTGGGACCATGTTGTTTGTCGCGCTGGTGATCAACCCGATCCTGGTTGGGATTACCATGAAAGCCAATCCCTATCCGCTGGTATTTACCTGTCTCAAAGAAAGCGGCATCACTGCATTCTTTACCCGTAGCTCTGCTGCCAATATTCCGGTGAATCTGGATCTGGCACAACGTTTGGGTGTAAACGAAGCAACAGCAAGTGTATCTATCCCGCTTGGTGCAACCATTAACATGGCAGGCGCTGCCGTGACCATTACGGTACTCACTCTTGCAGCAGTGCATACTTTGGGTATTCCTGTTGACCTAAGCACCATGATCATTTTATCTGTAGTGGCAGCAGTCTCTGCTTGTGGTGCCTCAGGTGTTGCGGGCGGGTCTTTGCTCCTGATCCCTGTTGCTTGTAGCCTGTTTGGTATATCATCTGAAGTTGCAATGCAGATCGTTGCGATTGGTATGATTATCAGTGTATTGCAGGATTCAACAGAAACAGCGCTAAACTCATCAACCGATGTCCTCTTTACCGCTGCTGTAGATTTTAGAGACCGTCAAAACCCATAGGTATATATGCCACTTCAACGTTTACCCAACTGGATTCAACTTGGTGCTTTTTTTCTTGCACTGAATGCCGGAATGGTAAACGTTTTAGGCTTATTTACCGTGTTGCATCAATCTGTTTCACACATGACAGGCAATGTCAGCATTCTGGCTATGAGTTTGCTGGACTGGCAGCCTGAACATTTTATCTATCTCAGTCTGGTCATTCTCTGCTTTATCACAGGGTCATTCTATAGTGGCCTGATTCTGGGGAATGGCAATCTGGCCTTTGGTCGTCGTTACGGCCTTCCTCTGAGCCTGGTGGCTATCTTTCTGTTGCTGACCTGGTTGTTGCTACCTTACTTTCCGCGTTATGGCCTGCTCTGGGCGTGTGTAGCCATGGGCGTGCAGAATGCCATGGTCAGTCATTACAAAGGTGCCATTATCCGGACAACGCACCTTTCTGGCGTTCTCACCGATATTGGTCTGGCTTTAGGATACAAAGCCCGTGGCTTACATGTAGAAAAACGCCGTATTTTTCTACATCTGCTTATTTTTATCGGTTTTTTATTAGGTGGACTCATTGCGAGTGCACTTTATCCTTATTTAAAATTAAATAGTTTTCTCATCCCTGCCGGCTTAAGTCTGGGGATGAGTATGACATACTGGATTTTTTATTTTGGTTCTTCATCAAACTCACATCTGGATTGAATTATGGTTAAAAATGCATTGCAGGCCCAATTATTAAAAGCTGGTTTGGTGGATAATAAAAAAGCGAAAAAACTGACCAAACAGGCTCAACACGGGCAACGGACCGGACAAAATGATGATGCGACTCTGAAGGCGGAGATTGATCGTGCCAAACAGGAAAAATTAGCCAAAGATCAGGCGCTGAATCTGGAAAAGCAGAAGATCCTGGAAGAGAAAGCCCTAAAAGCTTCGATTATCCAGATGATCAAGCAGCATAAAGTACAGGATATTAAGGGTAATGTGACCTATCATTTTATTGATGAAGGCAAAATCAAGAAAGTCTATCTTTCACAACAGGTTTATAACGCACTTGTTTCAGGCTCACTGGTGATTGCCAAAGATCAGGACAGTTATGCTTATCTGCCTAAAGCATTGGCAGACAAGATTGACCAGAAAATGTCAGGTTTTATCTTGGTGAATAACAATAGCGAAAACAATGATCAGGCTACCGATGAGGAAGATCCATACGCAGCTTATGTGATTCCTGATGACTTGATGTGGTAAAAGACCACGGCGTTATGTAAAAACGCCTTACAGAACGTATATAAACTGTGATCAGATTATTATAAATATCAAATACACCTTACAATTCTGTCTTAAAAGAAATGTAAGGTGTATTCGTTTGGATTATTTAGGTTTTATCCGTGATATTCGGGTTGAGTTAAGTCATTATTCCTGGCTTGAGATGATATTGTCCTTAGCTGTTTTAATTTTATTTGCAGCGCTTGCGAACTTTATTGCAAAAAGAATTATTGTTCGTGGCATTCGCCATCTGATTACAAAATTTAAGTCTCCAAACCAATCTATATTTGCACAACACAGTGTTACTCGCCGTTTTGCAAATATTGTTCCTGCCATCGTCATCATGAATGGTATCAGTACGATTCCTCATCTGCCTGCAAAAATCGTAAGTCTGGTACAAATGGGGGCGCAAGCATTCATTTTCCTTACACTTGCCCTTACGGTCAGTGAAGCTTTAAATATTTTTAACCTGATTTATCAGCGCAATCCAAAATCAAGAAACAAGCCCATTAAAGGCTATTTACAGCTGGTTAAGCTGATCCTGTTTGTGGTGTGTGGCTTAATGATCTTGGGAACTTTCCTCAAGAAAGATGTGTTTACCCTGCTTGCCGGTTTTGGTGCTATGGCTGCAGTGCTGATGCTTGTATTCCAGAACACCATCCTTTCGTTAGTTGCCAGCGTACAGATTGCTTCTTATGACATGGTACGTATCGGAGACTGGATTGAAATGCCATCTTTAAATGCGGATGGCGATGTCATTGATATGTCATTACATACAGTGACCGTACAGAACTTTGATAAGACTTTTACCACCATCCCCACCAACAAACTGGTGACAGATACCTTTAGAAACTGGCGTGGTATGAGTGAGTCCGGCTGTCGTCGTATTAAACGCTCTCTTTTCCTCGATCAAAGTAGCGTTCACTTCATGAGTGACGAAGAGCAGCAAAAGCTAAAAGATTTTCTATTACTGGATCAATATCTGGATGCCAAGAAATCTGAAATTGAAGAGTTCAATAATCACTTAAGTAACCAGTCGCGTTATAACCAGCGTCGTTTAACCAACCTTGGTACATTCCGTGCTTATGTTGAATTTTATTTACGTCAGCATCAAGGTATTGCACAGAACCAGACCATTCTGGTACGTCAAATGCAGCCAACGAGCGAAGGTCTGCCATTAGAGATCTATGCATTTACCAATACCATTGCTTGGGCCGCTTATGAAGCCATCCAGTCAGATATTTTCGATCATCTGATTGCGATTATTCCGGAGTTTGGTCTGAGAATTTATCAAGCACCATCAGGTCATGATTTTCAATTACTTACGCCAGAGCATGAAAACAAAGTTTAAATAAAATATTAAAAAAGCACCTTCGGGTGCTTTTTTAATGGATTTCGAAGTACTTCTTACACCCTTCCATCCATTCTTTAGACACAGGTGCTTCACGGGGGTATTCGGTATTTGCCAGTTTACAATCTTCCACCTTCTTTAAGCCATTGTCCGCTGGAAAAGTATAACCATAATAACCATCACTATTGCGCTGATAGCCTCCTGTTTGTCTATAGTCCAGATACAGGTAGCCCATACATAATAATAGGATCCCTAAGATTACAAGCATCACCCCTTTTAAGCTCATTGTTCTGCTCTATGGCCTATTTTTCAACATTATAATCATATTTTATTAACATTTTAGGATAAAAGAATCTTATCTTCTTAATGAGATCAGGCTCCTTTCTCACATTATATAACCAGCAATATTTTATAAATCACATAAAAAAAGCCCTAAAAATTTAGGGCTTTTTTGCTCTTTGTATTCAGTCCCACTCAAGCTGAAACTGGATATTGGTATTGGTAAAATTAGGATTCAAAAACACGCGGTAACCTGCGGCTTTTAACTCAGAGACCACAATGTCTGCGTCCTCACTACTGACTTCATGCTTGGAAAATTGTTGTAAGGCATCGCGATCGCCGTCATTGGCTCTTAATTTAATGGTACTTGAAATCTTGGAGAGAATTTTATCTACAGTTAATTTTTTAACATTGACATTTGAAATTGCAGTAGCTCGTGATGCAGGTAACAAAATTTCTTCGTTCACTGTATTCCGCCTGTGATATCAGAATAAGAAAAAAATATAATATGTTCTATTTCCACTTTTTCAAGTGTTAAAATTGAACTAAACGACATATTTTGGCGCATATCAAGAAATTCTGTATGCAGCTTGATTGATGAGTACAGCTTAACGCAAATCATCTAACTGTTTTAAAGCAAGTTTTACCGTGTAATTTACTTGATCAGGATTAGTTTGTTTTCGAGACGTGATTGCTGCTGACACTTTTTTATCAATATTATGCCCAGCCAATTGCTTTGCATCCTGACTATTGAGATAACCTACCGTTAAACCTTGAACTTCCACCCTTATGGCATGCTGATCAGATGGATTGGAAGATTCAGACAGCACTCTCGCCGCGACTTCGATCAATTTGGATGCAGGAGCTGTGTTTTCTACAATTGTTTTTAAATTAGTCTGATAAGAAGATTCTCTCACAATCTCGAACGTATATAAGACATTATCAACAAAAGAGGCATCTTCTGAAGCAGAGGTAGATAAACTTTCATTATTTTGAAATTTTCTGGCAAATAATATGATCAATAAACCAATGACCAGCGTAATTATTATTGTCCCCATAAAAATCTCCCCAATGTTTAGAGGTAGATATAGCATGTGTAAATTATGATAAATTTCTATTGTTTGTATACGGATCGCATTTAGTCTGCAAGATTTGTTATTTTTCTTTGCTCATAATATTGCAAAATACTACTCACCTTAAGCAGCAAATACCCAAACAATAATCCATTCATAATAATGCCGAGCCCAACAGCAATAATTTTTCCAGACCAGACTTGAACAATATCCAGATTCTCATTTCTGACTTCGATTTGCCCAAAGAGTACAATAAAGGCAAGGCCAGCGATACAACCTAATATCATGACAATCCAAGCAATAAAAGTATTGGTTGTGCTTTCCCTCAGTTGGGATTGGGTCTCACTCATATTGTCCCCGGAATAGGCCTAATGATTAACATTATGTGATGAATATATCAAATTATATACAGAGAAAAAGCTCCATATTGGAGCTTTTTTATTGCAGTTCGTTATTGTTTATTTACAGATGATATCCAGCTTTTCAGCATAGTAATCTGTCGAAATCTTCAAATCATTCATCAATTTTTCTTTGGTGTAATCTTTTGGCGCCACCTTTAACAAGGCTGGAATATATTTCGATTCATATAACTTCGGATAGTCCTCACAAAGCACTTGGGTCTGCTGTTGTTTAGGTGTGTCAGGATTATCCAGAATATCCATATACTCGGAAATTTTATTGTCTACGCTCTCGAAGCTTTCCTGTGCCTTTTCACTCTTTACTTCAGGCTGCTTATTACAACCTGTAAAAAGGATTGCAATCAAACCAAAGAATAGAATCTTGTTTTTCATAAGGATCTTTTAAATTCTGGAAAGTAATACAAGTGAGTGTATATCAGTTTTCATTTGAATAAGTGACAATTTCGTTTTCAGTTTCTTGTCTATTTCGTAAAGTTTAGTTTTCGGCTTTTGATGGCTCCATTCTATTTATATTAGTCAGTCATCTATCTCAAAAAAGGCTTTGCAGCTCAAAGCCTTTTTCGTTATAAGATTAATTTTATAAATAAATTTCAGGTGGATACGGCGTATCGTCACTAATTGGGGAATATAAGCTCTGCCCTACAAAGAAACCGTTTGGAGCCTGTGCAATATCAATGGTGACTGAATCGGCCATAACCTGAGGATAGGCCCAGATGAACTGTTTCATCAGTCCCAAGGGTTGATTATTTTGCATATCACCAAAGATACGCTGCCAGATCGGTGTTTGGTAAGGTTTACTCGCATCAAATCCATATAAATGCGCAATAGATGAATCAGGCACAAACCCTGCTAAATACGCGACCTTATCTTCCGGATAGTTCAAATCCTGAGTTGGAATCTCAGTCACAGCCTGATGTGCCAATCCCAAACGCGCTTCTAAAATCCAGTCATAGGCTTCCGTCATCAGATAATCAAAATTCGGATATGCATAATATTCACGTGGATAATTGATATCCGTCACCAGAGTTTCGATTGGGGTGCGAATGGTCGGGAAGAAAATCAGCGGAGATACTTTTGCCTGTGGGTATTTGGTCTTAACCACCGACCGAATATCCTGACAGGTTTGTCCTAACTTGTTTCTTAACCAGCTTTTAAACTGATCATACGGCGTTCCGGTCTTGTTCATCGCTTCATAAATGGTGCCCAGATCTGGCGCATATAAACCAGTATCCGCATTAAAAGCCAGTTTGGTTGGGTAATCATAGACACATGGCAGATCTGTACCCTGGTTATACCACCACCACGGTTCGCCAATCTGCATATTCACTTCACAGCCGCCGGCAACCAGGGTATCGGCAAACTCAATAAAGGCTTTATGTAAATAAGCCTGCGCATTTTGATCACATGGACTAAAGAAGTAACTTGGTGGCTCATAGCCTGTTCGACCCAGATTATTATTCCAATCCCGCTGAGCCCAGTATTCATTGGCACCCAAGGAATACATTTCAAAGCTCACCCCAAAGATAGGCTGCATATCGGCACAATGGAGTGCCTGGGCAAAATGTTCGTGCCATTTTCGGGTACATGGATTAACGACATTGGCATTGCTGACTAACGGATCAGGAATCTGCCATTTATTGATATCAGCATTCCATGCCATTTCAGGATATTTCGACATGCCACAATAGTGATTGATCAGACCGTGATACCCCAAAGCCGCCATATTATCGACCAGTCGCTGAGGGTTGAGATCATAATGATCATCATAACTGGTACATAGACCATACTCATGCGCAGGTACTGAGACCCGATTTAAAGCCAGCTTGGCATTCGGGCCGGTAGTTACGGAGTTGGTTACCCGAATGTACCCCTCTTCTGCCTGTGCTAATGGCAGAGTTGAATGCCCGTTATAACTGAGGGTAAATCCAGAGAAAGAAATACGCTGAATGTTACTGACAGGAAATGGATCTGTTGCAGAGAAGCCCGCCTTGACAGTATCCCAATTAATATGAATATGGGCTGATCGTGAAGCAGGCTGATCGGCATAATTAAACAGCACAATATAAGCGACCTTATCTACTCCATTTTCATGATATTGCACAGTCAATGTCGGGGTTAAAGCGGGGTTATTTAACGTTGGCATACTGGCCGACAATTCAATATCAAAATCCCAGATTGTACCGCTGTAATCATATTTGGTCTCATAGGCAAGAAACTGATGATCTTTTGCATCATAAGAATCCCAGCTAATCCCCACCAGGTCAGTGCTGGTACGAGAACGGAAAAAGGCTTCAAAACCGTTAGCAAAATTGGTAATGGCAAAAGACATGGTTTGCGGGCCATCAACTCGCCAAAACTTTGGGCTAAACCGATCAATGCTCGAAGTTGTAACAGTTAAGCTAGGAGATTTTTTAAAGTTTTTTTCAAAGTTATTCGTCATTTGATAATGCTCTCATTTAATAATTAAGTTTTCATGTTAAGTAATCTTGTTATTTTTGGCTGTTTGCATCGGTAATCTTTGATCAAAAACCCAGCACTTACATGGAGTTTATGTAACTTGAATTTTTGAATTCATAAAAAAAGCTTATCTATTGATAAGCTTTCCAACAACAGCCTTATTTTGATACCTTTCCTTGCAGCCCGATATTGTTATATGCAGCTCAAATAAGCTGCTTATCTCAAGCTAGACAGTGAACAGCTTAAGCCGCCATTCGTCTACATTCTATGGCACATTGATGGCAGGTTTCGGCACACTGTTGACAATGTTCAGAAGCGTGTTTGATACACTCTTCAGTGCACCAGTCACATATTTTTGCACAGATCTGGCACATATCCGCCAGAAAGATTGATTCTCGTTGATGAGCTTTGGCACATAACATACAGATATCCGAACATTCCAGACATCGGGTAATGCACTCCCGCATCATTTCGACTTTTTCTTCTTGTAAACAGGCGGACGCACAAGTGGTACAGGCCAATGAACAAACCAGGCAAGCTTTGGCGCAATCTGAAAACTGGATAGAGTCCATCTTATTCTCCTTAGCTAAATCATCAAAAATGCTTAGTAAATAAGCTAACCAGATAAAGTGCTGCAAAACATAAGGATTCGGTTATAAAAAGTAAGCCATGTTTTTTTAAGTAATCGAATGAAGCAAAGATCTCTCGATCTGACTTTTCAGCGAAAGAAGCAGTCGCAGTATGCGATAGATATCTACGGAAAAAATTAAGAATAGTCCGGGCATTTTTTGTATGGAATTATTTTATTGATGCTGATAAAAAAACGCTCAAAATCAGCAATGAAGATGAGCGCTTTATATTAAGCAGGGTCACTCTATAAAAATTAATCAGTGCCCATAAATATTTTTGTGCAAGATGTCTGAAAGCCAGTGAATAAAGCCTGTTTTATTCTTAAACTGCGGCGTATCGAATAAATTTACATTCAACTCAAAATGATTAAAATTAATAAATTTATAGCTCCCGCCGCCTAAAGAAACCACATCGCTGTGTGGATATTTGAGCGTTTTTAGCGCTTCGCTAAAGAACAAGGCTTTAAGCGCTATCTCACTATTCTTGTGCGCCTGATAACTTTGAGACTGAAGGAATAAATCATATTCTTGATCTAAACGTGTCATGATTTGGGAAATAACCACTTTAGACTCCTTTATTATTGGAACACCTGTTATCGCATACAAAACAGTAAAAGCCCACCTTTTGATGGACTTTTATAGTATTAAATTGGTATGACTAGTGCAGGATTAACTCTTCATCTTTAGCAATCACGACCGAAGTGAGCATTGGAATGCCCAAGATCACCGGGACCATAATGATCCATAAATCGGTTATTAAATGACTTGAAAAGAAGAAATGGATGACCATGGCCACCAACGCCAATACACTCAACAATACACCCATGAATCGAACTGCAAATTTAATCAGCATTTTTTGATCCTATATAATTGTCAGTACACTTCATCAGTATACGCCTAGCATTTCGATCAAGATACCTGCTTTTATACAACCGATATATCACGCAAGTACCTATCCTTGCACCTGAGCTTTTCTCCTCTCTATTGCTGATTTTCTGCTATGCTACAGAACAAGCTGAATTAGTACTTGATATTAGAGGAAACCGAAATGCTGCGATGGTTTGAAAAGCTAGTCGATCCATACCCCACCAAAGACTTAAACAAACCATTACCTACGACCTTTTTTGCTTTCGTTTGGCAATCGACTCAAGGCATTCGCCCTTTTCTATTTTTACTGATTGCATGTACTGCCGCAGCAGCATGTTTTGAAGCTTTATTCTTTTCCTATATTGGTAAATTGGTCGACTGGCTCACTAAAAGTCAACCCAGCACCTTTTTACAAACCAATCAACAGAACTTAACCATTCTGATCAGTATTCTGTTTGCCAATATTTTCTTTGTCAGCCTGCAATCGATTATTAAACACCAAGTATTATTCAGTAATTTTCCAATGCGTATGCGTTGGCGTTTTCATAATTTATTACTGCAACAAAGCCTGGACTTCTTCCATACCGATTTCGCTGGACGTCTTTCTGCCAAAGTCATGCAGACTGCACTGGCGGTACGCGAATTCTGGATGATTCTAGGGGATATGCTGGTTTATGTACTGGTCTATTTTGTGACTATTAGTCTGGTCATGGGTGCAATTTCGCCAGTGTTGATTGTGCCGCTGATTTTATGGTTAGCCTTATTTATTGGCATTGCCAGCTATTTTATTCCACGACTTGGCAAAATCTCCCAGCAACAGGCCGATGCGCGTTCCGTCATGACCGGTCGAGTTACCGACGCCTATACCAATATCCAGACAGTTAAGCTCTTCGCTCATGCGGGTCGTGAAAGCCAATATGCCAAAGAGTCGATGCAGGAATTTATGGTGACCGTGTATAAACAAATGCGTCTGGGGGTGAAATACCAGATCAGTATTCGTGTACTCAGCGCATTCCTGTTTATTAGTGTGATTGGAACCTCGGTCTGGCTTTGGACACAAGGTCAGGCAGCAATCGGGGTCATTGCTGCAACCACGGCGATGGTACTCAAGTTAGACAGTCTGGCCGAATTCATCATGTGGCACATTACCATGCTGTTTGAAAATGTCGGTACCATTCAGGACGGGATGAAAACTCTGGGCAAACCGATCCAGATTCAGGACAAGGAAAATGCCTCTGAGTTACAGGTACAGCACGGCGAGATTCGTTTTGAAGATGTCAGCTTTGCTTATAACCAGAAGAATGTCATTGATCATTTTAACCTGACCATCAAACCGGGTGAGAAAATTGGGATTGTTGGTCGTTCCGGTGCGGGGAAATCGACACTGATTCAACTGTTGCTGCACTTCTATAACATCAACCAGGGTCGTATTTTGATTGACGGTCAAAATATTCATGATGTGACTCAAGATAGTTTACGTGCCAATATTGCCTTGGTAACGCAAGATACCTCGCTGCTACATCGTACCGTCGCCGAAAATATTAAATACGGTCGGCCGAATGCAACTGAAGCTGAAATTCAACAGGCGGTCAGAAAAGCCAAAGCGGAAGAGTTTATTCCGCAGCTAACAGATATGAAAGGTCGTGTTGGTTTTGATGCTTATGTGGGTGAACGTGGCGTGAAACTGTCGGGTGGACAACGTCAACGTATTGCCATTTCACGGGTTTTCCTGAAAGATGCACCGATTTTAATATTGGATGAAGCTACCAGTGCCCTTGATTCCGAAGTCGAAGCCGCAATTCAGAGCAGTTTAAATGACTTGATGGTTGGCAAAACGGTCATTGCAATTGCCCACCGTTTATCTACTATTGCTCAAATGGATCGTCTCATTGTGCTGGATCAGGGCAGAATCGCGGAACAAGGCACACATGAGGAGCTGATTGCTCAGGATGGCTTATATGCTCAACTGTGGAAACGCCAGACAGGCGGTTTTTTGGTTGAACAACGGGTAACGCAGGACACAGAATAATGTTGTATTTAGAAGACCTTAATATTGGCGATCGTTTCATCAGCCGTGAATATGAAATGACACTAGAAGAAGTTAAGCAGTTTGCCAATCAATACGACCCACAACCCTTTCATACCGATGAGCAGGCTGCTGCCCAGCATCCTATTTTTCAGGGATTGGCAGCAAGCGGCTGGCACACCTCAGCCGTGACCATGCGACTTTGGACAGAATGTTTTCCGGTTGCTGGCGGCTTACTGGGAACAGAATCGAGTTTACGCTGGCCAAGACCGACACGTGCAGGAGATAAAATACACGTTGAAGTTGAAATTACCGCAATCGTGCCGTCTAAAACCAAACCCGATCGTGGTATCGTCAGCTACGTAACCCAAGCTTTGAACCAGCATGGTGATGTGCTATTAATATCGACAACTAAAATTTTGGTGTTTAGAAAAGTAGCTTAAGACTTGGACATGCAGTGACTGTTTTGTCCAACAATTTTTATGATTGATTATTTTATTTCATGTAAAGATGTTTAAGACTTTAATGTTTAAAAGATATTGGCAAAATTGATGAGCGCCACGGAAAGCCCATGAAAACAAGCACAACTCGTCAAGATCAAGGAATACCAGGCGTTTATGGTTTATTGCTATTAGACGTTGTTTCTCGCTGGGGATATAGCGATGAAACTTTATTTGCTCCGTTTCATTTAACGAGTGAACAACTGGCTGATCCAAACTATCGAATTCCAACACCGATCGCCAATGAACTGGTGAAACACTCTTTGCGCCTGACGGGTGAAAGTACACTGGGTTTCCATCTCGGTACGCAAATGCGGATTTCCATTCATGGCTTTATCGGTTATGCCATTATGACAGCGCATGATATTACCGATGCCATTGCACTGGCCAGCCGCTTTATTCAATTACGTCTACCCTTTCTACAGCTATATTTTTCGACCTTCGGCCCTAAAGCCACTTTGCAACTGCAGTGTGATATCGAAGTCGAACCTTTGCGCACCGAAATTATTCTAGGTCTGACCATTGGCATCATGACCATGGCCAGAGCGCTAACCGGAATAGAAGATTTAAGTGGTGAAGTGGATCTGGATTTCCCTGAACCAGCAGGCTTTGAAAAATATCGGGACAAACTCAGCAGCAGCATTCGTTTTAATCAACCGCATTTAATCTCAAGCTTTGATAAAAAATATCTGGGTTTGAAAATGGTCAATGCCGATCCGATTGCCAGCCAGATTGCTATTAACCAGTGTGAAACAGAACTGTCAGCACTGGGCGAACGCCGACGACTGGCCATGCGAGTGCGGGATATTCTGACCAATTCAGAACAGCATTATCTCAGTATCGAAAGTGTGGCTGAACGTTTGCATATGTCCGACCGTACCTTGAAGCGTCAGTTGGCAGCAGAAGGTACTTCTTTTTCCACTTTAGTGGATGAAGTACGTTATCGTCATGCCACCTCCCTGCTTTCCCGCACCGATTATAGTCTGGAACAGATTGCAGATGAGCTTGGCTATTCTGACGTGGCAAACTTCAGTCGTGCCTTTAAACGCTGGAGTGGCCGTAGCCCAAGTAACTGGCGCAAAGATCCATACTTATAATAAGTTCAACGGCGAAAGCTTTTGTTTTTATTGAAAAGCATGTATAAACCAAATAAAAATGATACGACAGATTGTTAAGGAGTTGTCATGAATCATCCAGCAGAATTGAAATATGCACGTACGCATGAATGGGTAAGAATCGAGGGTGACCTCGTTGTGACTGGTATTACCGACCATGCACAAGATGAGTTGGGTGATTTGGTCTACGTGGAAACCCCAGCAGTGGGCAGTCATGTCACCGCAACTAAGCAAGCGGGTATTGTCGAATCAGTCAAAACTGCATCTGATATTCATGCACCTGTTTCAGGCACAGTGGTTGAAGTGAATAGCGATCTTGGAGATGATCCTGATTTTGTCAATGATGAACCTTATGGCAAGGGCTGGATTTACAAGATCAAACCGGACAATATCGCCGATGTTGAAAAACTGCTTTCAAATAGTGAATACGAATCAGGTTTATAATCGAATAGATCTGAACAAAAAAGCCCGGCTGATTTGACCGGGCTTTTTTTTAAATGAATGCACGTGGTGGTACCTTGCAGCGCTCATACTTGCGTCTAAAATCTGAATTTGACGACACAAAAACGATCAAGTCACAGCTTAACCCTTCAACCCTCTTTCCGGACAATTGACTGAATCATTTTTTCTTTTCTCGCCAATCCTCCATCTTGAAAATTCGATAAATAAACAATCAAAATTTCTGCTACTTTTTTTATATCGAAAAGCACTCAACATTATATTTTTTTAATGTCGAATTTCTCTGTAGCGTTGCCTTTGTAACATCATGTGTCAATATTTTTGCCTAGTTTTTGACTGCTTCAATTTAATCTACATCTGTACTTTTTATAAATTGTAACTTTTGAAAACATTGTGCGTAAATTTCAATCATCAACCCGATCATTTTTGCTGAAAAAAACCGCGCTTTTTTCAAAAAAAAATTAAGATTCATAGAGTTATTTTAAATTACATAAAATATACAAATAAAATACACAAACATAACAGTATTTTAAAAATCATTTGTGCTTGAATCTGTGACCTTATCAATCCCAAGAATAGTCATTCATTTTTTTAGCTATTCAGTTGTGATTGCAAATTATGGATATGTAAGGACAGGCATCCATTATGAATTTTTCGAATCCCACAGTTGTTGTATTCGTGGTGTATATCCTGGCCATGCTTGGCATCGGTTTATACGCCTATTTTTCTACTAAAAATCTTGATGATTATATTCTTGGAGGCCGAAGTTTAGGCAGTTTTGTAACCGCATTATCTGCGGGTGCATCTGACATGAGCGGCTGGTTACTCATGGGCCTACCTGGCGCTATTTACTTAACGGGTTTATCTGAATCGTGGATTGCGATCGGTTTGATTATCGGTGCATGGCTAAACTGGTATTTGGTGGCTGGACGCTTACGTGTCCATACCGAAGTACAAAACAATGCCCTCACCTTACCTGATTATTTTACTGGTCGTTTTGATGACCAGAAGAAAATCTTACGCGTCACTTCTGCATTGATTATTCTGGTATTTTTCGCAATTTATTGTGCTTCTGGCATGGTCGCTGGTGCACGTTTATTCGAAACATTGTTCCAATTACCGTATAGCACAGCGTTATGGCTTGGTGCATTTGCAACCATCGGTTATGTTTGTATCGGTGGCTTCTTGGCAATCAGCTGGACCGATACCTTCCAGGCTGGCTTGATGATTTTTGCATTATTATTACTCCCAATCATCACTTACATGTCGCTGGGAATCGGCATGGAAGAGTTTACTGCTGTTGTTGAAAGTGTTCGCCCACATGCCTTTGATTTTGCGACAAATTTAAGTGTTGTTGCGATTCTTTCTGCAGCTGCATGGGGCTTGGGCTATTTTGGTCAACCACACATTCTTGTTCGCTTCATGGCTGCTGATTCTGTGAAATCAATTCCAGCGGCTCGCCGTATTGGTATGACCTGGATGGTTTTATGCTTAGCGGGTGCAGTCGGTTCAGGCTTTATCGGTATTGCCTACTTCCAGATGCATCCTGAATTTGCCGCAGCAGTAACAGCTAACCCTGAAACGGTGTTCATGGAATTGACCAAGATCTTATTCAACCCTTGGGTTGTAGGCGTCATTCTTGCTGCAATTTTATCGGCAGTCATGAGTACCTTGAGCTGTCAGTTACTGGTCTGTTCGAGTGCCTTAACTGAAGATTTGTACAAAGGCTTTATCCGTAAAAATGCGTCACAAAAAGAACTTGTTTGGATTGGTCGTGCCATGGTACTTGCAGTTGCAATGCTTGCACTGGTACTTGCTCAGAACCCAGACAGTAAAGTACTTGGTCTTGTTGCTTACGCCTGGGCTGGTTTTGGCGCAGCATTTGGTCCATTGATTATTCTTTCATTGTTCTGGAAACGTATGACCCTGAACGGTGCATTGGCAGGTATGGTTGTGGGTGCTGTAACCGTTATCCTTTGGAAAAACTTCTTCGGTGCTACAGGCATCTACGAAATTATTCCGGGCTTCGTTTTCGCCTTGATCAGTATTGTGGTGGTGAGCTTGCTTGGTAAGGCGCCAAATGCTGCTGTAACCAGCCGCTTCGAACAAGCTGATGAAATTTATGCGCGCGAAATGAAATAATTTTGCTGAAAAATTTAAGGGGCTTTCGAGCCCCTTTTTTTATTTAAAATTTTGTCCGTGATTTAATTTTTATTTTCGAGCTGTCTTTCACCACCTGCATCACCGGATAACTACGGGTTTCCTTCACCCCTGGCAACTGCCATAAAATCTGTCCTGCAATGCGACGGAACTCCTCCATCCCCGCGCTACGCAATTTAATCAGAAAATCAAAACCGCCACTGACCATATGACATTCCACGATTTCAGGATACTGCGTGACTGCGTCAATAAAATCATCCAGTACATGCGGTGTGGTCTTATCCAGCAACACTTCCACAAAGACCAGAAAATTGGCATTGAGCTTATTCGGATTCAGTTTCGCCTCATACCCCAAGATAAACTCATCCTTCGTCAATTTCTGCACGCGCGCCATCACCGCAGTCGGTGACAGGTTCACGAGTTCCGCCAATTTACTATTGGAAATCCTTCCATCTGTTTGAAGAATATCCAGAATTTTCAGATCAGTTCGATCTAATGTATAAATAGGGCCATTCAACTGAATTTTCCTCTAAAAAATAAGCAAATTATAGTGAGTTACTCGGGATTTATTCTGTAATCATAAATTATCTAAACCTCTCTGCTCAATATGTTTTAGAGATTGTTATTGGAATTTAGCATGAATACATTGGATACTCCCGCACAAATGGACACAGCTCACGCAGACGGTTATATCACCGAATTTAAAGAAAAAAGTGAGTTTGAGCAACGCATCAATACGGCATGGCGCCGTGCAGAGCCTGAAGCAGTCGCTGTACTTGCTGAAGCAGCCAACATTTCCCCTGAACTTGACCATAAAATTTATGAGCTCGCATTTAGCTTAGCGCACAATTTGCGTGAGCGTAAAAGTTCAGCGGGTAAAGCTGGTATCGTTCAAGGTTTACTTCAAGAATTTTCACTTTCTTCACAAGAAGGTGTAGCACTGATGTGTTTGGCAGAAGCTTTGCTTCGTATTCCAGATACTGCAACACGTGATTTATTGATCCGTGACAAAATCAACCAAGGTAACTGGAAAGAACACGTTGGTCAAAGTAACCTGATGTTCGTCAATGCCGCTGCCTGGGGTTTGATGTTAACTGGTAAGTTGATGGAAACACCAAAGCAAACCAGTTTATCAAGTGTTTTAACTGGCCTATTGGCACGCAGTGGTCGCGGTATCATCCGTAAAGCCGTTGATGTTGCCATGCGTATGATGGGTGAACAATTCGTTACCGGCGAAACCATCGGCGAAGCGCTTGAACACGCAAAACCATTTGAGCACAAGGGTTTCCGCTACTCATACGACATGTTGGGTGAAGCAGCCCTAACTGAACATGATGCTGAACGCTATTACAACGACTACACCCAAGCTATTCATGCCATTGGTAAAGCATCGAACGGGCGTGGTGTTTATGATGGTCCGGGTATTTCAATCAAGCTTTCTGCATTGCACCCACGTTACCAACGTGCGCAAATTGACCGTGTTCATCATGAACTTTACAACAAAGTTTTTGAACTGGCGTGCTTGGCAAAACAATACGATATCGGTTTAAACATCGATGCTGAAGAATCTGAGCGCTTGGAAATCTCGCTTGAATTGCTTGAACGCCTATGTTTCGAACCGAAACTTGCCAACTGGAAAGGTATTGGTTTCGTGATTCAGGCCTACCAAAAGCGCTGTTTCTATGTGGTTGATTACATCGTTGATCTTGCAAAACGCAGTAACAAACGCCTGATGATCCGTTTGGTGAAAGGTGCGTATTGGGATAGCGAAATCAAGAAAGCGCAAATCGATGGCATGACCGACTACCCTGTGTTTACCCGTAAAGTTCACACTGACTTGTCTTACATTGCGTGTGCGAAAAAATTACTTGCTGCACCAGATCAAGTGTATCCGCAGTTTGCAACACATAATGCGCAATCGCTTGCAACGATTTACAACCTGGCCGATCCAAGCAAATATTATCCAGGTCAATACGAGTTCCAATGCTTGCACGGTATGGGTGAGCCATTGTACGAACAAGTGGTTGGTTCTAAAGAAGACAATAAACTTGGTGTGCCATGTCGTGTTTACGCACCTGTGGGTAACCATGAAACTTTGTTGGCTTACTTGGTCCGTCGTTTACTTGAAAATGGTGCCAACACCTCATTCGTCAACCGTATTGCGGATAAAACTTTAAAAGTTGAAGATTTAATTCAATCTCCAATCAAAGATATTCAAACTTCAGCGAAAGACGAAGGCCAGCTTGGTTTAAAACACCCAGCGATTCCACTTCCGCATGATCTTTATCCATTACGTCCAAACTCAAGTGGCTTTGATCTCAATAACGATCAACCGTTAGCAGACTTGGATGCAACCGCACAAAAGCTACGTAACCAGATTTGGAAAAGTGCCCCGTTACTTGGTTTTGAATCAGCAGTCCATGATGAAAGTAATGCGCTTGCAATTACAAACCCTGCACAAAACAGCGAAGTTGTCGGTTATGTCAATGAAGCAACCAGCGCTGATGTACAACTGGCCTTAGAAGCTGCGGCACAAGCAGAACAAAGCTGGGCAGCCACTGATAAAGTTGAGCGTGCTGCTTGCTTAAAACGTGCTGCTGACTTGATGGAAGCCCGTATTCAAGAGTTGATGGTTTTACTTTGCCGCGAAAGTGGTAAAACCTATGCCAATGCGATTGCAGAAGTTCGTGAAGCGGTCGATTTCCTACGTTACTACGCAACTCAAATTGAAAACCTGCCTGCAAATGCACAGGTGAAGCCATTAGGTACCGTATTGTGTATCAGCCCATGGAACTTCCCTCTTGCAATTTTCTCGGGTCAGATTGCAGCTGCATTGGTAAGCGGTAACTGTGTTATTGCCAAACCGGCAGAACAAACACCACTCATTGCAGCACAAGCAGTGCAAATGCTTTGGGAAGCTGGCGTGCCACACGGCGCTGTACAGCTTGTCCCAGGCCGTGGTGAAACAGTCGGTGCGCAATTGAGCCAGGATGACCGCATCCAAGGCATCATGTTCACAGGTTCGACTGAAGTTGCAAAAATCTTGCAAAAAACGGTGGCAAAACGTTTATCTCCAAATGGTCAACCTATTCCGTTAATCGCGGAAACCGGTGGTCAAAATGCGATGATCGTAGACTCTTCTGCACTGACTGAACAAGTGGTTCTCGATGTTGTCAGTTCTGCATTCGACAGTGCCGGTCAACGTTGTTCTGCACTTCGTATCTTATGTGTACAGGAAGACAGCGCTGCAACCGTCATCAAAATGTTGAAAGGTGCGATGCAACAGTTGATCGTCGGCAACCCTGCGATCTTAAAAACCGACATTGGTCCTGTGATCGATACTGAAGCGAAACAAACCATCGATACGCACATTCAAAAGATGAAATCTAAGGGTTACCCTGTTCATCAATTGATGTTCAACGATGCTGCAAGCCAACAGGCACTTGCACAAGGTACCTTTGTTCCGCCAACAGCAATCGAATTACCAAACCTTGATGATCTTGAGCGCGAAGTATTTGGTCCGGTATTGCATATCATTACGTATAAGTACGGTGAACTTGAGCAGTTGATTGATCGTATCAATGCCAAAGGTTACGGCTTGACCATGGGTCTACATACCCGTATCGATGAAACCATTAATACGGTGATTCAACGTGCTGAAGTGGGTAACTTATACATCAACCGTAACATCGTCGGTGCAGTGGTAGGTGTACAACCGTTTGGTGGTGAAGGCTTGTCTGGTACTGGTCCGAAAGCCGGTGGTCCACTTTATATGTACCGCTTGATGGAACATTGTTCAGAGAAAGTATTGGCGACCCCATTTGCGGTGAAAGCTGAAATCTCTCAGTTTGATGCGGTATCAAATGTTGCTTACCAAAGCTTGCTAGCTTGGGCAAAACAACACATGGCTCAAGCAGTACCGACAATTCCAGCATTTGGCGTAGGTAAATTCTACGAGTTGCAAGGTCCGACTGGCGAAAGTAACCAGTACATTATCCTGCCTCGCCATCGTGTGCTTTCGATTGCCAATGATGATGCTAGCCAGCTTCAACAATTGCTTGCGATTTTCGCTGTTAGCAGTACAGCTGCGGTATTGAAAGACAATGCTTTCTTGGTAAAACACAAAGCGTCTTTACCAAAAGATGTTTTGGATGCAATCACTGTGATTTCAAGCGTTGAAAAAGATGCCTTTGATGCCGTGCTTCATCATGGTTCTGTTGAACAGTTGCAAGATTTGCAAACTAAAGTTGCTGCCCGTTCAAGTGCGATTGTTGGCATTACCCAGCTGCAAGCCAATGAGCAGATTCCTTTAGAACGTCTTGTGATTGAACGTGCCATCAGCGTGAATACAGCTGCAGCTGGCGGTAACGCAAGCTTGATGACTTTATCTGAAGACTAATATTCGCCTTTTCGAGAGATATTAAGTCTCTCACTGACCCGAATCATGTTTACATGGTTCGGGTTTTTTATTATGTTTTAGTTGATCTTTATTGCAATTATAAAAATGAGAACCTGGAGATGCAATTTTTCCCCGCTACTGAATATCAGCCTCACTGTGCCCAGCTTTTTGAAGATTATAAAACAAAGATCAAGCAGCTTATCCCTTTTGCCATTGTTGAACATATTGGCTCATCCGCGATCCCCAATGCAATCTCAAAGGGTGATCTCGATATTTATATTGAAGTCCCCGCTCAACAGTTTTTAGATGCCATTAAAGAATTGCAACAACTTAATTTTAAAGAAAAGCTGGATACATTACGTACCCATGAGCTATGTATGCTGCAATCACAAGCGCATGATGTCGCCTTGCAAATCGTTGTGACGGGCTCGGAATTTCAAAATTTTCTTACTTTTCGGGATCAACTACGACGTCACCCAGAGCTGGTTCAGCAATACAATCAACTCAAATAAAGTTGTTCAGGTACTTCACCAGAGCAGTATCGTCAGATTAAAGCAATATTTATACAGAATTTACTGAATCCCCATCCAGCTTACAAATAAGCAAATTTGATAATTTCCCTGCACCTTGTAACACTTTTTTTGATACCATTCCTGTTTAGATTTCACCTATAGTTTTCTTGTTTATGACCATCTCTTACCAGCAGCAACTTCAAGAGAAAGTTGAACGAATCACCGCACAATTTGCCCCGTTCAATCCACCAGCTTTAGAAGTGTTTCAATCACCCGAACAACATTTCCGTATGCGTGCAGAATTCCGTCTCTGGCATACCGAAGATGATCTGTTCTATGCCATGTTTGAACGTGCTGAAGATAGAAAGCAAAAAGAAGTTGTTCGTGTGGATGAGTTTCCGATTGCAGATCAAAGCATTAATGATTTAATGCCACGTCTGTTAGAAGAATTAAAAGCAGCCCCAATTCTATCGCAACGTATTTTTGAAGCGGATTTCCTTGCAACATTAAGCGGAGAGATGCTGGTTACGCTGATTTATCACCGTAAACTGGATGCAGAATGGGAAACGGCAGCAAAAGCGTTAGCTGAAAAACTGAATATCAAGATCATGGGGCGTAGCCGCGGCCAAAAAGTGATTATTGGCGATGATTATGTGGTTGAGCAGCTCAATGTTCATGGTCGTACTTTTAAATATAAACAAATTGAAAGTAGTTTTACCCAGCCAAATGCACAAGTGTGTCAACATATGCTGGAATGGGCATGTGATGCTGCACAAGGATCTCAACAAGATCTTTTAGAATTGTATTGTGGTAATGGTAACTTTACCCTACCGTTGTCTTTAAAATTTAATCGTGTACTTGCCACTGAGCTGGCTAAATCTTCGGTTTATGCGGCACAATGGAATATTGAGCAAAACCAGATTGAGAATATTCAGGTGGCGCGTTTATCTGCGGAAGAGTTTACCCAAGCCTATCAGGGCGAACGTGAGTTTAGACGCCTGCAAGAAGCTGAAATTGATATTCAAAGCTATGACTTCGATACAGTTTTCGTCGATCCGCCACGTGCAGGCATTGATGATGAGACGCTGAAACTGCTACAGGAATTCAAGCGTATTCTCTATATCTCATGTAATCCGGAGACCCTGCATGACAACCTCAACACACTGACTCAAACCCATCGCATTGTAAAGTTCGCTATGTTCGATCAGTTCCCTTTTACCCATCATGTTGAGTCGGGTGTTTTACTTGAGAAGATTTAAACAAATTATTTCAACGTAACAATAAATTATAAAGGGTTTCAATAACCCTTTATTTTTGCTCAAAGTATCTGGATAAAAAAGTGATATTTTTCAAAGGTCAAGTCATGATACCGTCATAATTTCGTTTGAGATGAGCAGACTCATCGAAAAAATTGAAGTTCAACTGCTGCTTTTATCACTTAAGCTGACTTGTATTTTATTTTAAAGTGGCTATATTTCGAGCTATGTTAGGTTGTTAATGAAGGCTCTATGAGTTTTTGGCAAAAATTGTTCAATGCAGACGAACAATATAACGAACACAAGAACCAGACTTCTTGCGTGGAAAACGATTGTTCTTGCAAAACCAATGAACAGCTACTCGATGCTTTAGTCAAAGCAACAGATGAGGATGTCATTAAAGGCATTAAGAAAGTACTGATTTCTCGGGGTTATAGCCGCAAAGAATTACTTGCGATGATCAAACCACCGATTCAATAAAAATAAGCCCCTCATCTCCTTAAAAACAGGAGATGAGGGTGTCGTCATCAAGATTTACACTTTTCCCGATTCACTTCTGCTACCATCGGTCCCAGATTAAATCGCTTATCATGGCGTTTGTTTTGTATTGAATACATACTTGAAATCGATCCATCCAGATATAACGCATGATCTATTTTCAACTGTTGCTTAAAAAACTGCGCAAACTGGTAAAAACTTACCCGTTGTTGTGAAATCACAAAATACAGCTCATTATTTTTTATGCCCACCCCATTTCTGATTTTAAGTGAAGTTGAGTCCGGTAAAAATTGATCATTGATTTTACCCTGATAGACCAGCATCGGCCCTGACTGGGTCGCAAACTGTGCCTGAAAACCTGAATGTGCATAATCAGCCGTGGTTTTGATGACGGCACGGCGATCATTCCACGCCACAACTCCATTCGGTTGCATAAAAAAATTACCAAAGCCTTTCGCCTGATTTAACTGACGCAGCTCTTTGCCCTGTTCGACATATAATCCGACGGGCTGAAAGTCAGCATGATACATTCCCGCATTCATGGCAAAATTGAGTTGAGCACAAGCCGGCAATGCTTTTTGTAAAGTTGCAAACTTTTGATAGTAGCGATTGCTTTCAGGATTTTTTAAAAATAATTCCAGTTGATCCAGATGGTCGACTTTAATGACATCGTAGCTGTTTTGATTAAATTGAATGGCTTGCTGCTGCATCGCATATGCAGATGGAACAGCTAAAAATGTAAAGGAAAACAGTAACCAGCTTTTCATTATGCGATATATTTAAGATGAGATCTGGCTATTTTCTCACAACAGCAAATCATGCTGAATGGCGGATACAAACTCCACACATAATCATTGGATTGAGTGTATAAATAAGCTCGATTGATTCACATTTTTTCACTAAAATAAGCGTGTAAATACAATAACCTTGTATCAACATGCAGCAAAGACATTCGCGCTTTCCAATTGGCGCCCATCTGATCGTAAAACACTTTGGTTATAGTCACCACGGCATTTATGCAGGACGTGGCCGAGTCATTCATTATTCCGGTTTTGCCCATATCTTTAAAAAGCATCCGATTGAAATGACCTCTATCCAGCGTTTTGCGCGAGGAAAGCCTATTTATATCAGGGACTATCACTCCCCACGCTACAAGGCCAGAATCGTAGTACGGCGTATGCGCTCACGCATGCATGAAAATCACTACCATCTCATCATTAACAACTGCGAACATTTATGTACCTGGGCCATTACCGGTGTTGAATCCAGTACTCAGGTCGAACGCATGCAACGCCGTTTAGCCACGATCGGTTATGTCAGCTCGGTCATGAGTTATATGAATGGCCTGATGCTGACGGTTGCGACAGCCTGCTTCGCGATTGTGCTGTATATTAAAATACTGCTGCGCCATCAAGCCAAAAAATCGGTTCCAGCTTACTTACAGCTCAAAGAAAAGCGCCCGAAAAGATAAGCTTTGCCTGCACTTCAAATAGTGTTTCTCACACAATTATTGCTTTTTAATTTATCTTGCTTTAGTATTTTCAGCGATACACATCGTATCGCATCCATATCGAGGGTTTTATGTTGGAGATAGCAGTAATCTGGTAACTAAATTTCAATAGCACATTGAAATTGGTTATCTGCGCGATTTTTTGGGCGTTAAGCCTAACTTTGCCTCTGATTATTTCTATCTGGATAACAACATGAACTTATCTAAGTCCGAACAACGGACACTGCACGTCTTAGCAAAAGGCGGAAAAATCGTAAAACTTCGTAATGACTCAGGTCAAATCATCGCTGTAGAGTGCTATAGCCGAGAAGGTTTCTTGCTGTCCGATTGCGACCTTGCCGTTTTTAACAAGCTAAGAAAGAAAAAACTGATTAAATCCATTAATGGACAGCCCTATCAAATTAACTTACATGGGCTTAGATCAGTACGCCCACAGTTAGACAATCGTTAACACAACCATAGGTTTGGATAAATCCTTGGTTGTACTTAGATGATGTCTATCAATCTAATGTTAGATCGGGTTTGTCCAAATTACATATGGTTTATTTTGAGAAAGAAAATGGAACTAGACGTAATTCAAAACCGCTTAGCTTTTTTACGAGAAGCGGAAAAACTAAAAAATGTGCTGCGATTTTCACATACTTCCAATGGTCGCCAAGAAAGTACTGCTGAACATAGTTGGCGTTTATGCTTAATGGCGATGATTTTTGCAGATCAATTCGAAGACATTAATCTCGAGAAAATACTAAAAATGTGCCTGATTCATGACTTAGGTGAAGCTCTTCATGGTGATATTCCAGCCATTATGAAAGATCAATTTCCAGCGAAGAATCAGCAGGAGAAACAGGATCTTTATCAATTAACCGAATGTTTAGATGATCAACCTCAAATGTTGATTCGATCACTTTGGCAAGAATATGAAGATGCAGAAACAACTGAAGCTAGATTGGTTAAAGCTCTGGATAAGTTAGAGACCATTCTGCAACATAATCAAGGTATTAACCCTGTTAATTTCGATTATGCATTTAATCTTAGTTACGGTGAAAAATACACTCAAGCCAACCCCACTCTCAAGCAGATTCGGGCCATCCTAAATCAGGAAACACAAGAGAAAATAAAGATGAACATACAGATTCGTGATGAAAAACTATACGATATTCAAGCTATTTTTGACTTAACACAAGCGGCTTTCGCCGATGCAGAGCATTCGAGTCATACAGAGCAATTTATTGTGAATGCTTTACGCAGTTCTCAACAATTGACCATATCTCTGGTCGCTGAATATGAAGGTCAAATTATTGGGCATATTGCGTTTTCTCCTGTTTCGATCTCGGATGGAACAACCGATTGGTACGGTTTAGGCCCTGTTTCTGTACAACCTGAATTTCAAAATCAAGGGATTGGCTCTCAACTGATCCATGCCGGTTTAGACAAGCTAAAAATATTAAAAGCTGCTGGCTGTGTTTTACTCGGCGATCCTGACTATTATGCTCGCTTCGGCTTTAAAGCGAAGCCGGAACTTATTTTACAGGGTGTTCCCGCAGAGTATTTCCAGATCCTTTGTTTCACCGATAAAATGCCTCACGGCGATGTGGTTTATGCAGAAGCATTTAATGCGACTGCATAGTCTTAAGCGCTCAACTTCAGTTAAAGCTGAGCGCTTATAGTTGTGATTATAGAATTCTAAAGCGAATAGATTGAATACACGCTTAATGACAAACAACCTCTTCAGAAGCTTCTAAAGCCTGTTCAAAGATTTCGGCATAGCTCGCAATCAGTTCAGCTTTATCTGTTCCATTGACAATATGACGTGCGCCCACATAATTCTTTTTATGCTGATTGATGTAATCAGAAAGTCTTTTACCTGTGAACATGCCCTTTTTCATACCGACAATCATGACACGGGCCGCGATATCAGCCTGTAAAGCCAATTTTGGATTTTTGACTAAATCAATTTTTAAGTAATCGCCCATGCGTTTATAGTTTGCCAACCATGTCAGTTGCACGTAGCCATAACCAATATAGGGATAATATTGCTTAGACTTTAGATATTTTTCAGAGCCATACTCGATCACTGGCTGCATGGTTTTCGCTGTTTCATGCCAAGCCGTTGCCAAGATATAAGCCGCCTGCGTGGTTATAATGGCCGTATCTTCAGCCAGTACCGAGACAAGAAAGTTAATGCCATCGACCTGAGATTGTGCCAACTTGCCAAAATTTTTGCGTAAAATATCAAAACCATCTTGTGTAATTGTCATGTTCTTTTCCTCTTTATAATAAAAAACCGCCCGAAGGCGGCATTGAATTGAAGTTATTATTTAAAATTTGTCTTTAAAGTCTTTTACTTCTCTTGCAACATCTAGAATCGTTGAATCTTCTCTTGCATTGATGTAGTTAAAAGTCCAGCGAATGAGTGCCCACACAGGTAAGCCACATAGGAAATACAAGCCACCGAGGGCAAATGCGCCAAACATATTCTTACTCCAGTCTTGCAAATCAAAATGCTGAATCACAAAACCACCACCCGCAATGCTTCCGACCGAAGTAGAAATTAATGAAACCACCCATTCACGCCTAGATTTTGGCAACCGTGTCATCACAACAACAATCCAGGCCAAAAGCATGAAGGTGAGTGCCATCAAGATAATAAAAAACACACCATAAGATTTTATTGCGGCTGCAATGTCTGCACCCGCTGAAACGAGGTCTACCATTTTCCTCCTCCAAAAAGAAAAGCCCTGAGCGATACAGGGCATTATTTAAATAAGGTAATTTTATAAAGCGGCCGACTTATTCTTATTGCAGCCATCACTCTTGTTATTCACTTCCTATCACAGCACATGTTTTATCTATAAAAAAACCTCCCATGTGGGAGGCCAACTCATTAAAAAAGTCACAATGGATAAAGCGGCAAATACTGCGAATGAGAAAAAGGTAAATAATGACCTGTTCTCATTCGCTTAGGCGAAAGCTTGTATTTATGCACTGAGTCATAATTTTTTGCATTGTTTGTATTTACAGCATAGATCTCTTCTCCAACTGCTGCATAGGCTGCTCTTAAGTCAAAATCCAGTTGAGTCAGCCCATCCAATGCAATAACTTGATAAAATTCTGGTAACTCTAATCCACGACTTGAAACCCAGCTCCCCATCAGTTTTCCATCAATATAGACATTCATCGAATGCTTGCCTGTGATTTCAAAAGTGACAACTGGATTTAAACAAGGCTCATCTTGCATAAAAGTGACATTATCCATACTGCCATAATCCCCTAATATCACCGTGAACTTCTCATCCACAAACAAACTGTAAATGACAAATCCCTGTTTCACCTGATCAGCAATCAGCTTTCTTTCTGGGGGATAGGCAAGTCCAGCAATCATAAAAGCATGCTGAGATGCATTTGAGTTACTTAACGAAAATTTCCCCTGACATACCTGAAAATAGGCGGATAAGAACGGTGCCCTGGTCAGTTGCTCGGCCCATCCAAACTGGATAAAGACATTAGACAGATCATAAGGCAGTTCAGTTGCCTCCAGTTGCACATATTCGAAATCCATCTCTAATTGATAGACCTGTGTATGGACAGTCTTATCATTGATTTTTAACAACTGTACAGCGTTTGCTATTACCCGAATTACCAGATTCTCGATTTTATTAAAATCATTTAGGGTGATGGGTAAATCAGTACTACTGAACATTGACACTCTTTTGCCTTCTATACTGATCGTGACATGATCTTGTCCGTGTTTAAAAAGGATTAAAGTCTCAGCCTGTGCACCGATGCTGATTTTGTAATCACGATTGCCCTGTAGCGGTGCAATAAGACCCTGCATGCTGACAGGTCGAATGACCGCAATATCCGGTATAAATCTAGCTTTAGACACAGCAAGCATATTGCGCGACTGGATGAGCTGATAATCATCATAAGCAAGGACGAATTCCTGCATATCTTCAACAACTTTTAAGGCACCTAGATATGGATTAGATTCCATCAAGGTCACACCCGCCGCATCTGGTGTAATCTGCATACAAGACGGGACAATAGTAGCGGGAGAAAAACGCGTTAAATCTTGGTTTAAATAGCTAATATTATTTGTACTCTTCATTTTCAAATACCTCAAATTCTTTATAAATTTCAAACCAATTTCAGGTTTTAGGCATAAAAAAACTCGGTCTCCATGACGGAACCGAGTTTTCATTAGGCAACAAAAAAGCCCATCTATTGATGAGCTTTCAAGCTTTGTCATATTTAATCTTTAATACGACCAGTATAGTAAAACTATAGCGTGCTTTCCGAAATAATGGAATCCTTAGTTATGCATATTTTTGTAAGTGTTTTTACGATATTGCTCAATCACGATTTCTGCTTCTTCAATAGCTGACTCTAATGCTTTAACCATCAGATTTTCATAAGTTTTCCAGGTCTTTCGATAGCTCTCTACATTAAGTTGATGGCGATGAATTCCAGCATAAGCCAAACGTCCTTTCGCTGTGTAATTTTCTTCCAGTTCCGGGTTTAAAACGAAATCTAGTACCATTCGAGATACCAACCAGGCCAAGTGATACATGGCAATCCGTTCTGGTTCACGCTTTTTATCTCGTTCAGCCTGTTTAATAAAAATATCTGCCAAATGCTGACGGACATAGTCATAATCTGTAGCTGACTTATTTTCAAACACAATCAATGCGGTCACGGACTTGGCCAACTGCGTATCCATTGCAGCAATCGCACCTAAACGATCCTGATAGCTTAAACGCTCGCCTGTGCCACGCACATAAGGATCAAAACCTGGAGAACTTACCGTTAAACTATGAGTTAACCACTCAAACTTTTCAAATTTAGTTACCATCGCATTCATATCTTCACCTCATCTCATTATTTATTTTTCTGGCATGATCTATGTTGTCACTCAAGCAATAGATCCTTTGCCAATTTGAATCATCATGTTCACGCTTGCTTTAGCATTTAATGACTTTATTTACGACCTGACGCTACCTTGCTGTCTCTTTTCATCTTTGAATTAGTGATATTTTTCTGTTTGCTCCACACAGTGCATGGCCTGTTTGATCTCTTCAAATCGGCTCTTACTACATGGCCGGGTAAAGCTCTTGATTTGAGAAATATAGCTATGCGCACAGCCGAGCACTTCAACCAAGGCCTTGGCTCTACCCTTGTGTTGATTGAGCCAGTTGCTGAGTATCGCAATCTGTTGTTGCGTTGCTTGATTATCGATACGCTTTTGTTTTTTGAGCTGTTTCTGCTCATCTTCCAGTCGCATCGCTTTTAGTTTTTTACTGTATTCCACTCTTCGTGGCTGAAATTTAGTTTGAATCTGGGTGATTGCATTGCCTTTTGCCAACCAGGCTTCAATTTCAGCATTTAAGTTTTGTTTGATATGCATGTTTGGAGTTATTGCTTTGCCCATACGCCACCTCTCACATTGAAATTTAAGTAATACGACCATAATATTAGTAAACTAATATTAAATCAATAAGGATACTAATTTGACTTCACATTAGTTTGCTAATATTCTGAATTTAATAATATTCAGGTCGATTGAAATGCTAAAAGATAGGCTCAAAGAAGCTAGAAAAAGAGCAAAGAAGTCTCAAAAAGATGTAGTTGCCGCTGTCGGAATAACCCAGTCCGCTTTAAGCCAACTGGAAACAGGATTAGTGAGTTCATCCTCGCATCTTCCCTCTATCGCCAAATACTTAGGTGTCGATGCTTACTGGCTACAAACTGGTCAAGGACAAGCCGATCCAGATCCATCCCAGCCCGAACATGCAATTAATATTTCTCCGGTTCAGGCCAAGATGGCGCCCGTTTTGTCATGGGTGCAAGCCGGTATTTTTACCAATGTGCAAGCTGTTGATATGGCTCAGGTTGAAGAATGGTTACCGCTACCCGATGATTGTGATCAGTGTTTTTATCTTAAAGTTCAAGGTCTAAGTAATTACCCTGTATTTCATGAAGGTGATTACATTCTGGTTGATCCAACCGTTCAGTATAGTGATATGCAGTCAGGTGACATGATTGTGGTGAGAAAACATGAAGATGCCACCTTCAAAAAACTGGTGATTGAAACTGACAATTCGAGATATTTACAGGCGCTTAATCCGGAATTTAAACCGAATATTATTCCCTTGGACGAAGAATGTATTTTCGTGGGTGAAGTAGTCGACTCGATTCGTTATATTTACCAATCCAAACGTCGTTCAAAGATAAAACATAGTTAATGGTCACGGATTAGTATAAAAATTAGCATTCTGATAATAAATAAATATTAGAAAACTAATAATAAAACATAAATAATAAGCAAATAAAAAAGCCTGAATGAGCTGCTCATTCAGGCTTTTTTATCAATTTCGATATTACTTTGCAACAGTTGCTTCAGTTGTAATATTAACTGTGATCTTATCCCCTACATTCGGGACGTAGTTACCGATACCAAATGCTGAACGGTTAAAGCTGGTGGTTGCATTAAAGCCAATTGCAGGTACTTTTGCCATTGGATGCTCGCCTTGTTTATTTAACACAGCATCTAATACCACTGGCTTAGTCACACCTTTCACAGTCAAATCACCTGTAATTTTAAAGTGCTTTTTGTCTTTGGTTTCTACTTTGATACTTTTGAAGGTAATGTTCGGATATTTTGCAGCATTAAACCATGCTTCTTCCTGAAACTCTTTGTCTAAGGCAGGCACATTAGTATTGACACTGCTTAAAGGAATCGTCACTTCAACTGATGAGTTTGCAGGTTTTGCATTATCAACTTTAATTGTACCCTGAATATCTGTGAAGTTTGCACTTGGTGTAGAGAAACCAAAGTGGTTCCAGCTGAATACGGTCGCAGTATGTGTTGGATCAATTTTATAGTCGACTGGCGCAGCCAACGTTACAGAACTAGCTAAAGCGACTGCTAAACCGAGGCTTAATGTTTTAAATTGCATTTTTGGTATCCTTGTTTGATATAGCCATTAGTGTATAGATCAAGTATTTTTATTCACTAGTCTTTATAAAACGATATGTTTCATCCATGCAACAATAAAAGCGTTACAGTTATTATGTAAAACGCCTATCATAAGACTATTCGCTACTCGACAATTGATCTGAGAAATAACAAGATCAGTTCATATATAGATTTAAATTCTTAAAGATAAACAACAAGGTAGAATATGACACATACAGCTCAAGCACTCAGTACTTCAACACCTTATCGCGTTACATTAACAGATTCTTCTGGACATAGCTGGTATGCAGATGAGCCAGCCGATAAAGGCGGTCAAGATACTGCACCCAACCCAGTTCAGCTATTACTTTCGGCTTTAGGTGCCTGTACGACCATTACCATAGAAATGTATGCCAATCACAAAGGCATCAAACTTGAGCATGTGCAGGTCGATTTAGCCTTAAATCCAAACGGTGAACCTGAATCAGGACACAACAATATTGAACGTAAAATTATCTTAAAAGGTGAATTTACCGAAGATCAGCACAAACGTTTGTTAAAAGTTGCGGAAAGCTGCCCGATTCATAAGTTATTAACCTCAAATATTTCAATACAGAGTGAATTAAGTATTGGTTAAACTTATATCAATAGACTTGTTGTCAATTTAGGTTTCAGCAAGTCCTCTCTTCACAAGAGCAGGTTAGGCCTAAACCGGTCTAGAATTGCGATCTAGAGTCAACTTTGTTTAAAGAATATTGTCGCCTTAGTTGAGGATAACTACACTTTCGCTAGTGTGCTTTTAAAAAATTATGCATCATTATAAGCATATTGAATGATACGAAGCACCTTTCCTTCCAGAGACAGGCCATTTTCTGCAGCTAAATCACTTAAGAGCTCTTTAACTAAGAAAATTTCTAGAAAGTAACTATATACTCGTCCATCCACTGTAAATTCGAGTCCCCCTTCATCTGGTTCAATCATAATGATTGTCTCTGAATTTAGTATCCATGGTTTTGCTGAGTAAATTGTTTCTTCCTCAGAATATTTTTCTATCTGTACTAAAGCTTCCAATAAATTCATATTATTATTTTCCTCCGACGGATTATTGATATTTTCATTAGGTTATATAGATTCAATATACTTAATTAAACCAATTAACTATATTCAACCAAGAAAATCGACTCATTTTTCTTTTTACTCCTGTGTCTCATCATAAAAAAAGCGCCCTGACTCAGAGCGCTTTTTTATACCACTTAATTCAATTAAGCAGTCAACTCTTTAACCGCAGCAACAACCGCTTCAGTGGTAATACCGAAGAACTGGAACAAGTCTTTTGCTGGCGCAGATTCGCCGTAAGTGGTCATACCGATCACTTTGCCGTCTAAACCAACAAACTTCCACCAGTAGTCTACATGCGCCGCTTCAACCGCTACACGTGCACGGATATGCGCAGGCAATACCGCTTCACGATAGGCAGCATCTTGCTTCATAAACTCTTCGGCACATGGCATAGACACGACACGCACACCTTCAAGTTGTACATATGCTTCCATTGCCAATGAAACTTCAGAACCTGTTGCGATAATGATTGCTTTCAACTCACCTTTCTCTTCAGCAAGTACATAACCACCTTTTGCCACGTTTTGAATTTGAGCTTCATTACGTGCTTGGAATGGCAAGTTTTGACGAGAGAAAATTAACGCAGATGGGCCTTCTTTACGTTGAAGTGCAGATTTCCAAGAAACAGCTGCTTCAACCGTATCACATGGACGCCAAGTATTTAAGTTTGGTGTACCGCGTAATGATGCAATTTGTTCGATTGGCTGATGCGTAGGACCATCTTCACCCAAACCGATTGAGTCATGCGTATACACATGAATCACACGTTGCTTCATCAATGCAGACATACGTACTGCATTACGTGCATATTCCATAAACATCAAGAATGTTGCTACGTAAGGAACGAAACCACCGTGTAAAGCCACACCGTTCGCGATTGCAGTCATACCGAATTCACGAACGCCGTAATACACGTAGTTGCCCGCTGGGTTTTCTTGTACGCCTTGGCAACCTTTCCAAAGTGTCAGGTTAGAGCCCGCCAAGTCAGCAGAACCACCTAATAATTCAGGAAGTAATGGACCGAACGCCTGTAAAGTATTTTGGCTTGCTTTACGTGTCGCAATGGTTTCAGCTTTAGCATTGGTTTCAGCAATGAAAGCATCTGCTTGTGCTGCAAATTCAGCAGGTAAATCACCATTGATACGGCGTAATAATTCTGCTGCTTCAGTTGGATATTTTGCTTGGTATTGAGCAAACAATTCATTCCAAGCTGCTTCAGAGCTTTGACCTTTTGCTTTTGCATCCCAAGCTGCATAAACATCTTCAGGAATAACAAATGAATCTTCTTTCCAGCCTAATGCTTCACGGGTTAAAACGATTTCGTCTTTACCAAGTGGTGCACCGTGACAGTCTTCTTTACCTTGTTTATTTGGTGAACCCAAACCAATCACTGTTTTACAGATAATGATGGTTGGTTTATTGCTTTCAGCTTTCGCTTCTACAGTCGCTTGACGAATTGCATCAGCGTCATGACCATCTACACGAAGCACTTGCCAACCATAAGCTTTGAAACGTTGTTCAGTATCATCGCTGAACCAGCCTTCAACTTCACCATCGATCGAGATACCATTGTCATCGTAGTATGCGATTAGCTTACCCAGACCTAATGTGCCTGCAAGTGAACATACTTCATGAGAAATACCTTCCATCAAGCAGCCATCGCCAAGGAAGCAGTAAGTGAAGTGATCAACAACGTTTAAGCCATCTTTGTTGAACTGTGCAGCCAACGTTTTTTCAGCCAGCGCAAAACCAACTGCATTGGCAATCCCCTGACCCAATGGACCAGTTGTAGTTTCAATACCAGGCGCATAACCATATTCAGGGTGGCCCGGTGTTTTAGAGTGTAATTGACGGAACTGTTTTAAATCTTCAATAGATAAATCATAACCAGTCAAATGCAATAAGGCATATTGCAACATCGAGCCATGACCATTTGACAACACAAAACGGTCGCGGTTCGCCCATTGCGGGTTGGTCGGGTTATGATTTAAAAATTCACGCCAAACTACGTCAGCGATATCTGCCATCCCCATTGGTGCACCTGGATGCCCTGAGTTTGCTTGTTGCACAGCATCCATTGCCAAGACACGAATTGCGTTTGCAATACGACGTTCATTTAAAGGGGTTGTCATAAGTCAGAATCCGATTAAATCAAATAAGATGAGAGAAGATGAGAAATCATCTTTCAAAAACTGAGACTATTGTCTTAAAAAAACGCCAAGGGGTAAAGTCCAATACACGATATTTCTTGTTTTTCACGCAATCATTTAACATTAAATGTGTAAATGTTCATACGATAGGCGATGTCTGTGCTTCCTTGTAAAAAATTTAAACAGTAAATTACAGATTTATTCATATCAAAAACTATAAATATCAATTTCCCTGATACACATATCAATAAAAACATCATGAAAATGAAATAAATTCACGCTTTTTAGTCAGCTTGTGCTAGTCCTATGCGCCAAGTCGATGTAACATACTCTGTCTTTTTGAAAATACCAATGATAGGACGTTCATGCGCGAGTATGCTGTTTTTACTTCAGAATCTGTAAGCGAAGGTCATCCAGATAAAATGGCTGACCAAATTAGCGATGCAATTTTAGATGCAATCCTAAGAGAAGACCCGTATGCGCGTGTCGCTTGTGAAACATTAGTAAAAACAGGTGCGGTTGTTCTTGCTGGTGAAATCACAACGACAGCAAATGTGGACTTTGAAGCGATTGTACGTCAAACCGTCAATGGAATCGGTTATCACCATTCTGATTTAGGTTTCGATGGTTCAACTTGTGCCGTGATCAACATGATCGGTAAACAGTCTCCTGAGATTGCACAAGGTGTTGATCGCCAGAAGCCAGAAGATCAAGGTGCAGGTGACCAAGGTTTGATGTTCGGTTATGCAAGCCGTGAAACCGATGTGCTGATGCCTGCTCCAATCTCTTATGCGCACCGTTTAATGGAGCGTCAAGCAGAATTACGCCGTTCAGGTGCATTACCGTGGTTACGCCCAGATGCGAAAAGCCAGGTGACCTTTGCTTATGAAAATGGCAAACCGGTTCGTTTAGATGCAGTTGTATTATCAACGCAACACGATCCTGAAATTTCTCAAATCCAGTTAAAAGAAGCTGTGATTGAAGAAATCGTTAAACCGATCATTCCTGCTGAAATGTTCCATGCAGGCACGAAATTCCATATCAACCCGACAGGTATGTTCGTCATTGGCGGTCCTGTAGGTGACTGTGGCTTAACAGGTCGTAAAATTATTGTAGATACGTATGGCGGTATGGCGCGTCATGGTGGTGGTGCTTTCTCTGGTAAAGACCCATCAAAAGTTGACCGTTCAGCGGCTTATGCGGGCCGTTATGTAGCAAAAAATATTGTTGCAGCTGGTTTGGCAGATAAATGTGAAATTCAGGTCAGCTATGCAATCGGTGTTGCTGAACCGACTTCGATTTCAATCAATACTTTTAATACCGGTAAAGTATCGGATGAGCTGATTGTTCAACTTGTACGTGAACATTTTGACTTACGTCCATACGGCATTACCCGTATGTTGAATCTGATTCAACCTATGTATAAGCAAACAGCGGCTTATGGTCATTTTGGCCGTGAAGGTTCTGATTCTGCATTTACCTGGGAAAAAACCGATAAAGTTGACATCCTTAAGGATGCTGCTGGACTGTAATTCCTTTACTGTAAAAAAGCTCGCCATGGCGAGCTTTTTTATTGCCCCAGAAATTATTTATTTGAATTGGTATTGTCCTGTTTGAACATCTCCAGTAGCGAATTGCTTTGCACTGGCTGATCTTCTTGATGATGCTGACTATATAAATGTGCAAGTTTGATCACAACCACCACTGCCAGACAGGCAGCAACACAAAACATCCACATGCCATACGGGCTGCGAATATGCTGAGAACCACAATAAGGGCACTCTTTATCTGTTGATGCAACGACCTTGTCACAACATGCACAATGATATTGATATAACATCATTCATACCTCCTCTTTATTTTTTTATTTTCTTTTTACAACAAATACTCATATGTCACACTTTTATCCTATGAGAAAAAAAACCATAATTCAATCACGTTTTCTGACCTACACATTCAAATTAACAAATTTTTATGACAATTTGATTAGAATCTCAAGTTTGACTCAATGATTAAGCTGTTCATTTTATTTTGATCTTTCATGTAATTTGATAAAATAAGATTTTACGCAGTGTGGAGTAACGCATGGCCCAATTGATCAATAAAGGTGGATTTCGCGAACGCGCCAATCGTAGTCGCAAGTACCAACAGTCAGAAAATGAGGTGACCACCCTGCCACCGAGCCAATATCAACCGCATTCCAAAGAAACAGATACGTCTACCAATACAGAATCACCCGATCCAGCTAACCCAAAAGACCAAACATAAAAAAAGCACACCAAATAAAGTGTGCTTTTTATAAAAATGAAATGAATCAATTCACATCTTTAAATTCAATTTGCTTCTGATCCGGTTTTACTTCACGTGCTTCACCATCAATAATGGTTGAGTCACGATGCTGACCACCACCTTGTTGCTGGTTTTGCATATCTTGCATCTGGCGCATCAGATCAGCAAACGGATTTTGCCCTGCTGCACCACCGCTCATGCCACCCATACCGCCCATCATTTTATCCATCATGGCTTGCTGACGTTTAGCCATAGTTTTCATCAAGGCATTGCGAAATGCGGTTTGAACTGGTGGAATCAACACCAATACCGCCAACACATCCGAAATCAAACCAGGAATCATCAATAAGAAACCTGCCATCGCAAGTGCCAGTTTCTTGGTGACAGCAGGATCACCACCCAACTGACCTGTCATCTGCATTTGCTGTAATTGCGGCATGATCGTTGAAGCACTTGAACGCAACAGGTTTAAACCAATAAAGAATGCGATGATGAACCAGAAAAAGACATACCACATACTTCCAACGAGGTCACCCACGCCAATCCAGACCAAAACCTCGGCAATTGTGCCAAATACCACGATAAGAAGTAGATTCATGTCAAATCTCTAAAATTAAAACCTTGTGCAATATTGATGAATCAATCCTGACACAACAAATAAAATAAACCCAATAAAGTTAATGATGGGTACATTTTCAAATTTATCAAGTCTTGTAAAAAAGCTTGTATAAAAAAGCTCCCAATTAAATTTGATCTAATTGAGAGCCCAAAGCGTCTTTAAAAATTAGCCACAAGTTGCTTGGGTAATTTTCTTCGATTGAGGATCAATCGTTACGGTCACACGATTTTCACGGTAATCCATAGTAACAGGCTGATTTGGACCCACACTGCGAACAATTTCAGATTTGGTTTTTTGTTTAATCTGTGCTTCTGTTAAACCCGACTGACCGATTAACTTGGTTGCTTCGTCAGCGATACATTTTGGCTGGCTTGCGCGGAACAGTTCCCACTCTTCAACCACCTGGCCATTTGGTAATTTGCAATAACCTACCTGACCATTGGCTTCATTACGGATTTCCAGTTGTCCACCTTGATCTACGCAGAATTTACTTGCTGGGTTAGGCATACCAATTTTTGGTGGCGTCATATCTTTATTTGGAGTTGCTGAACACGCTGCTAATGAAGCGACAATTGCACCTAAAAGTAAGATCTTTTTCATAATTTGAATTCTGATAAAGTGAAAAAGCAAAGATAACAAAATAACTTAACTTTTTATGTCAATGATTTGAAACAAGATGCAAACTTATATTCGATTCATAATTTTTTGAAAGCACTCATAAACTTCTTAAAGACTTTAATCTTCCGGCCTACTCATCTGCCTATGATTTCTGTTTATTCGCTATTTTTCTTAAGCGATATTGCATTTCCTGCGCAATGTCTTGATTTTGACTTTGTGCATAGCGCTTTAACACAGCCATTGCATCTAGCGTACCAATATCTGCTAAAGCATGACTAAACCATTTTGCAATAACAGCATCATCAGAAGCAGTATATTCAAAACGCTTGAAATCCTGTTCAAGGATTCTGGCAATAATTGCGACGCTTGATGGATGAGCAAGATCTTGCAGCCCTTTGGTTATCATTTGATGCTGGTCATGTCCATCCAGCAATAATAAATGATTTAGTGCCGAAGCTCTGATTTCCAGATTCTCTATTTTAAATGCCACATCGATTACAAATTCAAGTGTATCAGTTTTATTTTGCTGAACACCACGCTCAAACATTTCTAACAAATACGTCACTTTGTTTTGATCAGCTATGTTCACGTCCTCCCAGAATGAATCTATTCTTGCGTCATGATTCAAAATAGAATCCCCTTTTCTCACATCCTGATTATGATTATTGAATAATAATATATTCCAACCGAATCGCCTCATCGACCAAATAGTGCTCTTTGATGATATAGAAATAAGGTCGCGTATTAATCCACGCATCCATCGCCTGAATCGCTTCCGTATAGCCAGTGAATGCCGGAAAATCTTTGACTTGTATGATATTCATGAGCTGATCTCTTTTTTTATCAAGCCTAGCACACCCAGCGCATTTTACTAAAGCATAAAATCTAGCCAGATTCATTAATAGATTTTTATACGATCATGTTCCATAGCCCAACATTACAAAACCAAGATGCAAAGTGCCTCTAAATAAGAGGCACTTTTTAGGGACAAGATAGATCGATATTTAGAAAGAAACCATTTTCCCGGGATTCAACATGCCTGTCATACCATACCAGCCTTTTGACATTGGAATCGCCAGCGGTGCCAGCAAACGTCCAAATAAAATATCGCTATGCTGGATTTTGGTGAGCATTGCATAATCGGTATTTAAACCAGAAAAATCATCAGCAATGGCCTTACCGATCCGTACGGTTTGAGCCACACCATGACCACTCCAGCCGTGCACTGCATAAATTGGATATTTTTCTCCAAATTTACGGTTATCCGTCGCACCGTTTACGGTCAGATCACTGACGCCACTCCAGCAGAAGTCCATCTCTACCTTGTTGAGCTGCGGAAACACTTTATGGGTTCGGCCCAGCAAATACTGATTGATACGCCCTACGCTCCAACTGGTGCCGGTTCCTTGCCCACCAAATAATAAACGGTTTTTCGAAACACCACGATAATAGTCAATCTGCAATTGCGTATCATAGACCGGATGATCCTGCGGTAATAACTCGGTCAACGGCACCTCCAAAGGTGCGGTCACCGCAATATAAGTATGAAATGGAATCGCTGTCTGTTTTTTCTCAGGCAGTAATTTAAAAGCATTATGATGCACGGCAATCACAACGCTTTTACGCGCTTTGATGGTACCGCCGCTCGTATTGACATAGACTCCGTCAGCCTGCTCAGAAATAGACAATACTTCGGTCTGCTCGAATACTTGACCGCCATTTTTACAAAAGCCATGTATCAAAGCACGGTTTAAAGCCAGCGGCTGGATATGACCACCCAAATCATAGACCAGTCCACCTTTATACAGGTCAGATTTGATCAATTGTTTCAGTTCATATTCGCCCATCACCGTGGTGTTGTTTTCACCTAAGTACTTTCTGGCGTCTGCGCCTTGCGTCAAAGCAATAAGATGCCCCTCATGTACCGCAGCGGTAATATGTCCACGCTTACGCGCCAGCTCAACATCATATTTTTCACTGATCTGGTCGATTAAGGACATTGCCTCGGTAGAGGTAAAATGCCAAAGCTTTTTCGCATCTTCATAGCTAAAACGCTTGATCATTTCTTCCGCTTCCCAACGGGCCAAACCAGGTGTGAGTTGTCCACCATTTCGGCCAGAAGCAGATGAACCGATGCGATTTTTCTCCACCAGAATCGTATCCACGCCCTGTTCTGACAAATGCAATGCTGCCGAAGCGCCCAATAAGCCCCCACCAATCACCACAACATCACATACTTGGTCCGAATTGAGTGCATCAAAGGTATGCCAGTCGGCTAAAGAACTCTCATAATAATTGGCTGGATGTTCAAATTCCCCATGCTTAGGATTGACCCAGTTCCACTCATTCGAATTTTGAGATGCTTTACTTTCCTTAAAGACCACATCATCTAAATGGATTGGTTTATTAATACCGTTAAACATTTGAAATTCACCCAAAAAATAAATTTTCTTACTTCACAATAAGACAAGGTTACCGCCAAAACAGTGATTAATAAAACCAGAATCTTTCAATATTTTTGATAGTTTATTCTCTAGAAAAGCGCTATCGCGACATATTTTAAAAATATTAAAAAAGCACCCGAAGGTGCTTTTCATTTCTATAGGCTGGTTGCAATTAAAACCATAAAGCTAAACAACAACGTGCCTAAAGATCTTTTACAATGTACATGAACTTCCTGCTCAAACCCTTGAGCATATGACTCCAAGTTTTCCATAACCCTAACGCTCATTAAATGTACTGCACTTGTTAATTTGCCTAATAAATTAACACAATAAAATTAGCAAAAAGTCGTAGTCCTGACTAGCACAAATTTTGCACAAAAAAGTTGTTTTATGACAAAAATAGGCGCTTAACTCAAAATAATTAAATATTTAATTTAAAGCAATGCAAAAACAGGGATACAAAAAAAGCCCACGAAGGTGAGCTTTTTTTATATGGTTTTTTTAGTGTTCTAGGGAACAACCGTAATCCCTGTTGCTTGTGGGCCTTTTTTACCATCGGTAATGGTAAATGTCACACGTTGACCTTCATGTAAAACTTTAAAACCGCTACTTTGGATTTCGCTGAAATGAGCAAAAACATCCTGTCCAGAATCAGCATGAATAAAGCCAAAACCTTTAGTTTCGTTGAACCATTTCACTGTACCCGTCACAGTATTCGACATATATTTAACCTATTTAATAAATTTTGGGGTGCTTGCTAGCACGTAACTTGGAATCATAAACTCTGAGATTAGATCTGATAAAACGAAAGGTTTATTCAAATGATGAAATGCAAGATTTACTGAATCAGCAGCGTTATTCTTCTCGTTGTAATTTACTATACACTAGTTTACTTTTTAGGCACAATGAATATTTATTGATCGCACCCAGATAGCCTGACTTATTGATCGGCACAGCGATTCCCCTACTGCTATCCCTATAATTTTTATAATACATTTCAAATAATTATAAGCCTGTTTTACTTTAAAAATTATACCTTAAAATAATGATATAAATTTTTAACATATTATTTCATCGAATTTTAGCGTGCAAATACAAGCAAGCAGCCTATTAGCAAATGCCGGGACCGTTCACTCCACACTATTTTTCTTCACAAAAAAAGCCCACAACGTGTGTGAGCTTTTTTTTACTGGTCTAAAAATTAGATAACAGTGATAAGGGTTGCTTGTGGTCCTTTCTTACCTTGACCAAGTACGAAAGAAACGCGTTGGCCTTCTTGTAATACTTTAAAACCTTTGCTTTGGATTTCGCTGAAGTGTGCAAAAACATCTTCACCAGAATCAGCTTGAATGAAACCAAAACCTTTAGTTTCGTTAAACCACTTAACAGTACCGGTAACTGTATCAGACATACTTTTAAACCTTTTAAAATTTGTTCATTTATAAGTTAAATCAAAATTTTTTAATCATGATTTAACTTAATCTATCTTTATTTGACAGATACTGCAAGCATACCAAACTTTAAGCCATACGAGATAGTAGATTGAGAGAAGTATAGATAGTTTTATCCCCTAAATAGATGAGGTTGGACTTTAATAAACCAAATCATTTGTAAATAACATTCACTGCTAAATCAAAAAATTACCTGTAGAGGCTAAGCGATCTAGCATCTAAAAACTGAGATTTAGCCAAATAAAAAATATTTTTGTTTTTTCTGCTCAAAATATTTTTTTGCATCAAGATTTAAATTTAAGCCTAGTTTCTTATGCAAAATTCAACTTTTAGCTCTACAATTCACTTCAGCACAGCTATGGGTAAAGACCCAAACGGCAATTTGTTCATATATAAAAAAAGCCCACCTAAAGTGAGCTTCATTTTCAAGCAATCTTATTAGATAACTTTAATTGTTGTTGCTTGTGGTCCTTTTTTACCTTGACCAAGTACAAACGAAACGCGTTGGCCTTCGTTTAATACTTTGAAACCATTGCTTTGGATTTCGCTGAAGTGAGCAAAAACATCTTGGCCAGAATCAGCTTGAATGAAACCAAAACCTTTAGTTTCGTTAAACCACTTAACAGTACCAGTAACTGTATCAGACATACTTTTAAACCTTTAAACTTTGTTCATTTATGAGTTAAATCAAATTATTAATATTGATTTAACTCAATCTATCTTTAACCAATAGATACTTCAAGTGCGTAAATCATCTATGTTAATCGATAAAGCTGATTAACATCAGTATAGAAGCTTTTGCCATCTAGATTAAAATCGATTTCCCGACCTGACTCTAGCTGGATTTTTTTCCCAACTTCTACCCATTTGAAACCATCCAACGTATTTTGCTGACGTTTCATCGGGATAATTTGCACACAAATTTCATTGCCATTACTGGCTTTGGCTACACGCCATTCATTAATAATTTTCAACACAAAATCACTCATTCCTGAGCTCAAGTGATCGATTTGGATTTACTATAACGCTAGATATATGGAGAGAGGCAAACTACAATTCTAGAATCTAATAATTTTTAGCTTTCTTTAGGGTTATTTCAGCTAACTTAATTGCTGTCTAATCTTTCAGATAACAACAACTCAATAATCACAGAGCTAATATTCGATTAACTTTAAAAGTGGTAGCGGGAGCTGGATTTGAACCAACGACCTTCGGGTTATGAGCCCGACGAGCTACCAGACTGCTCCATCCCGCAACAACATATTGATCAATATCTTCGATCAATGAGATGCTTTATACGCCCATCTCCCCCACAATGCAATTTTTTTTTAGAAAAATCACATAATTTACGCTCTAACGCTCAAATTAAATACAAATCGATCAAAATCCCCTCAGATTAAGCCATATCGATCAAACTGTTGAAATGAGACCGAATTGCAGGATAATTAACAGAACAAACCGAATTTGCTTAATAAATCTGCTATTTTGTTATAATTCAAAATCCTACAAAAATAATATGCATCGAAAAGCCTGCTATGTAACAATATCAACAATCTTTTATTGTTATAGTTCAACATGTCATTAATTATTGGTATTGATCCCGGCTCACGCTTAACAGGTTACGGAATTATCGAAAAAGATGGCAATAAACTACGTTTTGTCGATGCAGGGACCATTCGTACCGAAACCCAAGAAATGCCAGAACGTTTAAAACGTATCTTTGCCGGGGTTGAACGGATTGTTAAATTTCATGGTCCAACTGAAGCTGCGGTAGAGCAAGTCTTTATGGCGCAGAATCCCGATTCGGCATTGAAACTCGGTCAGGCACGCGGTGCTGCAATTGCCGCTCTAGTTAATCTGGATTTACAGGTAGCTGAATATACCGCACGACAAATTAAACAGTCTGTGGTCGGTTACGGCGCAGCAGATAAAGAACAGGTCCAGATGATGGTGATGCGTTTACTGAACCTGAGTATCAAACCACAGTCTGATGCTGCCGATGCCCTAGCTGCCGCCATTTGCCATGCCCATGCTTCAGGCAGTATGAGTAAAATGGCTGTGCTTAATGCATTAGGTGGCATGGCTCGTGGCCGCAGCCGTGTCAGCAGCAGACGCCGTTAGTCATTTTGATTGACCACCTGATAAATCATTTTGCCCATTTCATGTGCCTGTAGTCCGCGCATCCCCTTTTCAGCCAACAGATCACCTGCCTGTGCATGTAAGCTCACGATTTCATGCAAAGCAATCTGCTGATGGAACTGCGCTTTTAAACTGGCAATCATGCCTGCCAGTACATCACCCATTCCACCTGTACCCATGCCCGCATTGCCTTGGGTACAAATGACTAATTCTTTCTCTAAAATGAGACTACCTGCGCCTTTAAGTACCCATTGACCAGCGTACTTTTGCTGCAACTGCTGAATGGCACCAATGCGGTCCTGTTCAATTTCCTTGGCGCTACAACCTAACAAGGTCGCCGCCTCACCGGGATGCGGGGTGGCATACACATGATTATTTAACTTTTGTGGATCTTTTGCCAAAAACCAGAGCGCGTCGGCATCAAGTACCACGTCTAAATGAGAATTTTGATTCAGTCGCACAAACCATTGCTGATAAATTTGTTCAGCCCATTGATCCCGCCCTAAGCCCATACCCAAACCTACCGCATCGACATGTTCAAGTAATTGCTCAATCTGTTCTTGATCTAAGCTATTGATGTCTTTAACCATAATATTAGGTGAGCGTGCCAGAATAGCCTGATGGTGTTTGGCATGACAGACTACACTGACTTTGCCAGCTCCAGCATGAAAAGCCGCTTCAGCCGACATGATAACGGCACCGCCCATATCGGCATGACCGCCTACCACCAATACATGGCCATAACTGCCTTTATGTCCAAAGGCTTGCCGCTTGGGCAAGATCACTGTTTCGGGAGACAGATAAGCCAGCGCTTTTAATTGCGTATCTGGCGGAATCAGGCTGACTAACTGTAATTCGCCAACATATTGTTTGCCTTGACCTGTGAATAGGCCGGCCTTATAACCCAAAATTGTAAAAGTTTGATCTGCCTGTATCGCAACAGGTAAAGCCTGGCCTGTGTTGGCCTGCAAACCGCTCGGAATATCAATCGAGATTTTTAACCCTGTCTGGGCATTAAAGAGCTGGATAATCTCTTGCCAATATTGGTCGAGTTCCCGATTCAAGCCAATGCCAAATAAGGCATCAATGTGACAATCAAAACCTGGAATTTCTTGATGGACTGCTGTTTCTGTTAATAAATAATCGATGGTTTGAATATCGACTTGATAAGACTGCGCATAATCTGCGGCTTGTTGTAAATCCGCTGATTGTCCGAGTTTTGTCGCAAACACGGTCACTTTTATTCCCTGCTGCTTCAGATAGGCAGCCATATAGTAGCCGTCTCCAGCATTATTGCCTTGTCCGCACCAAACTGCGATCTTTTGAATTTTCTTTGACTTAAATTGCGGAATTAACTGCTGTGAGATTGCCCATGCGGCTTGCTGCATAAGCCCTAATGATGAATTTTGCTGAGCAAACCAACGCTGTTCCCATGCTTGGATACTCTGGCTATGGTAAACTACACCTTGCATGTTCTCTCCCTCATTCTTGGTTTATGGCTTCAACCTCTTCATCTCAGACGCAATCTCAAAAGATTGAACTACAGCAGCTCGATCCACAAGCACTGAAGGCTTGGATTAAACAACAAGCTTTGGATTTGGGTTTTTCTGATTGTGTCATTGCCAAACCAGATGCTCAAGATCAAATGCCGCGTTTTAAAGAATATTTAGAACGCGGATACCATGCAGACATGCACTATTTAGAAGAAAATCTAGAAAAACGTGCAGATCCCACCTTACTTGTGCCCGGTACAAAAAGCATTATTTGTGTGCGCATGAACTATCTTGTGGCATCACCGAAGCCCCGTTATGTTCCATTTGAACCCAATTCTGCCATTATTGCGCGTTATGCACGGGGCCGTGATTACCATAAAGTCATGCGTGGACGGTTAAAGACTTTAGCCACGCGGATCAGGGAAAAAGTCGGTGATTTTGAATCGCGCCCCTTTGCTGACTCTGCTCCGATCTTTGAAAAATCGCTGGCTGAAAGTGCAGGCATGGGCTGGACCGGGAAACATACCCTACTCATTCATAAAAAATCAGGCTCTTTCTTTGTTTTAGGCGAACTGTTTACCTCACTGGAACTGCCTTTCGACCAACCTGCAACTGCACATTGTGGCTCATGTACCGCCTGTATCGACATTTGTCCGACCCAAGCCATTGTTGAGCCCTACATGCTGGATGCACGAAAATGTATCGCTTATTTAACCATTGAATATAAAGGCATCATTCCTGAAGAATTACGCTCTGGTATTGGTAACCGTATTTTCGGCTGTGATGACTGTCAACTGATTTGCCCGTGGAACAGCTTTGCCAAAACTGCCTCCATTCCGGATTTTGATCCAAGGCACAGTCTGGATAATATCAGCCTGCTGGAGATCTGGCGCTGGGATGAAGCCACTTTTCTTGCCAATACCGAAGGCAGCCCGATCCGCCGTACCGGATATCAATCCTTTAAACGTAATATTGCAATCGGCCTTGGAAATGCTCCATACTCAGCTGAAATTGTCACGGCCTTGCAAGATGCAAAAACGTGGCACGACGAGATTATCAATGTGCATATTGACTGGGCAATTCAACAGCAATTGCAACAGGCAGATATGTCCCAAATAGAAAAATGATGTTTTTTGCCCTTTGGCTTTGGCACGATTTCTGTATGATTAGTCTCAATGTTTGTCATCAATCATCATGGATATAACAATGACCTTACGTAATGACTGGACTCGTGATGAAATCCAAGCTCTATATGATCAACCTTTTCTAGACTTAGTTTTTGAAGCGCAAAGCGTACATCGTCAACATTTCCAGGCCAACTCGATTCAGGTCAGCACCCTTCTTTCCATTAAAACGGGTAAATGTCCTGAAGATTGCAAATACTGTTCGCAATCGGCGCATTACGATTCAAAATTAGAAGCTGAAAAACGTATTGCGGTTGATAAAGTCATTCGTGAAGCACAGTCTGCCAAAGAATCAGGCTCTTCACGTTTCTGTATGGGCGCTGCTTGGCGTAATCCGCATGAACGTGACATGCCATATGTGCTTGAAATGGTACGTGAAGTAAAAGCATTAGGCCTTGAAACCTGCATGACCTTAGGTATGTTGAACCAGTCACAAGCCGAGCGTTTAAAAGATGCAGGTCTGGATTATTACAACCACAATCTGGATACTTCTCGCGAATATTATTCTCATATTATTAGCACGCGTACTTTTGATGATCGTCTGGATACTTTAGATCACGTTCGTCAAGCAGGCATGAAAGTTTGTAGTGGTGGTATTGTTGGGTTGGGCGAAAGCCGTAATGACCGTATTGGTCTATTACATGAACTGGCAACCATGCCTGTCCATCCTGAATCAGTGCCAATCAACATGCTGGTCCCTATCGAAGGTACGCCACTTGCTGATGTGGAAAAGCTGGATGTAACCGAATGGATTCGTACCATTGCGGTTGCACGTATCATCATGCCACACAGTTATATCCGTCTCTCGGCAGGTCGTGAATCACTCAGTGATTCTGATCAGGCACTTGCATTTATGGCGGGTGCAAACTCGCTCTTCTCTGGCGACAAATTATTAACCACACCAAATGCCGGCGAAGGAAAGGATCAGATCCTGTTCGCAAAACTGGGTTTAACCGCAGAAAAGCCAAAACCGACCGTTGCAGAACTTTCGGTCGATGCCATGAGTGCATAAATGAAAAAGCCTTGTCATTTGACAAGGCTTTTTTTAGATGAAAAATCAGATAGATGTCACCAGAATGCCATACTTGGCAGTTAGATACATGCCGACTCGAATAATATCCACGCCTGCTGCATGTGAAACTGATAGGTCCTGAGTATGCACATCAAAATGTAATGAATCGAAAACCTCCTGATGATGCATTAGCCATGTCATTGTATCTGCCATATTGTCATCGACAGTATAGGTTTCTGATTTAAAATCCTTATTCATTAAGCCAATCTAATCATTGAATACATGATGCTATCATAGCGAATAGACAGCTTTAAATCAGCTAAGTCAAAGACATTTAGCGATATCAATGCTCGCTAAATGTCTCAATAAGGCTTGGTCGTTTTAAGCTTGAGTTTAAGCAGCCTTTGGATTCACAATCGTCTGACCTGATTTCAAACTATCAACTGCTTTCGGGTTAAACTCCAGAGTCAACACGTGATTATCTAAGTGGACGTGATACGAACGAATCAATGACTGCTGCCCTTCATCTGTTTCAAGCACATATTCATCGGCAATATTTAAAATCCCTTCCAGATTGGTCGTACTTGAGGCGCGGTCGTGACCAAACAGATCATAGATGGTTTGCAGATTAAAGCTGGTTTGTTTTTCCAATGGATGGCTTTTCAGATGACTTTCCAGAAATAAAACCAATTTATGTGCAAAGAAATAGTAATTCGGTTTGTGGGTATAAAGCATGTTCATTGAAAGCTCCTCTTGACGTTTTTTTCATCTAATCATGACTAAAAAACTAAAGATTGAACCTTAAAAAATTCTTAAAACCAGCGCGCATATTTTGTTAATGGATTGTCATTTTTCTTTAAAATTGTTAATTAAAAACCACAGAAAGGTATTTGTTTTACATTTTTCTCGGCAAAAATTCTCTGTCGGAGCCTTTAATTATGTATAAAAAATAAACAATATGTTCCTTTTTTCTAAAGGAAAAATCAATCAATCTTTAAAAATATTAAAAAAACCAACTAAAATTATCAGTTTAAAAACAAATGAAATATAAAAAAATAATCTATATCAAAAACTTATTTTAAATCGGAATTTCTAATTAAAAAAAAACACAATATGTGACGAAATTTGCATTTTTTTAATTAATTGATATATTTTGCCCATTACTTGTTCAGCGCAAAAATTCAACTGAAAAGTAATTTTAATTCAAACTTTTAGCTGATGTATTCGAGAAATTATTATGAAAAAACTTGCTTTGATCGCTACTCTTTCAGTTGTAGGTATTGCTAACGCTCAAGCTGCTGATGGAACGATTACAATTAATGGTCTAGTCACTGACAAAACTTGTGACATCGTAACTCCAGCAGGTAAAGACTTTACCGTAACCCTTCCAACCGTATCTAAACAAACACTTGCAAAATCAGGTGATGTTGCTGGTCGTACCCCATTCCAAATCAACCTAGATAAATGTTCAGCAGGTAAAGTTGCAACTTACTTTGAACCAGGTGCAACTGTAGACTTTACTTCTGGCCGTTTATTAAACCAAAACGCTGCTGGTGCTAAAAACGTTGATGTTCAGTTATTAGGCAGCAACAACCAGATTATTCAAGTACTTGCTGCAGGCAGCAATGGTGCTCAAACGAACTCACAATGGGTTGACGTGGTAGAAGGTGGTACTGCTGACCTTAACTACTATGCTGAATACTATGCAACTGGCGCTTCAACTGCTGGTGAAGTAAACACTTCAGTTCAATATACAATTATTTATCAATAATTTATTGATAGACTTTGCGGATTTCTAGGCTTCTAGGAATTCGCAATTGTAAATTTCACGCAATCATAGAGTAAATTTAAATGGCACTGAACGGTTACAATTTTTTGCTTGGTTTCACACTATCATCGGCAGTCATCGCAACTCACACCCATGCAGAAATTATCTTGCACGGCACTCGTGTGATTTACCCGTCTGATGCGCGTGAAGTAACTTTGCAAGTGAGTAACAATGGCGCTAAACCATCGCTTGTTCAGGCATGGATTGATGAAGGTGACGCTAAAAGTACACCGGACCAGTCAAAAGTTCCATTTATGATTACCCCACCGATTTCGCGTGTCGATCCAACGAAGAGTCAATCCCTTCGTATTACCGCATTACCTAATGCAGCTCAGTTAAATCAAAAACAAGAAACCGTTTTTTGGCTGAATGTTCTGGATATTCCCCCACGACCAACAGCGAATAGCAAAGATGCTGTTCCTGATAATTTTTTACAGCTTGCGATTCGTTCACGCATTAAATTTTTCTATCGCCCGGCAAGTATTAAAACTGATGCCAATCTTGCAGGTGAAAAATTGCAATGGACTAAAAGCGGACAAAGCCTGATTGTAAAAAATCCAACACCGTTTCACGTCACCATGACGGCGATCTACCAGCAAAATGCTGGAAAGCCGGTGGATCTATTACCCAAAGGTTTAATGCTCTCACCTTTTTCAGAAGACAAAGTCCAGTTAAAAACGGGAAATACTGAAAAGATGAGCTATGTCAGCATTAATGATTACGGCGGTCGTATCGAACACCAGATCAAGCTTCAATAACAAACAAATTTATTCCCAATCCATAAATGATTTTGTACCTATCATTGAATAGGCGAACCGATTATGTCAAAGAAAAATGCAACAGCTAAATTCTTGAAGCGTCGTATCTGTTATTACCTGACTTCAGGGGTAATCACCGTAACGCTGCCTATGGCTGTTTATGCAGTAGAACAGACAACAGAACAAGCAGCACCCATGGAAGCGGAATTCGACTCTGTTTTTTTAATCGGTGATGCACAAAAAGTCGATATTTCCCGCTTTAAATACGGCAACCCTGTTTTACCGGGCGAATATAACGTTGATGTCTACATCAATGGCAACTGGTTCGGTAAAAGAAGAATGATGTTTCGTTCAACGGAACAAAACCAGAATGCCTTTACCTGTTTTACTTCAGGTTCTTTACTTGAATATGGCGTAAAGCAAGAAGTTCTGGTCAACCGTACTGAATCGAATGCGCCAAATGCATGCTATAAAATCGAAGAATGGATTGAAAATGCCTATTACGATTTCGATACCTCACGCCTGCGTATCGACATTTCGATTCCACAAATTGCATTACAAAAAAATGCCCAGGGCTATGTAGACCCAAGTATCTGGGATCGTGGTGTTAATGCTGGATTTTTATCGTATAGCGGTAGTGCTTACAAAACCTTTAACCGTTTAAATGATAATAAAGAGACTACCAATGCCTTCATGGCAATCACGGCAGGTGCAAACATTGCAGGATGGCAACTTCGCCATAATGGTCAGTGGCAATGGCAAGATGGCGCTCAAAGTGAACTGGATTCAAGCAATACAAAGAAATCAAACTACGAGTCTACCAGCACTTATTTACAACGTGCCTTTCCTCAATATCGTGGGGTTTTAACCTTAGGTGATAGCTTTACCAATGGTGAGTTATTTGACTCATTCGGTTATCGCGGACTAGATTTTTCGAGCGATGACCGCATGCTGCCGAATAGTATGCTCGGCTATGCGCCCCGTATTCGTGGTAATGCCAAAACCAACGCGAAAGTAGAAGTTCGTCAACAGGGTCAGTTGATTTACCAGACCACGGTTGCACCAGGTAGCTTTGAAATCAATGATCTCTACCCGACAGGTTTTGGTGGTGAACTTGAAGTTTCGATTATTGAATCGAATGGTGAAATACAAAAGCTAGCGGTTCCTTATGCGTCTGTTGTGCAAATGCTGCGCCCCGGACTCAGCCGCTACTCGATCACTGCTGGTGAGTTCCGCGACCGTGATATTGATTTAACGCCGTGGCTGACGCAAGGTAAATACCAACGTGGTATTAACAACTACTTGACCGGCTATACCGGCTTTCAACTGGCTGAAGACTACAGTGCCTTACTATTAGGTGCCGCGGTAGCAACACCTATTGGTGCGGTCTCTTTTGACGTGACCCAGTCCAATACTGACTTTGACAAGCAAGGTTCACAATCCGGACAAAGTTTCCGTCTCAGCTATAGCAAACTGATCTCACCGACCAATACCAACTTAACCTTGGCAGCCTATCGTTATTCGACGGAAAACTATTATAAATTACGTGATGCCCTGCTCATTCGTGACCTTGAAGATAAAGGTGTAAATACCTTTGCGGTAGGTAAACAACGCAGTGAATTCCAGATTACCCTGAACCAAGGCCTGCCTGAGGGCTGGGGTAATGTTTATATGGTCGGCTCGTGGAATGATTACTGGAACCGTAATGAGACCAGTCGCCAATATCAAATCGGTTACAGCAATAATTATCATGGTTTGACCTATGGTCTTTCTGCGACCAATCGTGAGATTGAATACGGTTCAAGAAATCAAACCCGTGATACTGAATATTTGATGACCCTTTCTTTCCCGATTAATTTCAGAAAGAGCTCTGTCAACGTCAATGCGACCGCATCTGAAAACAGCCGTACTGTGGGTATGAGTGGAATGGTCGGTGATCGTTTTAACTACGGTGCTTCTGTATCTCATCAAGATAGACAAAACCCGAGCTTTAACGTGAATAGCCGTTATCGCACGAACTTTGCGACCGTAGGTGGCTCATATAGCATTGCTGATGCTTATCAACAAGCGATGCTCAGTGTGAGTGGTAGTATCGTTGCACATGAAAAAGGTATCCTGTTTGGTCCAGAACAAGGGCAAACCATGGTGCTGGTCTATGCACCAGATGCTGCAGGTGCCAAAGTCAACAATACCGTTGGACTCAGCGTAAATAAGGCTGGTTATGCCGTGATTCCTTATGTCACGCCTTACCGTTTGAATGACATCACACTTGATCCGCAAGAAATGTCAACCAATGTTGAATTGGAAGAAACCAGCCAGCGTATTGCCCCATTTGCGGGTGCGATTGCAAAAGTTGATTTCTCCACCAAGAAAGGCTATGCCATCTACATCAATACTAAAACAGCAACAGGTGAAAGCTTACCGTTTGCATCGCAAGTTTTTAATGCTAAAGATGAATCTGTTGGTATTGTTGCCCAAGGCAGCATGGTGTATTTACGTACTCAAGAGCCAAAAGGTGATTTGTATGTAAAATGGGGCGAAGAAGCCAATGAACAGTGCCACTTCAGTTATGATGTTAGCGCACAAATTTCTAAAGATCAGCAAAGCATGATCATGTCTGAGGCCGTATGCAAATGAAAAAATTACTTGTAAGTACTGCCTTAATGGCTGCTGGCTTTGGTGTGAATACCGCAGCTCAGGCTGCTTGTTCAACCAGTACATACTTCCGGACTATTGACGTGTCTATGCAGGTTGGTCGTGTTGTAGTACGTCCAAGTGATCCAGTCGGGAAGATCTTGGTTAAATCACTTTTTGAAATTCGTCCAGACTCTAGAACTACATATACTTGTAATAGTCGCGATATGATGGTCGCACGTTTACTCCAAAATTATGCATTGAGTCCATTGGGTGACAATATCTATTCCACCAATATCCCTGGAATTGGAATTCGTCTTTATCGAGAAGCTTTTAACGCAACAAACTTCTCAGGCTATTATCCTTATACTCGTCCAGTACCAAGTACACGTATTAGTCTTGCTGAAGGCTATTTCGTTGTTGAAATTGTAAAAACAGCAGAAAATACCGGCTCAGGAACATTAGTCCCAGGGGTATATAGTACCTATTATGCTGGAAACCGAAATGATCGCCCTTTCTTGACCAGTACTGTTTACGGTAATGCCATTACGATCGCATCTTCATCCTGTGAGTGGAGAGGTAATATTAATAAAGCGGTACAACTACCAACTGTGATGAAGTCAGGCTTTAAAGGGATAGGTTCTACACAAGGCGATCAGGCTTTTGAACTCAACATTTTGTGTAATGGTGGTGAAAATCAAACAGCTTATGAAGAGAAGAACCTGATTAGTTTAACCTTTGATTATCAACAAGATGGTAATAACACTCAGGTTTTAAAAAACCTTGAACCGAATGCGACAAAAGCAAATGGTGTCGGTGTGCAGCTTGTATCAAATTATCAAAATAAAAATCAGGTGATTGGACTAGGCAATAAGTTAGAACTAGGAACTGTAAAATCGAACCAAACCGTTCAATATAATGTTCCTCTCACTGCTCGCTACTATCAAACCGCAGCCAATGTTACAGCGGGTAAAGTCCGTGCCATGGCAACCGTAACCATCCAATACGATTAAACTTTTTACTAGGCCTCTTCTCCCCAAAGAGGCTTTTTTATACTCTATGCAACAGCAACGCATCATTTAACTGCCTCTATCCCTGTAACAGTTTCATGTTTAAGTAATCAAATCCCTTTCTATAAATACCTAAAACTAAGCAAATTACTCTAATTTTTCAAATCCGCATTATAATAAAAATATGTGACAGAATTGACAAAATCAATTTATTATATTAATTATCAATTTAAAAATAAAACCTTAAATAGATCACACTTTAAATAAATATTTAATTAAAAATTTATTTAAATATTGCCCCGATAATAAATTCCATGTTAATTAATACTTAATACATTTATAAAAGGCAATAAATATGTATAACTATATTTATAAATCTGCCCTACTTTTATCATTAATGGCATTGGCTTCGGTTGGTTATGCTGCAAGCACAATCCAGTTGAATGGAAGTATTGTAGAAGATACCTGTTCTCAGCAACTGCAAATCAATGAATGCGAACAATTGAACATGTTACGGCAAAAAATTGAATCCCAAACTATTTCATTAAACGATTTAAATACTTCACCTCAAAAAAACACCATGACTGAGATTAGCTTCGAGCAACTTCCAGATCATAAGAACGCTATTATTATTGCAAACTACTACTAGTTAATATATTCATCATTAAGATGTGATTCAGTTAACATTAACAATAGATTCACATCTTTTTAATAGTCAAAAAACTTTTTAGATTTAATTGTTAGTATTTAATAGCTAAAATTTATTTATTGCATTTTTATCAGTATAAAAAACGAGCTGTTCAATAGTTTGATTGGGTTGCGGGCATAACCAGCAGACATCTGCTCTCCACGTTCTTACTTGGGTAGATTGAAGATAGAAAGCAAAAATGGCGGAAATTTTAACAAATCCCAAGCAAGCATAGAGCTCAGCGGTTTGAGTACAACTGATCTAAACAATTTTTGTAGCCACCCTCTTTTACAATATGGCATTCACTTACTTAGTTTAGTCCTTTAAGCTGAAAGCATAGCTGGACTGCTCTGATCTATTTCTCACAATATTTTACTCTGCGATCAATGCTAAACCATATACAAGTCTTCAAGCTCGATTCTACTCAAAAATACTCACTTGAGTCTGACCATCTATTGAAAATATACATTTACCTTTAAATTCTTGTGCATTCCCCAGCTCATTTTCAGCGCAGAACTCCAGATAAAGATATACGTCTCCACTTTTTTGATTTATATAATAATTCCCACGCAAATTATCGTTAAAACTCACGCTTTTTTTCTTTATCACATTGGCAAGCACAAGTTTTTTGCACTTTTGGATCAGTTTTTCTTTATTTAAATTAATTTCAGATTTTCGAATATAAGAAGAGCTTTTACTCAAATCCCTGACACTTTTTTGATTATCATTCTCAATAATATAAGAATCAAACTCCGTCATTATATTAGAGTCTTTACTCTTATAATCTTCCAAACTTTCACACCCGAATAAACATAACATCATGGTGAAAGCTAAGACATTCTTCACTTTAATAATCTATAAAAATAAAAACTATAAGATATCAAAAATAATGAAATATGACAAAGGATAATATATCCGCCTGAGCATAATTATGATGTGACTTATATAGTCTTAAGATAATTCAAGAAGATACTACAGGTCTTGCCCTGTTGTTTTATTTCTATTGCGACCATTAATTTTTAGACATTAAAAAAGCACTTACAATAAATACATGTAAGTGCTTGATATATATGGTGGGCCCACACAGACTTGAACTGTGGACCAACGGATTATGAGTCCTGAGTTTTACGTATTTATTAGCATTCATTAATATGCTTTAAATTTATATATTTTCTTTATTTTCAGTCAAATATACAACATTTGTATTTATCTGTGTTGACTAACATTGATGTAATTTGATTACATAGCGCTTACACCAAGGCGATGTAATCAATATGAAAGTTAAGCTCACTACCAGTAGAGTTCTCAAATTAGAAAAACCAATAGATGGTAAAAACCAAATCTTCTACTGGGATCTTGATACCCACGGTCTGGCTCTTAGAGTGACAAATAATGATAATCGGTCTTATATCTTCCAAGGAAGAATCCCTAACAAAATTGTACGTATTACTATTGGGGATGTAAACGTATGGTCTCTTGATGAAGCTCGAATTGAATCTAGGCGCTTAAAACAATTATGTGATCAAGGTATTGACCCACGTCGTAATAAAGCTGAAGAAGAAGTTAAAAATACTGATTTTTCTAAACTTGAGTCTCTAAAAAAAATCACTTTTGGTCATGTTTTTAAGGAATATGTTGAAGAAAACAAAAGCCGTTGGAGCGATAGGCATTTTGATGACCACATTAAACTAATTAAGAAAGGTGGTGAGAAGAAAAAGCGTGGTGAAGGATTAACCATTGATGGAGCCTTACATGCTTTGGTTAATACCCCTCTTTCACAGTTTTCAGCAGATTATCTAGTTAAATGGCAAAAGAATGAGTCAATCACGAGACCTGGACAAACAGCTTTAGCCTTTCGTTTAGCAAGAGCCTGTATTAATTGGTGTTCAGAACACGACGTTTATTCCCAAATCATTGGTAAAAATGTGCATCAGACAAAACGTGTTCGTAAAGCTGTTCCCGTCCTGAAGGCACGTAAGCGTGCTTTATTAAAAGATCAATTATCGAATTGGTTTTTAGCAGTATCAGAAGTTCCAAACATTATGCATCGAACATTTCTACAAATTACTATTCTCACTGGCCCACGTTCTGATTCATTAAGATCAATTGAAAAGGAACATTTAGACTTCAAATGGAAAGTGATCATGATCTGGGATAAAGATGATCAGGACTATCGTTCTATTCCTATGACCTCATATGTTGAAAAACTGCTTAAATCTTTACCCCAGAATCCTGATTCTAAATACGTTTTTTGGTCAACTAAGTCAAAATGTGGATATATTACTGACGTTCGGAAAAAGTACCATGAAAAACTAGACGAGTACGGTCTACCCCATTTATCGATACATGATCTTCGAAGATCTTTTAGTAATTTGACAGAATGGCTAGATATACCACAAGGTGTGGTTGCTCAAATTATGGGTCATAAACCAAGTGCTACTCAGGAAAAACACTACAAAGACCGCCCGGTTGATCTTTTGAGAGTTCACCACCAGCGTATTGAAGACTGGATTTTACAAGAAGCAAATATTTCAGTAGAACCTTCTTTAAACAAATCTATAGATAAATAAAACAACTTATAGGTTCATAGTGATTAAAAGGGAGAATTATTATGTGTGCAAACTATGAACCAATAGCCAGAAGTCGAGCCCAACTACTTAACCTGCTTGAACCTACTTTCGATTACAAAGCGGATCTATATCCAGGCTACGGCGGGCCTATTCTTATTTCGACCGAGTACGGGATTGAATGGAGATCTGCCCGTTTTGGCTTGGTACCCAACTGGGCAGATGATATTAAAAAAGTTAAAAATACTTATAATGCCCGTTCCGAGACTGTGGCCACTAAGCCAAGTTTCCGGCACGCATGGGCAAAGAATCAATTTTGCTTAATACCAGTAGAAACGATTTTCGAGCCAAAGTACATCGATGGCAAATCACATTGGTATGGGATATATCGTCAGGATGATATGCCATTTACCGTTGCAGGGATTTATGAATATGCCGTTGTTAACGGCGAACCAGTGGTATCAATGAGCATGCTAACAATCAATGCTGATATGCATCCATTCATGAAGCAATTCCATGCACCTGAAGACGAAAAGAGGTCTATTGTTGTGATTCCAAAGGGTTGTCGCAAAGATTGGCTTACCTGCAGTCATGATCAAGCACGTAACTTTTTAGTAGATCTGCCACCCGATGAATACACCGCTGCACCTAAAAATGAAATGCATAAATTCCGACCAAATGCACATTTTTAAGCGACAAGTTATGACTTCCCTTTGTTTAAGCAGAAAATTTAAAATTTGTTAACTTTGTAGGCCATAGTCTATCATCTTGATTACGTAACAAATTCAAGAGGTATCTATGAGCTCTTCATCCCAAATCATCGAAATCAAGAACCATTTTAGGCGTGAGTACTTCTCTGATATAGGATCTATTTCGCTTATTGAGCCCTCTATTAGAATGCAAATTTCTGTTGCGATCGAAAAGGTATCAGCGGGTTTTCCATCACCAGCACAAGACTACATCGATAAAAAAATAGATATGAATGAGCACTTGATCCAAAATGAGTGCGCCACTTTCATTGTCAAAGTAGCATCACTATCAATGATAAACGCTGGTATTGATATTGATGATGAGCTCATTGTAGACCGCAGTCTTGAAGCCAAGCATAGAGATATCATTGTCGCATTGGTTGATAATGATTTCACAGTCAAACGATTGATGATGGATGAAACTGGTATCTGGCTAAAAGCTGAAAATCCAGAATACAGCAATATATATTTAAACGATGGTCAACAATTAGAAATCTGGGGTGTCGTTACTTTTGTATTGAAGAATACAAGAAAGTCATGAAATCCGAAAATAAAGTATTTGCACTCGTTGATGTGAATAATTGCTACGTCAGCTGCGAACGTATGTTTAATCCAAGCTTACGTAATAAGCCGGTTATTGTACTGAGCAATAATGATGGTTGTGCTGTTGCCAGATCAAATGAAGCCAAAGCACTTGGTATTAAAATGGGGGTTCCCCTATTTCAGATCAAAGATATCGTTCAGAAACATAATGTTCAGGTACTTTCCAGTAACTATGCTCTCTATGCCGAGATGTCTCGGCGCTTTCACAAGATTCTTGGCCAATATGTCACAGAGGCCGAGCAAGAGATCTATTCTATTGATGAGTGCTTTTTAGATCTAACAGCTTATTATAAAAATTATGATTTAACCGACTATGGCCAAGATATGCGTCAACGGATCATGAAATGGATTGGACTCCCCGTGTGCGTTGGTATAGGAAGATCAAAGACAGAAGCAAAAATCGCAAATCACATAGCAAAGAAAAACTCTGGCTTTGACGGCGTATGTGATTTGGTGAATATGGATCTGTGCAATAAAGAGGATTACCTTGCACAAATAGATGTTTCTGAAGTTTGGGGTGTCGGACGTAAAATATCGAAGAAGCTCCAAACAATGGGTGTTAACACTGTTCTTGACCTGGCAAGCTCAGACCCGCGTGAGATGCAAAAGCGATTTTCTATTGTCATGGCCAGAACCGTTGCTGAACTACAAGGTATTTCATGCATTGAGGTTGAGCATACCCCGCCGAGCAAGAAACAGATTGTTGCCAGTCGCTCCTTTGGTAATCGAGTAACTGAGCTTACAGACTTAAAAGAAGCCATTTCTATGTATGCTCAAGATGCATGTACCCGGTTGAGAAGTGAGGAATTACTTTGCGGGACCATCATTGCATTTGTGCAATCCAATCCATTTGATCCGAATGTACCGTTTTACAATAAGTCAGTAAGTTATACGTTTCCAGAACCTACAGACTTTGCGCCAGATTTAGCGAAAGCAGCCACATTGATGCTCAGTCATATCTTCAAAGAAGGGATCAAATATAAGAAGTGTGGCGTGTTGTTAACATGTCTTGAGCCAAAGAGTGGCCATACATATGACCTATTAACTGACTTTGATGAGATAGAAAATAAAGAGCGATTAATGGTCGCATTAGAGTGTGTACATCAAAGGTTCGGTAAGAAAAAAATTGCTATTGGACCCTGTTTTGTCCCCAATAGAAATTGGTCTATGTGTAGAAATAAACTGAGCAAAAACCCATTTAAATGGGATGAATTGTTAATTATCAATAATTAAAATTAAAACGCTCTTCAAGATTGAAAAGAGCGTTTAAATAATTAATTTGAAGTTATCAACTTATAGCGCGCGCTGATTCACCCTTTGTGAAAGCTGTTCAGCAGATTCCTTTCTCTCTGAATAACGATCTGTGAGGTACTGACTTTGTCCACGAGTGAGCAAGGTGAATTTATATAGTTCTTCCATTACATCGACAATTCGATCATAGAAGGATGAAGGTTTCATTCTTCCATCTTCTTCAAACTCTAAAAAAGCTTTTGGAATAGATGATTGGTTAGGAATAGTGATCATGCGCATCCAACGGCCTAAAATACGCATTTGGTTTAAGCTGTTAAATGACTGCGAACCGCCACTAACCTGTATCAATGCCAAAGTTTTTCCTTGTGTTGCGCGAATTGCACCACCTGCTAATGGTATCCAGTCAATTTGTGATTTAAAAATCGAACTCATTGAGCCATGACGTTCAGGTGAGCACCACACCATACCTTCTGCCCAAGCGAGTAAATCATGCAACTCTTTCACCTTTGGATGCTCAGTGTCCGCATCTTCAGGTAAGGGCAAACCTTTCGGATGAAAAATTTTTACTTCAGCACCAAACTGCTCCAAGATACGCCCTGCTTCCATCACCGCCAATCGGCTGTATGAGCGTTCGCGGTTAGAACCATACAGCAGCAAAATATGCGGTGGATGATCAAGTTGTTTAGCTTGTACTTTTTCTAAAGTAGGTTGATCCAAAAGATTCATATCTACATTCGGGAGAGTCATAGAAATTACACCTCTTCTTTAAAAAACTTTTTTCTTAGCCACAAAGACACACTGACTAAAGCAATTAGCACAGGTACTTCAACCAATGGCCCAATTACTGTGGTAAAAGCGACTGGTGAAGCTAAACCAAAAGTTGCAATCGCGACAGCCAATGCCAACTCAAAGTTATTCCCAGCAGCCGTAAACGAAATTGCTATTGTTTTAGGATAGTCATTCCCCATCCATTTGCTCATAAAGAAGCTAATGAAGAACATCACGATAAAGTAAATCGTCAATGGAATGGCAATACGCAAAACATCCATCGGTAAACTCACAACATCGTTACCTTTCAAGCTAAACATCGCCACAATCGTGAACAATAAAGCTAACAAACTCAGTGGACTGATCTTAGGTAAGAAGACATTTTGATACCAATCAAGACCTTTAGCTTTCACTAGAATGAATCGTGTAATAAAGCCAAAGAAAAATGGAATTCCCAAATACACTAATACCGCATGGGTAATGGTCCAGAAATCGACATTGATCACTTGCCCTGCAACACCAAAATACGGCGGTAAGAAAGTCAGAAATAACCAAGCATAGGTACTAAAAAACAGAATCTGGAAAATACTATTGAAGGCTACCAATGCAGCTACATATTGGTTATCACCACAGGCTAAACCATTCCACACCAAAACCATCGCAATACAGCGAGCTAAACCGATCAAGATCAAGCCTGTCATGTACTCTGGATAGCTATGCAAAAAAATAATGGCTAATGCAAACATCAGTACTGGTGCAATCACCCAGTTTTGTACCAGTGACAAAGTTAAAGTTTTTTTATCTTTAAACACTTGTGGTAGCGCTGCATAATCCACTTTAGCTAACGGTGGATACATCATCAGAATCAAACCAATCGCTATAGGAATATTGACAGAATCAACACTCATTTTATCCAAAGCGACGGAGGCTTGTGGAAAAAACACACCTATCGCAATCCCCAATGCCATGGCGATAAAAATCCATAGTGTGAGGTTACGATCTAAAAAGGACAATCTTTGCTGAGCCATGATGTTCTCATTCAATATCTGAGATGTCATTGATTGCAGAAATCAATTCAGGGCGTGTCATATTTGCTGTGTCCAGTGCGAAAAGAGCATCTAAGCGGTGGTTGATATGATCAACAGTAACTTGGAATGCTTTTAATTTTTCTTCTTTCAGTAAATCTAAATGTGAAGGATCAACCAAGCCCCAATGTGCTTTGATCACTCCGCCCAAATAAAGGGGACACGCTTCCTGAGCTGCTGAATCGCAAACAGTAATCACCACGTCAGGTTGATATTGTTCACAGTCATCTATGGTTTTGCTCCATAAACCATCTGTTGAAAGACCAAGATTTTCTAAAGTTTCTATGGTCAATGGATGTACTTGTCCTGATGGCTTACTTCCTGCACTGTATGCTTTCCACCCTTCAGGTGCACGACTGTTAAAAAGAACTTCTGACAGGATGCTACGGCAGCTGTTGCCTGTACATAGAAATAAAAATTTCATTGTGTTTACTCACATTGAATTAAAAGAGGCGAATCAACTTTTATATTGTTAGTTCTCTCGCCATCCTGATTAGAAATAACACTTAAGACAGACTTTGCCCATTCAGGCAGATCCGGATTTAAGCTGTAATACACCCACTGCCCTTTTCTTTCGTCTAGCAATATGGAAAGGTTTCTTAATAGCGCCAAGTGTCGAGAAATTTTGGGTTGACTCAGTTCAAGTTGTTCTGTGAGTTCACAGACACAAATACTGTTTTTAGCAAGAACCAACCTCAAGATATCCAAACGAGTTTGATCTGAAAGACATTTGAAGAAATCAGTTTGATCCATTTTTTAGCTCAACTTAGTATTATTATTTAAACATACGCATATCCGCATATACATACAATAGGTTTATACTGATAATTGATTTTTTATAACAAAATGCCAATCCCTAAAAATTGACATTTTTCATGGTATAAATATTTATCAATAACTTAATTTATCGACCGTTCGCCTAGATATCTGTTGCAGATCTTGGTACAAAAAAATTTATTTGGAAGATAATGCCAATCAAACAATGAAATCAAAGTGCTCGAACGCATATCCCAACTTGAATATTATTGTTGATCGTATGCGCCGTACATCCTGGCAAAACTATCAATACCGCAAGGCTCAGTGCAATGGATACTGATGAACGCTTGCAGCGATAAATTACTTTTTTAAGAAGAGCTCCCGCTCTGCAGCACGTCGACGGACCAAACCCTTCATTACCTGCCCGCCGCCCTTATTCCAACATGGGAACTGGTCAGCTGCACCGATATAGTCACCCTTGTTCAGTTTGGCCAACAAAGTTGAATCCTTAAATGCTTGCTCACCAATGTTGTAAGTTAGACTAACCAACGCATCAAACTGATTCTGATTGATGGATACTTTTACGCTTTGATTCACCGCTTTCTCAAAGCGATTTAAGTCATGCGCAAAATATTCCTTAGCTTGGGCTAATGTGCACTTATTACCTTGCTTTACTTTAATGCCATTTGGATACACCGTGGTACCATAGCCGATCGTCCAGACGCCCACACCATCATCATAAGCATCAAGTTTCAAATCTTCAAAACTGGTAATCAGATTGATGCCAACTTGGCTTGTCGTCTTTCCCTTTGAAGGACTAAGACCATCAACAACTTTGTTTAAGTCATCCACCTGAGCCTGTGTGAGTTTACCGCCAGCCAATTTACGTGCTTCATCAAAGAATGGTTTTCTATTCATTTCACTTTCCTTTAGACATAAAAAAACCGACCTATAAAGGTCGGATGTAGAAAAATTGAAGTTCTGCGTTTTATTTCAGAACTGTTGACTGTTAACTTTAGTGAATATTCATACTGATGAATGTCTTACTTTTTAAATTCTAATATTCGAATATTTAGAGCGACCACTCGCAATTTTTTGCAATGCTATTTTACTAAAAGTATTAGAAAAAGTTTGATCACAAGGAATATCATTCTTGATCGCAGGTATAGATCTTTTTCCCCCTGTTGAATTTTTTTCAATGAAGCTTGCTAACCATAAAAGATATTCTGTCTTATTTTCATAATTTGGAATTAGGTCAAATCCCGTAGGTAAAAATTTTCTGTCAGCGAAGTCTTCATCAAAATAGTTGTATGTTAATTTGATCTCAGTTTCCTTAAGCTCATGTTGTATCTCGCCTAAAAGCTTATTCAGATACTTTCGTGGATCCTGATTAAAATAATTCTTGGTTAAACACTGCTCATAAATATTTTCCGCAAAAGCTAAATAATTACTCATCTCATTTATCCATAACTTTCTATTTTTTTAATTATCAGATTTACAATGTAACCTTACGCAACCATTCGTCAAACTTTGGTTAAAAATGTAAAGTTATTAACACAACATAAACTTATGTCACAAAAATTTCCTTTTACTTTTTAGTTATTCAAAATGGAAAAACCGCCTTGCGGCGGTTTAGGGTTGATTGTCTATCCTATAGATGAGATAGCGCTCATCTATTACTTGGTTAACTATAGGTTTCTTCAACTTGTCTTGCAGCTTATCTGGTAGTAGGTCCCCGTTTTCCAGATATAACCATTTATAGACTGGGATAATTCTAACTTGACAGTTTATGTCCAATCCAACTTTAGGATCGACAACTTGTCTAATTTTAATCATCTCTCCTGAATCAAGGTCTTGCAGGGTGATGATGGGCATGAATAGCTCCTGTGTGGAAAACTATTATACCATTTGCCCCAACAAGACTTGATACTAAATAATTGATTTTTCATTTCTTTGTATGAGAAATACTTATATCAAAAATGTGATTAATTAGGGCTATCTTTTTTCTTCTCCTGCTCTGAACTACCAAAATAGAAACCACAGGCTGTAGTCATTGCTCCAGCAATAAAACCTAAAGCTGTGTTGATCAGGTTGCTGTTTTCCCGTGGCATATCCACGAAAAAAAGTGCAATCACCAGGACAAACATCAGCCCGACCAATGCAAAAGCTAGATAAGCCCGAGTCTGTTCACTTGTCATCACAATCCCCCTTTAAACGTTCTTTATTCTGCTCATATTGCTTCTTACGCAATTCATGGATCTCCTGGGCACGCTTATCATCTCGCCGTTTAAAATACAGTGTCGTGAAAAAAGTAATTACACCGATAAAGACTGAGGCCCATACTGCCCAATCAATGCTTGCTGCATACGCTGCCACTGATAACCCCGCTGATGTATATGAAACCTTGGATGCTGTTGCTGCGATTGTGTTTGTAGCAGCTTCAACCGCGCTTGCTGCTTGTTCTTGCATTTCCTGTCTCCAATAGACAATAAAAAAGCACCCGTTTGGGTGCTTATAAAAGATTTAAGCCTGTTAAAGCGTTTGTAAAATTTGACCTCCATTGATTACTTGTAAGGTCTGTAATGGGACACCAATAATGGCTGGCCCACCTGGTCCAGGTTGACCCTCAAGTGTTCCGTGATATTTCCAGTTCCATTCACCTTTATTTAATGACTTGGTACCACACTGGCCCCAACCGCCACCATTCCCGGATAGCGGCGAAACTTCACTGCTATTATTCCTTTGGTAACCTTTACCCGGAATATCTCTCTGGGCATCAGATACCTTATCGGTCTCATAGTTATTATTAAAATACCCCCTGAATCGTGGTACTTCACTGGACGTTGGTACAAAGCTGAGGGCCATACCAAATGGTGCACCACCACCACCACAAGCACCCTGCAGGGCATAGTTATACTTGGTACTTAAACCATTTGGAGTCGCGCCTCCGCCTGAGCCACCACGTGCAACAATGCCTCCATCGATGATCAGGTTCACTTTAGCGTGACGAACCAATAAGCCTGGTGCACCGATACCACCATCACGCCGTGTTTTAGTAAAAGCAGTCTCGTATTCACTCTCACCGTAATAGGCGGCATGAGCAATACCACCTTCGCCACCACGTCCCACGGCCGCACCTTTAATGGTAAGGTTCACCACCAGATCAGGAGGAAACTCACCAGTATCAATAGCAGGAATTTCAGGCAATCCTTTCACAACATATTTAACTGAGGGTTGATCCATCCAGTGCCTGTAAATGAGCTCAGTTAATGGACGATAAGCACTTGAGCTGCACACCAGTACGCCAGGCTCTACCACAAAGTTAATTTCTCCAGTTACTGGCAACTCTCCGCGCTGCATCTGGTACAACCGCGCCAGATTGATATCGAGCTGGTCATAACGGATATAGATCGGGCTATCATCAATCGGTGTATCGGTATAGTCCTTATCATTCAGGTAATAGCGATCATCGTAGTTGATGGCGGTGATTTTATTGGCTGTCTTACCCACAGGATCCTTCTTGGCCACCAGATAAGGCAACGAGCCTTTGCTATCATCGCTCACCACGATATAGGTAGTATTGATGTAATCCTCTGGATTTAGCTTAAGCGGCCCATTTGGCAAGCGCCCTAACACGACTTTGTTGGATGTGACACCAGCAGTCACCGGAATCAGATCCACGCTCCCATCACTCATCTGTAGATAAATCACATAGCTTTTGCCTGTAATAAACTCCACATCATGACTTAAGGTCAGGATCAGGCCTTCCTGCTGCAGCACATCCCCGCTGCGGTGAATACGATTGCGATAATCCGCTACCGCAATCCGGTCACGCAGTACCAGTAACTCTGACTCAGATGCTGCATCAAAGGTAATCGATCGACGCTGGAAGCGCATCTTGTTCCAGAGCCGGTACGCATTAAAGTGTGCTTGCCACTTGTTACGTACACCGACCGATTTTACCTCTTTAGG
>NZ_AMZS01000038.1:0-797 GCF_000314615.1 Acinetobacter sp. WC-323
TGGTACTGCGGCAATCTATGCAGCGCGTAAAGGCATCAAGACCGGTATCGTGGCTGAACGCTTTGGCGGTCAGGTGATGGATACCATGGACATTGAAAACTTCACCACGGTGCAAAAAACCGTTGGTCCTAAGTTTGCTCAGGATATGGAAGCACATGTCCGTGAATACGGTGTGGATATCATGAACCTGCAACGTGTCAGCAAGATCACAGGTGCAGATCAGACCGCTAACGGTCTGGTTGAAGTTGAACTGGAAAATGGTGCCAAGCTGGAATCGAAAACCATCATTCTTTCACCGGTGCACGCTGGAGAGAGATGAATGTGCCGGGTGAAGCAGAATACCGTACCCGTGGTGTGGCTTACTGCCCCACTGTGATGGCCCATTATTCAAAGGCAAACGTGTTGCAGTGATTGGTGGCGGTAACTCGGGTGTGAAGCAGCGATTGACCTTGCCGGTATTGTTGAGCATGTCACACTGGTTGAATTCGATACCAAACTTCGTGCCGACCAAGTGTTGCAAGACAAGTTAAACAGCTTGCCAAATACTACCGTGATCATGAATGCATTGAGTACCGAAGTGGTTGGTGATGGCGCTCAGGTGACAGCATTGAAATATAAAGACCGTGCGACTGATGTTGAACATACGGTTGAGCTGGCAGGGATCTTTGTACAGATCGGCTTATTGCCAAACACTGACTTCCTGAAGAACAGTGCGGTGGAGTTGAGCAACCGTGGCGAGATCGTGATTAATGATCGTAACGAAACCAGTGTCAAGGGTGTATTTGCCGCAGGTGACT
>NZ_AMZS01000039.1:0-14020 GCF_000314615.1 Acinetobacter sp. WC-323
GGCGTGGCGAAATTGGTAGACGCACTGGATTTAGGTTCCAGCGCCGCAAGGTGTAAGAGTTCGAGTCTCTTCGCCCCCACCAAATTTAAAAAGCAAGGTTACCTTGCTTTTTTTATGGTTAAGTCTTTTAGGCTTTAATCATACGGTTATAGAGGATTGGTGTAATGGTAGCATGACGGTCTCCAAAACCGTTCGTCAAGGTTCGAGTCCTTGATCCTCTGCCAAATCTGAAAAGGACTTTTTATAAAGTCCTTTTTTTATGTCTGTTATTTTCTCAGTTGTATATTAAAAAAGCATTAGGTTTCATAGACATGTTTTTTTTATAAAAAAGGCTTGTCATGAGCAAAGTTTCTCTCTAATATACACACCCATCGGGGGCGTGGCGAAATTGGTAGACGCACTGGATTTAGGTTCCAGCGCCGCAAGGTGTAAGAGTTCGAGTCTCTTCGCCCCCACCAAATTTAAAAGAGCAAGGCCATCTTGCTTTTTTTATGGTTAAGCCTGTTAGGCAATAACCATGCCGTTATAGAGGATTGGTGTAATGGTAGCATGACGGTCTCCAAAACCGTTCGTCAAGGTTCGAGTCCTTGATCCTCTGCCAAATAAATAAAAAAGCCCTTGTGAAAACAAGGGCTTTTTTATTTGTCTGTGATATGTCCTTATCTCATCTCTCTTTTAAAAAGCGTATTATCTTTTATAAATCTTGCATCCAAATTGAAATGCAGGCGATTCGATCAGTACTGGCAGCAGATTTTGTGGATTTGAAAAATTTAAAATGACGATTTTCCACTGAACAGAATGGATAGGTAAAAGACTTTATTTTTATTACTATTGTAATTATTTATTCACTATAGTAAATTAAATTCATGGTGGATGATTCATTCTAGAGGAATTTTTTGCCCAGTTTTTAAGTTAATGTGAAGAGATATAAAATGTTAGACATTCGTATGTCATGTCCGGATGAGGGCGTTAAGGTGGTTGCAATCTGGAAAAGTTCGGTCGATGCAACTCACCAGTTTCTTAAGCCTGAAGATCGTCTTGAAATTGAAAAAGAGGTGATCAGCTTTTTTTCGGAGACACCGGTATGGGTTGCTGTAAATCCGGATGATCAACCGCTGGGCTTTATGTTCTTGCATGAAGGGCATATGGAAGCATTATTCATTGATGCCACAGCCCGTGGACAAGGCGTTGGAAAGTTTTTGGTAACCCATGCTTTAACCTTATATCCTAATCTCACCAGTGATGTGAATGAGCAGAACCAGCAGGCGGTTGGCTTTTATCAACATCTCGGATTTCAGGTAACAGGACGCTCAGCACTTGATAGTCAAGGCCGAGCCTATCCATTATTACATCTTGCGATTAAACCCAAGGCTTAATGCTATTTTTATTAAATTATTGATATTGGATTAGCTGAATGGGGGGAAAGCTGGTTTTGACCATTCGTTACTAACTTTGTTTCTGGCCAAAACTCACCATATAAACACAAGGTTGTTGATTATCAGGATTGGTTAATTGGCAATCTGCTGGTTGAGTGAGTGCGATGCAATCTCCTGTTTCCAGGTGAAAGCGTTGTGTATCAACTTGAATATCAAGTTGTCCACTTACTACCCAAATGGTTTGACCATTCAGGTGCTGGTATGCGCTTGCAGGAATGCTGAATTGTCCTGCCGGTGGGACTTCGACTTTAATCATTTCTGGATTTGCGCCTGCGGGCGAGATTGACCAGCGGGTAAGTCCCAATTGTGTATCTGTCCAATAGTGTTGTTGCGATTTTTTAGAGACCAATACATGTGTATTTTGGCTGAGTTCAGCTTCTGCAAATAATTTGGATAGGGTAATCCCGAGCGCACTGGCCAAGCGGCTGAGAATGGCTGCACTGGGACTGGACGCTCCGCGCTCAACCTTGCTGATCATGGCTTGGCTGACACCTGAATATTGCGCTAATTCAGCAACCGTCCATCCCTTACTTTTTCTTTGCTTCAGCAGTAAACGAGCGATTTCAGTATCAAGTATTTGACTGTCAGCTTTTTCAACCATCATATGAACCTTTAATTTCTGATCGGCATATTATGCGATAGAAATGAGTTGGATGTAGTATGCAATCCCGATATTAATGCTCTTGATCGAAATTTTTAGTTAATCGATTTGATGTTGTTTCGCTCAGGATCTTTGGTATGGCTTTCTAATCATAAAAATTTTCACATTGTCACTGTCAATGAATAAATTGCTAAAAAACAGCTCATTTTTTGCTTAATTTTAAATTTTGTATGGCAATTAGTTTTTGAATAATAGAGTAAGCAACCTGAATATACCTGGCGTCATGCTATTTGCATTTGGTTTCAGGTTGATGAAAGTGGTCAAAAAAAGACTTGCATAATGAAAGTCAGCTCAGCCGAAAATTGGTCTGGCTAGGGAAAATTTAATAATTAAGGAATAAGAAATGTTGCTATTGTGCATGGTTCAGCAAGGACAGCGTCATTGGGATGAGGTGATTCATGAAGATCATCAAGATCGTTCTCAAAATAAGGACCCAATCGCATGATGATTATCCGTTATATTGAGCAGAAAGATATTCATGATCTTTACCACTTAGCACAAAAAGCAGGCTTTGGTTTAACCTCCTTACAGCCTGATATGGAAATGCTGGCTGCCCGTATTGATCGGGCCGTAAAAACGGTACAGGGCAAATTAGATAAATCGGAGCAGGGATATTTATTTGTACTGGAAGATACCGAACTGGATAAAGTGGTCGGTGTTTGTGGTATTGAGGTGGCACTTGGTTTAAAAGAGCCTTGGTATAATTTTCATGTCGGGACACAAGTTCATTCCTCCGAGCCTTTGAATGTGTATAAGGCACTTCCAACCTTGTATCTCAGTAATAATCATACCAACTGTAGTGAGCTGTGTACTTTATTCCTCGATCCTGATTATCGCTTAAATAAAAATGGCAAATTTCTGTCCAAAGTCCGTTTTTTATTTCTGTCCGCCTTTAGACAATATTTTGAAGAAACCATTGTTGCCGAAATGCGTGGTTTTTCGGATGAAAATGGTCGTTCACCATTTTGGGATGCAGTCGGTCATAGATTCTTTGATATGGACTTTACCAAAGCGGATTATCTTAGTGGGACTGGCAAAAAGGCATTTATTGCAGAATTAATGCCACGCCATCCGCTTTATGTCGATATGCTGCCTGATGAGGCCAAAGCCGTGATTGGTACCGTACATCCGAATACTGTTCCTGCATATAACCTCCTGATTGAAGAGGGGCTGCGTTATAAGGGTTATGTCGATATCTTTGATGGGGGTGCAACCTTACAGGCTGATATCGAAAATTTAAGGGCGATTAAAGACAGTCATGTGGGGCAGGTACAGATTGAGCCATCTGATGCGGTTTCGGGAGATGATGAGCCGTATATCGTTGCCAATGATGATTATGACAATTATCGCGCAATCCTGATTTATAACCCTCCACATCATGAGCTGGTGAAATTGACCGAAGAGCAAGCCCGTCAGTTGCATGTCAAAAATAGTGACTCGGTTCGGGTATTAAATATCAATGTTCATCATAAGCATTAAAGAATGACTTTTCGCATGCTGCAGCATCTTTAAGCGTGAATTTTATTTGATTTATATTGCATTTTTTATGAGCTTAATCTGTAGAGGTGAAATTTTAAGTTCTAGGCAGTAAAGGCTTATAACGATTTTTTACATAAAAAACCTCCTTATAATTAAATATATTTCACGTTTAATTGCTTGTAAATTGAGCAGGAAGATGTGCGTTCACCTTCAAGTGACAAGGGAATAGGATATGATGCTTGCGCCTAAAGGACTTTTGGCGAATAACGATAGATTTTAGTGCATTGATAACACATACATGGAAAAGGATGATTGGTGAGGTGAGTACGACTTAATACATTCATTTTAAAATAATTTTATTGAACGAAATGGAATTTTTATATTAAAGCAGTTTAAAAATATTATATTTTTATCAAGTGCTTATAACGGTTGTTGTAAGTTGGAGTAAGGATTACATGAGTCAAAATAAAGAAAAGCAACTTCAGGATGAAGACCTGCCCGAGAACCCGCAGGATGAGGAAAAGTTACAGCGTTCTTTGACCAATCGGCATATTCAGATGATTGCGATTGGTGGTGCAATTGGTACCGGTTTATTTATGGGTTCTGGCAAAACCTTAAGTGTTTCGGGTACTTCCATTGTTTTAACTTATTTAATTATCGGTTTTTTCTTTTTCTTTGTGATGCGGGCAATGGGTGAACTGTTGCTGGCCAATACCAATTTTAAAACCTTTGCCGATTTTGCAACCGCATATATCGGTCCTTGGGCTGGCTTTTTCCTGGGCTGGTCTTATTGGGGCAACTGGATTATTACCGCCATTGCAGATGTGATCGTGATTGGGGGGTATATGCAGTTCTGGTACCCCGATGTACCGGTCTGGATTCCTGCATTTACTTCGCTAGCGATTTTGACGATTTTGAACTTTGTCGCGGTTCGAATGTTTGGTGAACTGGAGTTCTGGTTCTCTCTCATTAAGGTCTCTGCCATTATCCTGTTTATCCTTGCAGGGATATATCTGATTAGTACAGGCTTTACTTCTCCAAGTGGCGTCAAAGCGTCGATGAGTCATGTATTTGAAACTGAATCGATGTTTCCGTATGGCCTTACCGGCTTTTTGGCTGGCTTCCAGATCGCAATCTTCGCGTTTGTCGGGATTGAGCTGGTCGGCACCACAGCTGCTGAAACCAAAGATCCGCATAAATCACTACCTAAAGCCATTAACTCTATTCCGTTTCGTATCCTGTTGTTTTATGTCGGCGCATTGGTCTGTATTATTGCGGTCACTTCTTGGGCAAAAATTTCACCAGAAAAAAGTCCATTTGTTGAGATGTTCTCTTTGATTGGCTTACCGATCGCGGCGGGTCTGGTCAATTTTGTGGTGGCAACTTCGGCACTTTCTTCTGCCAATAGCGGTATTTTTGCGACCAGTCGTATGCTCTATGGTTTGTCTCTGGACAATGATGCGCCTAAAAGCTTTAGTAAGTTATCGAAAAGAAAAGTGCCGATTCGCGGTTTGGTTTTCTCTATGGCTTGCGTCACCATCGGTACTTCAATTTTATTTATTGTGCCGAATGTCATGACAGCGTTTACCATCATTTCAGCGCTGACTTCGATCTTATGTGTCTTTACCTTTATACTGATTATTCTTTCTTATATTTGCTATCGTAAGAAGTTTCCTGAGTTGCATCAGCAATCTAACTTTAAAATGCCGGGTGGCCTGTTTATGGCTTGGTTTACCATGTCATTTTTAGTGTTTACCATCGTTATTCTGGCCTTGGATCATGATACCTTGATCGCCTTGGCAGTTTCACCCATCTGGTTTTTGGGCCTGTTTATTGCCTATCGTCGTAAAAAGAAAAAGATGCTGGAGCTGGACCTGCTAAAAGCCAGACCTATGGACTATGTGTAAGCAGGATTGCGCAGTTACGATAAAATCTGACCCAGTTTAAAAATAAAAAGCAGAGCCGAGGCTCTGCTTTTTATGGCATCCGTTTTTAGATTTTGCTGATCAAGTCGTTGATCTGTTTTGCTTGTTCAGCCGCATTACCTGTGTAGGTTGCAGGCGTAAGCTCAGCTAGACGAGTACGCTCATCTTCTGGAACTTGAGCAAGTTCGTCACCTTTCACGAAGTTGACCATCATGTCACGTGTCATGGCCTGACCACGAGTCAGGGCTTTTAATTTCTCGTATGGCTTTTCAACGTTATAGCGGCGCATCACGGTTTGAATCGGTTCTGCAAGAACTTCTTGTGCCTGGTCTAAATCTTCATTTAAACGTGCAGCATTGAGTTCAAGTTTACCTACACCTTTTAAGCAAGCATCAAAAGCAATCAAGCTTTGTGCAAAACCAACCCCCATATTACGTAATACGGTTGAGTCGGTTAAGTCACGCTGCCAGCGAGAAACAGGAAGCTTTTCACCAAGGTGGCCTAATACTGCATTGGCAATACCCAAGTTACCTTCAGAGTTTTCAAAGTCAATTGGGTTGACTTTATGCGGCATGGTTGAAGAACCTACTTCGCCATCTTTTAACTTTTGTTTGAAGTAACCAAGAGAGATATAACCCCAAACGTCACGGTTAAAGTCGATCAGAATCGTATTAAAGCGACGTAATGCATCAAACAATTCAGCCATGTAGTCATGTGGCTCGATTTGCGTGGTGTATGGGTTAAATGCCAAGCCTAAAGACTCAACAAATGCTTGTGCATGCGCAGCCCAGTCAATTTCAGGATAAGCAGAGAGGTGAGCGTTGTAGTTACCGACTGCACCATTGATTTTGCCAAGTAACTCAACATTTTCAAATTGCTTGATTTGACGTGCTAAACGGTAAGCAACGTTTGCCATTTCTTTACCCAATGTAGTTGGGCTTGCTGTTTGACCGTGTGTACGAGACAACATTGGTTGTTCAGCATGGGTGGTTGCCAAAGCCGAGATTGAAGTAAGAAGCTGCTTCATGCTTGCCACGAGAACTTCACGACCATTTTTCAGCATTAATGCATGAGACAGGTTATTGATGTCTTCTGATGTGCACGCAAAGTGAATAAACTCGCCTGCATTTTTTAATTCATCAATGTTGGCAATTTTTTCTTTAAGGAAGTATTCAACTGCTTTTACATCATGGTTAGTGGTGCGTTCGATTTCTTTAATGCGGTTTGCATCTTCTTCAGAGAAGTTGCTAACAATCGCATCGAGCGCGGCATTGGTTTCATTTGAAAATGGCGCAACTTCGATGATTTCTGCACGATTCGCAAGTGCTTGTAACCAACGCACTTCAACCGTGACACGAGCGTGGATTAAACCAAACTCAGACAAAAAAGGGCGTAGGGCATCGCATTTGCTAGCGTAACGTCCATCAAGTGGCGAGAGTGCGGTTAAAGCATTCATACAGATTCCTTAATTTTGGAATAAACATAAAAATAAAATCGTTGGCATATCGGCTATACCACCTGATACTGCAAACGAGCGAGAGCTTGAATATCTTGCAATAACTTGCGTTTACTAAAGATCATACTCCATGAGCTGCCGCCGGACTGTTTCCATAAATGGGCCAGCTGTAAGCCTGTAAACAGGCAAGCGCGAATACGGTTAGTATGATTAATATCTTTAAAGGCTTCCGCATTACCACGGACTAAAATGCGCGGATTAATTTGGCCCGCAGTTTCAACATAGGTTTGTGCGAGATTGGCAATAATGCTGGGATGCAAATAGTTATTATCAAAAAAGGAGAGTTGTTTTAGGATTTTCTGTTGAGCTGTTTCAATGATTTTAACGTATTCAGGATTGCCGTAGACTTTCTTTTCCAGCTGCAATAAGGCCATTGCATAGGACATTGGCAGTTTAGCTGTCGACATTTTGGGAACACGGGATTTGGGTGCCGTATTAAAGGGCTGGGTAATGCAGCCTTCCAGTGTTTTTAAGCCAAGGGAAATATCGGCCAGCTGATTAAAGAAATCGAGGGTTTGCGTGGCATTATTGGCCGTCGGGCGAATATTCAGACTGGCCTTGATGAGCAGTTCGAAATAAAAGTTACCACTATCGCCAATACTTTGCTGTCCAGCCATCGCCGTCATATGCGTCAGCTGGGTTGCCTGAAAGACCGCTGCCAATGCCAAAGCACGGTTTTGTCTGACATTCAACGCTTGCGTGTGCTGAAAGGGTAACTCGACCATGCTTCGCTTCCAATTTCCTTAAATAAAATCCGGTTCAGGTGCATTGGTATGGTGAATCACACCACCGCCTAAGCAAACCTCTCCTGAGTAGAACACCACACTTTGCCCTGGTGTTACAGCGCGTTGCGGTTCATCAAATTCAACACGCACACCATTTTCAGTGTGTTCATCGCGATAAATTGTACATGCCTGATCAGGTTGACGATAACGGGTTTTTGCTGTGCAACGGAAACCTGTACTCGGGATGTCCTGTTCGCCAGCCACCCAGTCAATCGTTTCGCTCCAAAGCTGTGTACTTTGCATCAACGGATGTTCATGTCCTTGTCCAATCACCAGTCGGTTATTGGCAATATCTTTATGGAGTACGAACCATGCACCTTCTTGTACACCTTTCATCCCACCGATACCGATACCACCACGTTGACCCAGCGTATAGTACATCAAGCCATGATGTTCACCAACTTCTTTACCTGATTCCAAAACAATTTTTCCGGCTTGCGCAGGTAAATACTGCTTTAAGAAATCGGTAAAACGACGTTCGCCAATAAAACAAATACCTGTTGAGTCTTTTTTCTTGGCAGTCGCGAGATCCAGTTGTTCTGCGATACGACGAACTTCCGGTTTTTCGATTTCGCCAACAGGGAATAGCGTCTTGTTAATTTCACGACCATGCACTGCATGTAAGAAATAGGTCTGGTCTTTATTGTTATCGACACCACGGAGTAAGGGGGCGTAAGTTTCGCCACGAGAGTTTTGCATGCTTGCGCCACGACGCGCATAGTGACCTGTTGCAATGAAATCTGCACCTAGGGTCATGGCATGGTCGAGGAACGCGCGGAATTTAATTTCTTTATTACACAGAATATCCGGATTGGGGGTACGACCTGCAGCATATTCAGCCAGAAAGTGCTCAAAGACACGATCCCAATATTCCATGGCAAAGTTGGCCGTATGTAATTTGATGCCGATTTTATCTGCAACGGCCTGAGCATCTGCCAGATCTTCAAGTGCTGTGCAGTATTCCGTACCATCATCTTCTTCCCAGTTTTTCATGAAAAGACCTTCAACCTGATATCCTTGTTGAAGTAATAGTGCGGCAGAAACAGAGGAATCTACACCACCAGACATACCGACGATGACACGTTGTTGCATCTAATTAAGCGTCCAAATGAGAAGTTAATGAGGGAGAAAAAGGGTGCTCATAAATAAGCGATAAGGGATATTTCTTGCCAGCAAGGGCATCTTCAACAGCTTTTAAAACCAGTGGACTGCGCGCACGTGCTGATTCTTGTAGCTCATCCAGATTCATCCAGACGGCAGCAACAATACCTGTATCCAGTTGCGCATTTTCTTCAACTGACGTCACATGCGCCAGGAAACAAAAACGGTAGTAGGTGCGATCTGGAAACATCGGTGGGGTATAGGTATAGATCCCAAGCAGGTGATCGATTTCGACGTGATGACCTGTTTCTTCTAAGGTCTCACGGATCGCTGCCTGCACAATGGTTTCATCACATTCAACATGACCTGCAGGTTGATTAAACACGGTATGTACAAAGCCTTCGCTGTGTTCTTCAACAAACAGAAAACGTCCGTCTTTTTCGACTACAGTGGCGACTGTGACATGAGGTGTCCAAGCGGTCATAGAAAGCACCATGGTTTTAAAAAATGTATTCTACAAAATTTGAGAGTTTTTGGCTATGGTGGCTGAATCATAGATTGAGCCACTCACTACTTTTATTTTTGTTTAAGTTTACTATTGATAAATTTTTGTAGTTCTTTTGCTGATTGGCATGCTGGATCATCCTCTCCATATTTACAACTGTAATTAAGAGCATTTAAAGCTTTTTTATAGTTAGGTTCAGTATTTTCCTCAGAAATTAATTGGTCTGCAAACATGGTACATCCCCAAGGGTCGCGCCAGTCGCAGGTTTTCTCAAATGTTGAAAAAATACACTTTTTTTGTTCAGCGGTTAAGTGTTCTGTAAAATTCAACATTCCAGCAGCCCTGTTGGTACAACCAGAGGCAACACCGAGTTCACAACTTCTTTGAAATAATTGTTCGGCTGGAAGTTTATAATTGGCTTCTTGTAATGATAAGGCTGAAAAGTAACACGCAACGGCGTCATTTTTTAAACATAATTGATAACATTTTGATTGATTATCTTCACAAGCATTTGTTGTGCTATCAGAAGTGCTTGGAAATAATGTTTGTATTACAGGAGAGGAGCTGGCTGGGCATTTCTGTAAATTATTTCTAAAAACTTCTTGGTTTTCTATATCGTTTACTATGGAATTGAAAACTGGATTAAGTGATTGAGCGGTAGAAGAGCCATCTAAAATATCTTTTTCGAATGTCGTTTTAGTACAGGCTGATAAAAAAAGACAACTCCATAGAGAACAATATAGAAAGTTTATTTTTTTACTCATAAAAATTCCTGAAGTATTTGATATTCTTAATTCAATAGAAAATATAGCTAATATAGAGTATTTATTAAATAAAAATAGACGGTAATGGTCTTTTTAATAGATGCCTGCGAAGAGACAGAGATATGATTCAAAAGGCATATCAGCCAATTTTAAAAGATCTGATCTCAGTTTTTGCTAGAGAATTCACGATAGAGCTTGATAGCCTTTATGTTTATGGGAGTGTCGCGAAAGGTAATGCGGTCGTCGGTCAATCTGATTTGGATATATGTGTGGTTTTTAAACATAATATTCAGAGTCTGGATCAAAAAATTGCTGAAATTAAACGAAGCCTTATTGTTCGTTATCCATATATTCCAAAGATTGATGTGGATGTTGGTTATTTAAAAGATGTTTTGGATGAGAAAAATAAGAAGCGTTGGGGAGCATGGCTTAAATTTTTTGTACCAATATTCATGGGCGAGATTTAACGCATTTTTTCCAAGAGATAACGATTGACAGAGAGGTCATCCAAGCAATCAATCAGGGCTATAATGAGGAGATACACACATATTTTGAGTTATTGGAAATAAAGGATAAGCCTCAAGCTGAATTACTCAACTTAAAAAAATCTTTAATTAAAAGAATGATTCGCCTGCTGCCTCTAACTATGAGGCATATTGAGGAATGGCCCTTAGCTTTAAATGACACCATCGATCAAACGGTACAGGTCTATCCTCAGCAAAAAGATCGACTGTATTTCTTGTTGCAAGAACTTGATAAACCAACGTTAACTAATGTGATTTCTTTAAATCGCTTAAGGGAGACGTATGTTTGGATCGAAGCTCATTTGTTGTAATTTTTGCTTATTCAGTTACTGGTTGAAATAAATACTCTTTACCTAAGGGTATAAAATTTGACTGTCTTTGGCTACATAGGAAGGCTAGTTCGCTAAAGTGAAAGAAAAATATTTGCTGCCATCCGTGTGTATTTGATGTGTTGAGAATCGAAAAGAAATTGCTTCAAAAAAACAGAATGTGCTAGTGTGTTTTTTGACCGCAAGGTAAAAATAATAATCCCCGCCAAGAAAAGTCATATTTGTGATGGCCTTTCAATAATTTAGAAGTAGAACAGATAATTTATTAGATTGATAGAAAGCACACGGAGTTAAAATATTATGCAGCATATTAAAATTAAACCTGGTGTCCCTTTAGCAGAACAAGCAGAGATTGGTCATAATCGCTGGCATCCAGATATTCCATTTTTAACATCGGTAAAACCAGGCGAAGAAATTCTCATTGAAAGTCTGGATTTTTTAGATGCTCAAATCAAAGATACCGATGATGTTTCTGATGTAAACAATGTTGATCTTACTCGAGCACATCCACTGACAGGACCATTTTATGTTGAAGGCGCTGAGCCAGGCGACTTGCTGGTAATTGATCTTCTCGATATTCAGCCGATTTCAGCCGTAGGTTTTTCTGGTGTTTTTGCGAAAGAAAATGGTGGTGGTTTTTTAGCAGATTATTTTCCTGAAGCGGATAAGGCAATCTGGGATTTAAAGGGATTATTTGCAACGTCACGTCATATCCCAGGTGTTCGTATTGCAGGTTTAAAACATCCGGGTTTGATGGGGACGCTTCCTTCGCATGAGCTGCTCAAAGAATGGAATCGTAGAGAAGCATTATTGGTCGCGAAAGGACAGGCAAATCCACCTGATCCAAGAACAGCTGTGTTACGCGGTGTGACCGGTGCTGAGTTTGACCGGATGGCGGTAGAGGCCGCACGTACAGTGCCCCCACGTGAACATGGAGGGAATACCGATATTAAAGATCTTGCTGCGGGCAGTCGTATTTATTTTCCTGTCTACCAGAAAGGTGCTGGTTTCTCGATGGGTGATCTACATTTCTCACAAGGTGATGGAGAAATCGGATTCTGTGGTGCGATTGAAATGGATGGGGTAACTCGTGTTGGTTTTGATCTGATCAAAGGGGGGATGCAAAAATATAATATTGATTCGCCTATTTTTGTCCCAAGTAATGTCAGACCTAATTATGATCAGTGGTTAACCTTTGAAGGGATTAGTGTTGAAAATGGGGTAAATCATTATCTGGATGCCACTGTTGCCTATCGTCAGGCTTGTTTAAAAGCGATTAAATATCTTGAGAATTTTGGATTCACCGGATCCCAAGCGTATATGTTACTGACTGCTGCACCTGTTGAAGGGCGTATCGGTGGCATTGTGGATATTCCAAACTGTGCATGCACCATTTCTTTGCCAACGTCTATTTTTGAGAAAAATATTTTGCCGCAGGGTGCCTTAAACGAAAACAAGTTCTGGGGACATCGTTAGTTCTAGAGGAGTGTAGAGTTAATCGTTCAATAAGGATTTTAAGATGCCACTATATGACTTTAGATGTGAACATTGTGAAGGGATTTTTGAGAAGAATGTCCCGATGGCCAGTATTGCAAGGGATAACACATCTTGTCCATATTGCCAGAAATCTATGTTATTAAAGCCGATGATTACGGGACATCAAAAGATCTCAGTCAAAAATAAATGGCGACCCTCATCGAGTGCAGAGCAACTTGCAGGCCCTTTGGTTGAAGGACCTGGAACCAGTAAAAAAAGTGCTCGGACTTCAGTGTTGCATAACTGCCGAGGTGTGAATTGTTCTTTATGTGAACTTTGAACCTCTGCACTTTAAAAGTAAGAGATATTGCCATTCTGTACATTTTATTGTACTAGGGTGGCATGCATATAAGCTTGATAATCTGTCTTTAGGGATCGTATTATTCTTCTTGATATTCATCAAGATCTAATCTTTTCCATGCATCACCGATGAAATTTCTTTCAGCAGCTTGATTGTAGTCCAGATCAAACACCTCATTCAGAGTTGGATCTCTTAATACCATTTGTTCCAAAGCAACAAGACGGATATCTTCTTGTTCTTGATCGCCTGTTAAAAATTGCCAGTCACCATCACTATCATGAACAACTCTTAAAATAGGTTGGTTATGTTCTAACCATTGTCTAGTCGTAAAAACGCCTAAATTTTTAGCTTCTCTAAATTTAAAATCAGCATTTCGGTCTAAGAGTGGTTGATCATGGATAAATCTTTCCTCAAACCCATCTTCCCAAGGAAATTTATCATTGCGATCTGTCCAGACTAATTGCAAAGCGGAAAAGTTGTTGTGTTGATAGTAATTAAAAGCAGCACCAAAATAATCTTCAATATTTTTAACATCTACAGGCAAAAATTGAGCACGAGTTTCTTTAAAAATTTGATCGCCATACTCCTGATTGAGAGCAATTGTTTCTCCATTTTTGATCAGATTGGCGACATCATTGATGATGGTATGCGCTAAGTCCGTCGGTAACCCAAAGCATATGATTTCAGGGTGCTGATAGCTTTCATATAAACCAATACTATAACTAAAAGAGGGTAAATAGTCTGTCGCACTAATTCCTATAACTTGCAGTCCGTACTTTTCAATATTGAGCTTAGTTGTATTAATGAGTGCATCAGGAGTAGGGCAATTATGTGGATGATCATGCAGCATAGAAATGATATCCCAAATTTTTATAGTTCTTGATTGAGTTGTTTATAAAATGCATTAGTGACCCAATAATTTTCATCAATCGTAATAATCTTTTTATCTACATACTCAATATCTTTCCCTTCCTTAGTCCACAAAAAAGGGAAAAAAGAAAAACTTTGATCACCTTTTAGTTTGATATGTGCTGAATTAGCAGGAGACTTTCACTTGGGATATGCTAGGCAGCTAACCGATAAAAGTTCTCTGCTATTTGATTTGGCGTTTTAAAATCCAAACTCTTTTGAATTCTTCGCTGATTATAAAATAACACA
>NZ_AMZS01000040.1:0-517 GCF_000314615.1 Acinetobacter sp. WC-323
AGGAATAGAGGAGCTCGTTGCTGATGTTGTCGCTGATATGATTAGCAATAATGAAAAAGTTCCTACACCACTCTCCGGGAAAATATAGTAGGCAGTTTGTTGTCCTTGTTCTCAGTGGTTCAACAAAAACTAGCCCTCGAAGCCGCAGAACGTGGCGTGGACATAAATTGTTTAGTATCAGTAAAAAGAGCGATGTAATTTTAGTACGAGTGAGTGATAGAGCAGGAACCTATGCTTCATATATTCAGTAAATGGTATGTTTTTGAATTAATCGGTATTTTTAAATAAAGCTTTCTTTGATTTAGTGCTTTTTATTTAATAAATTAATTTTAAAAACAACTTAGGCTAATTGATAAACACTATCTGGAAAGATTAAAAGAAAATATTTTTTAATTTCTGCTAATTCATTTAAGGCTGGTTCCCTTTCAAGCAGTTGAAATGTCCAAATAAGTACAGCCTGATGATTATCATAGCAAGTATTTACTCCAAGAAAATTAGCCATTCCATAACTTCTATT
>NZ_AMZS01000041.1:0-15349 GCF_000314615.1 Acinetobacter sp. WC-323
GGTGTACTACAGTTAGCAGAAAGATGCTTACAGCAAGATATTTATCCAGACCTTCAGGATTTACCTTTTCAAAACATCAAGCGCTATGACCTGGTTTCAGTAATCAAAAAAATAGAGGGACGCCAAGTAAAAGAACCTGTCAAAAAAGCTTGTAGTTATTTGAACCAAATTTATGACTACGCTGTAGCGATGGGTTATTGTGAGTTCAACATCGCTCATGGTTTAAATAAAATCACCATTAACAGCAAAATCAAGAAAAATTATCCGTATTTGAAAGCGGAGGAAATATCTGATTTTAAGAATAAATTACAAAAATTGGATGCCCATCCCATTATTAAAAAAGCACTGATGTTCAAATTACATACTGGCGTGAGAGGGGCCGAATTGTTATTGGCTGAGCCTCATCATTTTGATTTAAATGAAAAAATCTGGAAAATACCTGCCTTGCATATTAAACAGTTTCGACGAAAAGTCATATTAGGCCATGAGATTCCGATTTTAGTTCCACTTTCAATCAGGCTTTAGAATTTTAAAGACGTCATGCATGGTCATACGGTGAAAATACTTTTTGCTAGCCCCGAAACAAATCAACCGATTCATTTTAATACTAAATATGGCATACGTAAGATGGGTATGGAAACATCAATATCTCTCATGGATACGTTCACTTTTAGTACCATTTTGAATGACTCAGGTTTGTTCCAGATAATGGATTGAGGCACAACTTTCACATATTGATAAGAACCGTACCCGTGCCAGCTATAATCACGCTGACTATTTAGCCACGGACTGAAATGATGCAGTGGTGGGGTGATTATTTAAGTACTTAAGTGAAAATCGTACTTTTATACATAACTTAAAACATATGGGGTTCAAATGGATAGTAAACAATATACTTCCGTGTTAATGGTCAGCGAAATAATGGTATGTTGGGTTGTGTGCTGAGTTTCCATCATTGTCTTGCTGATGCGGATCAGTCTAAAGCATTCTCAGGAATAGAGGAGCTCGTTGCTGATGTTGTCGCTGATATGATTAGCAATAATGAAAAAGTTCCTACACCACTCTCCGGAAAAATATAGTAGGCAATTTATTGTCCTTGTTCTCAGTGGTTCAACAAAAACTAGCCCTCGAAGCTGCAGAACGTAGTGTGGGCATGAATCGTTTAGTATCAGTAAAAAGAGCTATGTAATTTTAGTCTTTACTAAGGTCTAGTAGGAGTGAGTGATAAAGCAGGAACAAGAATTTATGCTTCATATACTCTGTAAATCGTATGAATTTGAATTAATAGGTATTTTAAAAGAAAGTTTTCTTTGATTTAGTGTTTTTATATAAAAAAAATAATTTTTAAAAATAACTTAGGCTAATTGATAAACACTATCTGGAAAGATTAAAAGAAAATATTTTTTAATTTCTGCTAATTCATTTAAGGCAGGTTCTCTTTCTAGCAGTTGAAATGTCCAAATAAGTACAGCCTGATGATTATCATAGCAAGTATTTACTCCAAGAAAATTAGCCATTCCATAACTTCTATTGATGTTCATTTCTTTAATTAATTGATTTCCTAAGTCACGAGCTTGCTGGCTGATCAATAACTCATTTGGTAACACGGCGGTCATCTCCACAAAATAATCTAATGCAGGTTCAATCCTTATATTTAAAAAGTTATAATTTAGTTGAAATGGATAAAATATACTTTCTATAAGTTGTAATAACCTGCTGTAGGTTAATTTTAGCAAAGTATTACTCAGTCAACAACTTTAAATAACCCACAGCAAGTTATTTTTTGTAAATTAATTTAAATATGATTACTTGTAAGTTATCTAGCCTCATGGGCGATAGAAAAATTTTAAAATTAAGTGAAGTGGTGCATGCGACAGGAATTAATCGTAATACGCTGACAAGTATGTATTATGACCGTGCTATACGTATCGAATTGCCAGTCGCTGATAAGTTATGTAAATACTTTAACTGTACGATGAATGATTTGTTTGAGTTTAAGGAAGAAGTTGAAGAAAAAGATTAACCAATACTTCTTTTGATAAGTTTTCTCTACAGGTCTAATACTGAACTTTATAAAATTTCATCGAAAACAGAGATTTACTTTATTATTTATATAAAAGAATCAATCGAATGATAGAGGTTTTTTTCTTATAACTTAATCAAGAAGAGGGCTAATGACCCACAATAGCGGTAACTATTGTGGGTTTGTTCCATGTAATGCAAATTGCAGTACAAGGAATTTAAAATGACTTCACTGCTGATCTTACGTTGCCTTGTACTTATTGCAAGATTTTTAGTCTTTTTACATGATTTTTCATTTCACCATTTAAATTTCTTCTTTTTATCATTTTGATAATTTTAAGTACCCGATCTTGACGTCATAGTGTTTGAGATCGAACGTTCGATAGATGTCCGCAATCCATCGAATAGCTGAATCTCATTTGAGGTTCGCAGAGAGTCCAATATATTTTAGCTCAAGGACTCTATGATTGCTTTGGGATTTCTAATTCTAAATGGCTTTGTTGCACAAAGATTTAAAAGTTAAGACTTCTCATATCTACTCAAATTTAAGTGACAACTCGGGTATGTGGTCTGCCTAAGTCCGTAAATTTATTTAATACTGCCATACGTGCATGAATCTCATTGACTTGGCTTTGAAAATTTCTCGCACTGAGTTTATCCCCCAATAATTTGATGCAATGCATCTTGGTTTCAACCAAACTTCGCCGATGATAGCCTGACCATTTCTTCCAAATAGTTCTTCCTAAACGTTTAACTGTTAGAAGCAACTCATTGCGTTCTAGCGAGCCCATCTTTTTATCTTTCCATGGCTTCGCATTTTTTCTTGGTGGAATCACTGCATGTGCTTGCTGATCCGCAATGACCTGTCGGCACTGTTTGGTATCATAAGCTCCATTGGTATAGACGGAGTCAACTCTCTCATCTTGTGGAATCTGATCGAGTAAATCACCAAGTACCTGTGAATCACTCACATTGTTGGTTGTGAGCTGAACAGCGCGTATTTGTAAGGTTTTAGCATCTATACCAATATGTAGTTTACGCCATTGGCGACGATATTCAGGCTGATGTTTTTTACGCTTCCATTCACCCTCACTTAAGAATTTCAGACCTGTAGATTCAACGATTAGATACAGTCCATCACAACTTTTTTGATAGCTAATCACAATATCAATATGCTGTTGTCGTCTACAAATTGTAGTGTAGTCTGGCGCTATCCAATTTAACCCACAAAGATGGATGAGACTTTGAACAAAGCCTGTGACCATGCGTAAAGACAATCGAAAGAGAGATTTAATCATTAGGCAGCATTGGATAGCTGCGTCGGAGTAAGTTTGATTTCGTCCTTGTTTGCCTTTTGATGGGGCATACCATTGCGTAGCAGGATCAAACCAAATGGCAATATTTCCACGATTAATGAGAGCCCGGTTATATGAAGACCAATTGGTTGTGCGATAAATTTTAGGTGTCGACTTATTCATTTGAAAATTATATTGTGGAATAAGCCTTTAGAGATAGGTTTGTGCAACAAAGCCATTAAAAAATAAATGCAGACGTCTGTATTTATTTTTTAATTAATTCTAGACAAACAGTCTAATTAAATAGAGAGGAAGTTCTATGTACAAAGGTATTGTAATTACTAAAGATGAAGCAGGTTACACATCAAAAATTACTGAGATTGCATCAAAGCCTTTACAAGAAGGAGAGGTTAGAGTCGAAGTCAAATATTCAACACTCAATTATAAAGATGCTTTAGCCATTACTGGGCGTTCACCAGTGGTGCGTAGTTTTCCTTTGACCCCAGGCATCGACTTTTCGGGTGTTGTGATTGAATCAAAACATCCAGCATGGAAAGAAAGAGATGAAGTTCTACTAAATGGTTGGGGAGTGGGTGAAAAGTATTTTGGAGGGCTAGCCGAGCAAGTCACTGTTTCTGGTGATTGGCTCATACAAAAACCTTCTGCTTTTTCTTTTAAAGATACGATGGTTATTGGTACAGCAGGTTATACCGCAATGTTGTGTGTCATGGCTTTACAAAAACATGGTATTAAACCAAGTGATGGAAAAATTTTAGTGACAGGTGCAAATGGTGGAGTAGGTAGTATTTCCATTATTATTTTGAATCATCTTGGTTATGAGATTACAGCTTCAACTGGTCGACCTCAAGAGTCAGAATATTTAACCTATCTAGGTGCGAGTGAAATTATTGATCGTATTGAATTATCTTCCTCAGGAAAGCCATTAAACAAAGAAGTTTGGGCTGGCGTGATTGATACTGTTGGAAGCCATACTTTAGCCAATGCATGTGCTAGTACAAAATATCGTGGTGCAGTTGCTGCGTGTGGTTTGGCAGGCGGAATGGATTTTCCAGCAACAGTTGCTCCATTTATTCTAAGAGGGATCACCTTATATGGAATTGATAGCGTGATGGCACCAATCGAATTAAGAAAAGAAGCATGGGAACGTTTGGCTACAGAATTAGATCAAACAAAATTAGAAACAGTAACGACTGAAATTCAGTTAACAGATGCTTTAAATATTTCCAATGAAATTTTAGATGGAAAAATTCGAGGTAGAGTTGTTGTACAGATATAGTTCAACAAAATGAGTTGTGGGACTGTTCTAAATTTTGTGTAAGTACTTAATTTTCATTTATCCTACTGAGGATAATAAAAAGAGGTACTTCACATGGATGAAGCTACAATCAAAAGTATGGCAGCTGAATTAGCTAAAGGTTTAAAAACTCCTGAAGATTTAAACCAAATGACAGCCATATTCAAAAAGTTCATGATCGAAACCGCTCTGAATACTGAGCTTTCTGAACATTTAGGCTATGAAAAGCATCAACCTAAGAATGGATCTAATGCACGTAATGGTTTTAGCTCCAAAACAGTTCTAACACAAGGTGGGCAGCTTGCTTTAGATATCCCTCGTGATCGTGACGGCTCTTTTGAACCACAGATTATTAAGAAGCATCAAACACGCATTACTAGCATGGATGATCAAATTCTTTCGCTATATGCGAAAGGAATGACAAATAGAGAAATTGTTGCTTTTTTTAAAGAAATGTACGATGTCGATGTATCTGCCTCCCTTATTAGTAAGGTGACGGATGCTGTCATTAAACAAGTGACAGAATGGCAAAATAGAACACTCGATAGTCTTTATCCTGTTGTCTATTTAGATTGCATTGTTGTTAAGGTTCGTCAGCATTCAACAGTAATCAATAAATCAGTTTATTTAGCATTAGGCATTAACCTAGATGGCCAAAAAGAACTTCTTGGCATGTGGTTTGCTCAAACAGAAGGTTCCAAATTCTGGCTGTCAGTCATGACAGAGCTTAAAAATCGAGGAGTGCAAGATATTCTTGTAGCCTGCCTTGCGAAGCAGCGCTTCTCAGGACTAAAAGGCTTTCCTGATGCGCTAGCCTCTGTCTACCCTCATACTGATATCCAGCTGTGTATCGTGCATGTTGTACGCAATAGCCTGAGATTTGTGAGCTGGAAGGACTACAAAGCTGTAACAGCAGGATTGAAGGCGATCTATCAGGCAAGTACAGAGGAAAATGCTTTAAAGTCCCTAGATATCTTCTGCGATCAATGAAATCACCAGTATCCAAAAATTGGAGAATCTTGGCGGGCAAATTGGGAAAATATCCGAACGATCCTTAGCTATCCTGCTGAAATACGTCATGCGATTTATACAACAAATGCAATTGAATCATTGAATAGCGTGATCCGCCATTCAACTAAAAAGAGAAAGATCTTCTGTTCTGATGATTCAGTGAAAAAGGTCATTTATTTAGCAACTTCAAATGCTGCTAAAAAATGGACCATGCCAATTCAAAATTGGCGTTTAGCAATGAATTGGTTTACGATTCAGTTCGATGATCGATTAAAAGATCATTTATAAAAAAATGGGACTTACACAAAATAATTTACAGGCTCGTAGAAACATGAAAATACATTCTTTTGGTGAACACAATAACATTACTTTATCTAATAATTGTATTGAAGTTCGAGGTGCACGTGAGCATAACCTTAAGGATGTAGATGTTTCTATCCCAAGAAATGCACTTGTTGTTTTCTCAGGTGTATCGGGTTCAGGAAAATCATCACTTGCTTTTGGAACTATTTTTGCTGAAGCACAAAGAAGATATTTCGAATCTGTTGCACCTTATGCAAGACGCTTAATAGATCAGGTCGGAGTACCAGATGTTGATGCTATTGATGGTCTACCACCAGCAGTAGCATTGCAACAACAACGTGGTGCAAGTAATACCCGTTCTTCTGTTGGAAGTGTAACAACTTTATCAAGTCTCGTGCGAATGATTTATTCGCGTGCTGGTGCATATCCTGCCGATCAGCCAATGTTATATGCCGAGGACTTTTCACCGAACACTCCTCAAGGCGCTTGTCCTACCTGTCATGGTTTAGGTCACATTTATGAAGTTACAGAATCGATAATGGTTCCTGACCCAACACTGAGTATTCGTGAGAAAGCTATCGCATCATGGCCACCTGCTTGGCACGGGCAAAACTTACGCGATATCCTAGTAACCCTAGGGTATGATGTTGATCGACCATGGAAAGATTTACCGCAATCGGATAGAGACTGGATTTTATTTACTGAAGAAACCCCAACAGTTCCTGTCTATGCTGGTTTAAGCCCCGCTGAGACTCAATCTGCACTTAAACGTAAACTAGAACCCAGCTATATGGGCACTTTCACTGGTGCTCGTCGCTATGTCCTTCATACTTTTGCTAATACCCAAAGTACGTCGATGAAAAAACGTGTTTCACGTTTTATGGAAGGAAAAATATGCCCTTCCTGTCATGGTAAACGCCTTAAACCAGAAGCCTTATCTATTACCTTTGCTGGAATAGATATTGGTGAGTTTATGCAACTTTCTTTGGATAAGTTAACTTGCCTGCTTGAGCCCATTGTTCTTGGCAATTTCGAAGCTCATGATGCTGGAGAAAAGACTAATAATAAAGTAACCCAACTTGATAGATCTGAACGAGCAACAACAGGTAGAGCAGTGCATTCTGTATCTCCAGATGTAAGACGTACGTCAGCACTTTCAGATGAAAAGAAAATTGCTGCCCAGCGTTTAGCAAATGGTGTGGTGGGGCGTTTAAATCAATTACGCCAGTTAGGTCTTGGTTATCTAACATTAGATAGAGCCACACCGACTCTTTCAGCGGGAGAGTTACAACGTTTGCGTTTAGCAACACAATTAAGTTCTATGCTATTTGGTGTAGTTTATGTACTGGATGAACCGTCTGCTGGATTACATCCTTCAGATAGTCAGTCATTATATGATTCTCTCGATAAATTAAGAGACGCTGGAAACTCCGTATTTGTTGTAGAGCATGATTTAGAGCTCATGCGTCGTGCTCAATGGTTAGTGGATGTTGGACCAGATGCAGGAGAGCAAGGTGGTAATATTTTATATAGTGGAGTACCTCAGGGTTTAAGTGAGATTTCAGCTTCACGTACTGCAAGTTATTTATTTAATAAAATCCCAGTTACTCAAAGTTATGGACGTACACCCTCTGGTTGGCTTGAACTTAACAATATTTACCGACATAACCTGCATAATATTGATGCTCGTATACCTCTTGGTGTACTTACAGCAGTTACAGGTATTTCAGGTTCGGGTAAATCTAGTCTCGTTTCTCAAGCTTTACCCGAGTTAGTACTTTCATATTTAGGCAATGAATCTGAAACTAAAAACAATAATGAAAATAATCCTTTAAATGAAGGAATGTTGGTTACCGAGGTTACACAGGGTTCTCTGGCTGGTGATGTGGAGGCTATACAGCGTCTGGTACAGGTTGATCAAAAACCAATTGGTCGTACTCCACGTTCTAATCTGGCAACTTATACGGGTTTATTTGATCATGTTAGAAAGTTATTTGCTGGGACTCCTGAAGCTCACCAAGCTCATTATGATGCTGGACGTTTTTCGTTTAATGTGGCTAAAGGGCGATGTGAAACTTGTGAAGGTGAAGGCTTTGTCAGTGTAGAATTATTGTTTATGCCAAGTGTATATGCCCCTTGTCCGACATGTCATGGTGCTCGATATAATGATGACACTCTGAAAATTCGCTGGAATGGACGTAATATTGCTGAAATATTAGGAATGACCGTCAATGAAGCACGTGATTTTTTTGATGGAGAGGTCTCGATTGCTCGTTCACTACAATTATTAAAGGAAATTGGCCTTGGTTATTTACGTTTAGGGCAACCAGCGACTGAACTATCTGGTGGAGAAGCGCAACGTATTAAATTGGCGACCGAGCTGCAACGCAATCAGCGTGGAAATACACTGTATATACTTGATGAGCCAACTACAGGTTTGCATCCATCAGATGTAGATCGATTGTTAGTTCAATTGCAGCGATTAGTCGATGCGGGTAATACCGTGGTTATGATTGAGCATGATATGCGTGCCGTTGCACAAGCAGATTGGGTGATTGATGTGGGACCAGGTGCTGGAAATGCTGGTGGGAATATTGTTGTGGCAGGAACACCAAAACAAATAACAGAAAATCAAGATAGCCGTACTGCTCCATATTTAGTTAATGAGTTAGTGAGTCGTGATACTAAACGTTGATATTGCGAGTGGGTAGAATAAAACATTAAATTAAAAGCCTGTAAAATCAATCAGATATTTTTTGTTTTAGGTGGTGTGTGAGCATGAAATCTAAAAGTTTTTTCAACTAAGGGCTTTGTTGCACAAACCTATCTGTAACGGCTTTTTCAGCGATATAATTTTTAAATGAAGAAGCCTACACACAAAATCTACCGCACAACCAATTGGCCCGCATATAACCGAGCACTCATGAGTCGCGGAAATATTGCCATTTGGTTTGATCCTGCTACGCAATGGTATGCTCCATCAAAAGGCAAACAAGGGCGAAATCAAACCTACTCCGACGCAGCTATCCAATGCTGGTTAATGATTAAATCCTTATTCCGTCTATCTTTACATATGGTCACTGGCTTTGTCCAAAGTCTGATTAAAATTTGTGTATTAAATTGGACAGCACCAGATTACACCACGCTTTGTAGAAGACAAAAGCATATTGATATTGCAATTAGCTACCAAAAAAGTAGAGATGGTCTGCATCTACTCGTGGACTCTACTGGCTTGAAATTTCTAGGTGGAGGTGAATGGAAATGCAAGAAACATGGATCTGAATATCGTCGCCAATCGCGTAAGCTCCATATTGCTATAGAAGCTGAAACCCTTCAAATACGTACAGTACAACTCACGACAAATAATGTCAGCGATTCACAAGTGCTCGAAGATTTACTTTCTCAAGTTCCCTTGGATGAACGAATTGATTCAGTTTATACAGATGGTGCTTATGACACAAAGCACTGCCGACAAGTCATTTTAAATCGTGATGCACATGCGGTCATTCCACCCAGGAAGAATACAAAGCCTCGGAAAGATTAGCAAGTCAGGTCTATAGAGCGAAATGAGTTATTGAAAACAGTCAAACTGCTAGGAAGGTCACTTTGGAAAAAGTGGTCTGGTTATCACCGTCGAAGTTTGGTGGAAACCAAGATGCATTGCATCAAATTATTAGGCGATAAATTAACAGCAAGGAGTTTTCCTAGTCAGGTGAATGAGATTCATGCACGCGTAGCCCTTTTGAACAAATTCACAGAATTGGGGCGCCCTCACACCCAAGTTGTCACTTGAATTTGGCTCAATTAGGATCGCTTCTATCTTTCAAACCTTTATGCAACAAAGCCCTATAAAAATATGACATAAACTGATATTAAGCTTATTTTACATCTTATAGTAAAAAGTGTAGCAACTTGCTACACAGTCATATAACGTCTTTTCCAAAGATTTCATTCAATCGTTTTCTATTTTCTTTTACAAAATTTGGATTATTTTTTAATTTATATTTCATTTCTTTCTTAAATTCACTCATTGAACTGCCAGCTACAGCAAAATCCATTTGGAACATAATATCATTAACTATCACATTTGCTTGAGATTCAGTTAAGCACCCTTCTGTCTTAAACCACTTACTAAACTGTTTATAATTTGGGTCGTTTGCATAGATGTACCAAGACCTTACAGTCATATCGAACTTCGCACCTAATTCTTTAACAAGCGCGTTATCATCAAAATTGACATCTAAATAGATTTGAGTCTTATCATTAGTATTAGATACAACAACTTCAGTGGCATGCCTATTAAGAATTTTAAATCGAACTCCGACAATAGGTCGACCTTTCTTGATGGTATCGTACTCTAATTGAAGACTAGTCCTTTCATTAATTTCTTCAATAATCTTGTCTAAAACGTATCGTCTAAAATCAACCCAACGATCGTATTTTTTCTCCCCAATATCAATTAATGCTTTGATATTCTCAAGTGAAAGTTCAACCTCATAAGAATCTTGATTAGCATACTTAAATTCATTTTTGATAAAGTATGAATACAAACTCATACTGGTTACAGAGTCCAAAGCAAATAAATCTTTCAATTGATAGGTCGTAAAATTTCCATTTGCTAAACGAGTAAAATACGGAAGTACTTCACTGGTGAAACGTATCTGCAAAGCATTTTTAGCATCATCTTCCCAACGGAGTTCACGAATAATTGGTACTACTGAGTGTACTTTTTTAACTTTACGCTTATTATCATCCACGGGCTCTTCAATTACAAAATGAGCTACTCGTGATGATAATTCTTTATAAATACGATCAATAGCAACATTAATGGAATTCTTTTTATCTAATCCTAATAATTCGCCTAAATCATCTTTATGCAAATAAATATAAGTTTGCTCTGTAATTTCACGATCTTGATTATTCTTCTCACCATAATTCGCAACAGCCATTGCATAAAGAAGAGCTTTATACTCATTAGATGATAATTCAATTGGTCTAATCAGACGGTTACTAGTGCTGACTACTCCATTATGTCGAATGTTACCAATACAATAAGGTAGATGTTCTAATTCTTCTGGTTCGTTGTGATTGCTCATAAGTGGAAAGATTAAAATATTTTCTACATGTTATACACAAAAGTGGAAGAAGATGCAAACCGCTCACTATTTTCTCATACTTACATTAAATTAACTCAGTTTATGCCCATCAAACACCTTAAGAGTGGAAGAAGTGTCACTATTAAAGTGCAATTTTGGTACTATTCAGCCTTATGGTGGAATAAATATAAAAATAAACACTTTTAAGTGACAGTTCTTCCACCTTTGATAATTCATCTGTGTCGCTCAAGCAATCAATTTGAAAGTAGGAATAGCCTACAGCACCACTAAAGTGGAATTACTCAACACATATTCCACCATTAAAGTGACAAGCCTTCCACCATTCCGGTATTCTTGACTATCAAACATCATGTTATCAATTAAATTTTATACAAATATTTTATCCACAGAATAAAAAACATCTAATGACAAGTCTTCCACCTTTATTTCAATAAAAACAAACTTATCAACATCACAAGCAGTTGAATCGTATTGTTTTAAATTAAAAAATACACATTAAAATAAATCACAATGACAAGTCTTCCACCATAGTGACAAACCTTCCACTTATCAGTGACAAACCTTCCACTTATTAGTGACAAACCTTCCACTTATCGGTGACAGGCCTTCCACTTATCAATGACAGGCCTTCCACTTATTAGTGACAAACCTTCCACTTTAAAAAATCTATCTAATTGTTTTTTAAAAAATAAAACTTGTCTAATTATAATTAACTAATTAATACTAATTAATACTAATTAAAATTAGCTAGCTATATTTTTTAAAAAAGTTAAGAAATGTTTTTCCCACATCTTTTGAATTCAAAAGATAAAAATATGACAAAGGAACTGTAGCAAGTTGCTACAAATATCTTTATATTAAATGAAATCAAAGTAAATTCCTTAAGACAAATATGTCAACTAAAATCATTGCTGTAGCTAATCATAAAGGTGGTTGCGGGAAAACAACTACTGTAGTACATCTTGCTTCAGAACTTGCTGAATTAGGAAATAAGGTCTTAGTAATTGATCTGGATCCACAAGCAAATGCAAGTTTACATATAGGATTAAGACACCCTAGCGAAGTTGAAACTACATCAGCTGAATTACTTATTGGTGATATAAGTCTATTATCGGAAGCATTAGAAGAAGAAACAAAATTTAAAAATGTTTCTTTAATATATGGCTCATTAACTCTTGGTAAAACTGAAGATCAATTGAAAGATGATGCACCAAGACCATCCGAGGAACTTTCAAATAAATTGGAAATTCTAGAAGGATTATATGACTACATTCTTATTGATTGCCCTCCTAGCTTAAAATTACTAACCAGCAATGCTTTAGCCGCTTCGACACATGTTATTGTTCCAATTGAATCTGGTTCACAATACGGTCTCTATGGTGTTACTGATTTAATTAATCATTTAAGTAAAATTAGAAGAGTTAACCCTGAATTAGAACTCTTAGGTGCTTTATTAATTAAACATGATGAGCGTCAGAATGTATGTAAATTAATAAAAGATGAAGCATTTAATCAAGTTGGAGAATTATTGCATACCACAATTCCAATGAGCACTAAGGTTAATCAAGCTGCAATTTTGCAACAACCTTTATTATCTGTTGATAAAAACTCAAAAGTTCGAAAAGCTTTTGAAACTTTAGCACAAGAAATTGTTCAGCGTGTCGGATAATATAATTCTGGAAATACTATGGTAAGTAATAAAGAGCTATTGGCTAAACGTCTTCAGCAAAATACTCAAAAGCATCAACATGCCCAAAAGGAGCATATTAACGATGTCAAAGAGCTAAGACGTAATGTACAAATTACAGATATTCAGGCTAGCCCTAACCAGCCTCGAAAACTCTTTAATCAACAAGATATTGAAGATTTAGCAGCATCAATTGAAGAAATTGGGCTATTACAACCAATTGCAGTTCGTAGAATAAATGATAAATATGAGTTGATTGCTGGTGAAAGACGATTGAAAGCCCACCAATTTCTCAATAAGAACACTATTGAAGTAATCATTATTGATGCATCGGATGAAGAAGTTGCTTTATTAACATTAGCTGAAAATTTAAAGCGAGAAGATCTGACAGATTATGAAATATATGTTGGATTAACTTCTTTGGATGAAAAATTAAAAAAAAATAAGCAGAAGTTAGCAAAGTCATTAGGTATGAATCGTGAAGATATGTATAAATATTTATCTTTTGAAAAATTACCTGGAGAGTTGATTGAAGATTTGGAGAAACAGCCGTCATTATTAGCACGGACCGCTGCTACAGCAGTGAAAAAGTTTCTATCAGATCATGATGAAAACCATGAAAATGCTAAAGAAGCATTATTCGAAGCATGGTCAAAATTGCTTAAAAAAGAAGTTGAACAGACAAAACTGGCATCACTAGCTGAAAAAATCTTTAAGTCAAGAGAAACGAAAGAAGTAATTCAAACTTCAATTGTACATAAAATTGAATATGATGGGAAAGTTGCTGGTAATATCAAATTTGACCATAATACATTAAAGGTATCTTTAAAAATGGGCCAATTTGATGATCAAAATTTACAAGAATTAAAAGCTTTCCTAAAACGAATGTTAGAAAAATAAAGTAAAAAAATAGTGTAGCAAGTTGCTACACTATTTTTTGCAATTAGGAAAATTTATATAAGTAGTCATAATAATATTTTCATAAATTTGTCATGTAAATTGAATATTTAAAGCGTATTTTTCGACCATCCTAAGATGAGTTGATGCAATGCTTTGGCATAAGAAAAAATTTAATAAAAAATTAATAAGTTTGGCATGGTGTAGTTTGGGCACAGTTATTTTGACGTGCTGTCAAAGTCCTGCTTTAGTTCAATCAACTTCTACTTCAGTACAACCATCAAAACAGCCTCAACGTGTGGTTTTTTTCTTGGAAGATGCAATGGGTATCACGACACTAACAGCTGCACGAATTTACGCTGTTGGTGAAGATGGCCAACTGCCAATAGATCAACTGCCAGAGTCAGCATTTGTTCGTACTTTCTCAGAAGGTGCACAGGTTACAGATAGCGCACCATCGCTGGGTGCCTATATGACAGGTGTAAAAATGAAAAATGAAGTGATATCCATGCAGACTGGAACAATTGCAGTAGAACCAAATCAGGCCGGAAATCATCAATGTGGAACCAATCCTCAGAACCAAAATAAGCAAGACACCCAAACTTTACTCGAATTGGCCAAAGCACGAGGTTGGGGTACAGGGGTAGTCACAACAACTCGCATTACGCATGCTACACCAGCATCGACTTATGCTCATATTTGTCATCGTGATGCTGAAAATGACATAGCATCCCAATTAGTACCAAGTTCGCAAGGTGATATCTATCAGCGTTATAACGTCAAATTAAAAGATGGGGTTGATGTGATTCTAGGCGGGGGTAAGCGTCAATTTCTGCCGAAAGATCAAGGGGGAGAACGGATAGACCAACGGAATTTGATCGCAGAAATGCAACAAGCAGGCTATCGAATGATCTATGATCAAACTCAACTCTCCCAGATGAAGTTAGGAAAGATAACACTAAATATAAAAAAATGGAAAAATAATTTACTAAGTTATTGTTTTTAATCTGATGTTTGTTTTATATGGGAATGATAATAACTTCTGATTACTAGTTTTTACCTTAAATATAACGATTGAAAGATTCATTTAAAGGCTATGAATACATGAGTTTTACAGTTTGGCTAGGTCAGCATGAGTACTTTTCGCAAGATTTAAGATCGACCATGAACGTGATTTAAGTTATAGGGGATTGATGAAATAGTTTTTATGAATTTCTGGCTTTCTGGGCTGATTTTATCAAATTCATGTCTATACAAAATTGCGACATATTTCTCGTGCTTGTAGTTATCCAGAGTTTGGTCTGCATCTATCCATAGTGCAGACCTTTTTTTGGTGATAGTTTTTTCTTAGCGATTTTCGATCTGGATGTAGTGATTTCACGTTTGCAGAACGTATCTTGGCGGTGATCCATCTAATATTCGTGATTATAAAGCGAGCTAATTCACAGGTTCTACAGATTATGTAGCGACTAACTATAAGTTGATGGTTGGCGCTTAGTTTATATTTACGCTTAGGTTTCAGTTAAAAAATCAATATTTTGTTGAATTCGTGATTGAATCATCTCTAGGGTAGATTCTCGAATTTGATGAGGATACAGGCGTTGCGCAATTTGACTAAATTGAAGTGCAATTTCACGCATGGCCAAGATGATCTCATCGACTTCTAGAGTAGTCAGATTCGCTTCTGAAGTACCGAGTTTAT
>NZ_AMZS01000042.1:0-570 GCF_000314615.1 Acinetobacter sp. WC-323
ATAAAAGCTACATGATGGCCAGTACTGAGCACTGGCGATCTAAGTCAATGCTGCAGTTCTCATCATCATTGGAATAAGTGGACAAATTCCTGACACGGAATACTATAACTGAGGTCACTTAAATGGGATGCATAAGTTATGTAAGTTACGCCACTTAAATGAGTTGAGGTGCTAAAGCGATAAAAGTGGCACTGTTGGAAATATAGATTTAAGTCGATGATTTTTCCTTTAAAAAAAGTACTTAAAGACGGCTTTGTTGCACAAAGCTGTTTGTAAGGTCTGATTCAGCAATATAATTTCCGAATGAAGAAGCCAGCAACTAAAATCTACCGTACAACGAATTGGTCCGCATATAAACTCAGTGCGAGAAACTTTCAGAGCCAAGTGAATGAGATAACACTAAATATAAAAAAATGGAAGAATAATTTACTAAGTTATTGTTTTTAAGTTGATCCTTGTTTTATATGGGGGTGATAATAACTTCTGATTACTAGTTTTTACCTTAAATATACCGATTGAAAGATTCATTTAAAGGCTATGAATACATGAGTTTTACAGTTTGGCTAGGTC
>NZ_AMZS01000043.1:0-572 GCF_000314615.1 Acinetobacter sp. WC-323
GTTTCCTGCTCAGCAAGAGCATCCTGAAGTCTGCGCCATTGAAGCCGTCTATGCAGAATGTTTGCGACTTTGTGCAATCGAGACTCCAGACACCCATTTTTTTAATTTGCCCAATGGTTTAATGGCTTTTGCTGCTAAACGATTCGACCGTCAAAATGGCATGCGGATTCCAATGCAGAGTTTGGCTGCATATACCGGAGCAGACTATAAAGTTCCAGGTAGCCTAGACTACCGCAATTTTCTTCGGGCAACCTTGATGTGTACGCAAGATGTGCGAGAAAGGCTGCATACTTTTAAACGTGCTGTGTTTAATGTACTTTTCAATAATCGGGATGACCATACCAAGCATTTTTCTTTTCTCATGGCAAAAAATGGTCAATGGAAATTGGCTCCAGCCTATGACGTGACCTTCTGTGAAGGTCTAGGTGGTTATGATCAAATGGACATTGTGGAAGAAGCGCTCAATATTTCTCGAAATGACATACATAAACTCGGTACTTCAGAAGCGAATCTGACTACTCTAGAAGTCGATGAGATCATCTTGGCCATGCGTGAAATTGCACTTCAATTTA
>NZ_AMZS01000044.1:0-81668 GCF_000314615.1 Acinetobacter sp. WC-323
TCAGAAGTCACATAAGCATTACCAGCAATGTTACGACCTTTATAATCGTTATTGGTGCTGGTATCGCCTTTAATTTGGCTATATTCAACTTCTGCACCTAACCAAGGTGTAATTTCTACACCCAGTGCAGCACCAACGAATAAATCGTCATTTAGCTCTGGACTTGGAGTTAATTGACCTTTATCACCATGATTATTATGTTCAGTATCGAACATGGTGTAACCAAGCATTAAAGGAGTGACAGTTACGCCTGCATTTGCAGCAGCCAAAGGTGCGGCAACAAGCAGAGCAAGTGCGATACGACTTAATTTCATGGATATCCTCCAAAAACAAAAAATTGTTTGTTCTGTAAACGCGAATAAATTTTTTGAATGCTGAGAAATAGTTTTGTTGTATCTTTTTCAGGCATTCACCTTAGCTTAAATCATACAAATACCCGATCAATTTTCCAAGTATTTAGTAACATTTGCTCAGGTATCACCCAAAAGATGTATCTCTCTTCAAAAAACTTAGAAAATTCTAAATTTAACAATATCTAACAAAGCTGTGAGAGCTTATCACTTTTTAATCAAAATTTTAACAAGCTATCAAAATCTTTTCAAGAAAGCTAAATAATTCGAGCATGTTATTGGCAATAAAGTCCAGTTTCATCTTCAGTCACTCTTAAAAATATTAGGTACCTCTTTGCTCATCAACATCACGTAAAGCTTTTTCAATATAAAAAAAAGCGACTCTGACGAGTCGCTTTTTATTCAGTTCAAAAACTCAAATTATTGAGCTTGCTGACCTGGTTGTACAAGAACAGTACGGCTACCAGAAATCGCAGCGAATACGCGACGGTTCATAGCACGACCTTCTTTAGTTTTGTTGTCAGCAATCGGTTGATCCCAAGCAAAACCTTGAGTTGACAAACGAGATGCATCAACGTTGTATTCATTTACAAGTGAAGATTTAACAGAGTTCGCACGCGCTAAAGATAAACGCTCGTTTAACTTACGTGGACCAGTGTTATCTGTGTGACCTTCGATACGAGCAGTCGCATTCGGGTATTCAGCTAACTTCTCTGCAACTTTCGCAATTTCAGACTTGTATTGTGGTTTGATATCAGATTTGTTGGTATCAAAGAACACACGAAGTTCCATGTTAAGGTCTTCAGTCAACTCTTGTGGTTGTGGAGCAACTGGAGTAGGTTCAACTGGAGCAACTTCTACTACTGGCGCAGCAGGTTTCAAGTGACCACCAAGAACGACGTTCAAACCAGCAAGTGCTGTATAGTTCCAGAAATCTTCATCGATGTTATAAGTACCACGAGCTTCTGTACGAAGAGACAAAGCATCGTTCAAGCGCCAGAAAGCACCAAAACCTGCATTACCTAAAGTACCTTCTTCTTTATTACCACGAGTACCGCGGTCTACATCATCAAACTTGTATTTGTAGTGACCAGCACCTAACAATACATATGGCTTGATTTTGCTGTCATAGTTTTTAGTGATCAAATCAGAAGTAACATAGAAGTTACCGTTGATTTGTTGTTGCTTGTATTCAGCATTTGCAGCAGCAGCGTCAACATCACCTTTAACTTGGTTATATTCAGCTTCAAAACCTAACCAAGGCGTTAATTCAACACCTAATGCCGCACCAACAAATAAATCATCCTGGATTTCAGGACCATTTGTTAAATGCTTATCACCATTATTGTGTTTAGTGTCTTGGAATGTGTAACCAAGCATTAATGGAGTTACTGTTACGCCAGCATTAGCAGCAGCTAAAGGAGCAGCAACAAGCATAGCAAGTGCAATACGACTCAATTTCATGGATATCCTCCAGAGATAACAATTGTTTGTTGTGTAAGCTCAGCCTATGATTTTTCGTACTGAGAACATTAATGTTCTACAACATTATTTTCAGCCATTCACTTCACTTTGAATCATACAAACACTTGATGAATTTTCCAAGTGCTTGATAACTTTAACCTCGTAAATTATTGACAAAATTGCTTACAATTTCCGTTGTAGTTCCGTAAATTTTCAATTTCCATACAGCTTTTAATAGATTACTGTCTATGAATCTATGCTTAAGTATTATTTAACTTATTTGTTAGTTATTTTCACTATCACAAATAAGAAGTACCCTTAACATATTGTTAATAAAAAATTTAATAAAAATAGACAGGAAAAACATGTTTAGACCACATGGATTTACATTGAGTGAATTGCTTACCGTGTTCAGTATTCTGGCAATTCTCAGCTTTATGGCCCTACCACATTTTCACGACTTAATGGTTTCAAGCGAAGCTAATTACTTAAAAAGAAACCTCACAATTCATATACAAAAAGCAAAAACCGATGCACAGCTTTATCATAAAAATGTGATGCTCTGCCCAAGTAATAACTTAAATGATTGTGGTACAGACTGGAATAAAGGCTTTATCGGATTTATAGATAGCAACCACAATAGAAAACGAGATCACAACGAAGTCTTGCTCTTTGCGGTTGCCCTAAAGCTTAAATACGGCGATCTTCATTATAATGCTTTTGGTGCTACTCCCAATGCAATCATTTTCCAGGGTGAAAATGGACTGCCCTTTGCTGCAAATGGCAGTTTTACTTACTGTTCAACTTCGCCTGACTACCATACTAAAATACGCTTAAGCCGCATGGGCAATATCCGCTTTGAGAAAATATCCAGCTGTTAAAAACTCCTCAGTCTAGCTTAAAAAAAGTAAAACACTTTATTCCGGTTGTTTTTTTAATATACTGCTTAAGTTTGGAACATTTTTTATAAATTATAAGTGTGGAGACACATAATGACTGACATCGTAATTGTTAATGGCGCTCGTACTGCAATGGGCGGCTTCCAAGGTGCATTATCAGGTGTAACAGCGCCTGAGTTAGGTGCTGTAACGATTAAAGAAGCTATTGCTCGTTCTGGCCTGCAACCAACTGATATAGAAGAAGTCATCATGGGTTGTGTATTACCTGCTGGCCTCAAACAAGGCCCAGCTCGTCAGGCAATGCGTAAAGCTGGCTTACCAGACTCTACTGGTGCAGTCACCATCAACAAGCTTTGTGGCTCTGGCATGAAAGCGGTGATGCAGGCAGCAGACATGATCAAGGCCGGTAGTGCCGAGATTGTGGTTGCGGGTGGTATGGAATCAATGACCAATGCGCCTTATGTATTACCTAAAGCACGCGGCGGCTACCGTATGGGCCATGGTGAAATCAAGGATCATATGTTCCTTGATGGTCTTGAAGATGCAGAAACAGGTCGTTTAATGGGTTCATTTGCTCAGGACATGGCAAATCAACGTCACTATACTCGTGAACAAATGGATGATTTCGCGATCCGTTCTTTACATCGTGCACAGAAAGCGATTACTGAAGGCTACTTTAAAGACGAGATCGTCCCTGTAACGGTTTCTACCCGTAAAGGTGATGTGGTTGTTGATCAGGATGAACAACCTTTAAGTGCCAAAATTGATAAAATCCCGTCACTTAAACCTGCTTTCGCAAAAGACGGTACTATTACCGCAGCGAATGCAAGTTCGATTTCTGATGGTGCCTCTGCACTGGTCCTTACTTCAAGCGAAGTTGCGGCACAACGCGGTTTACAACCTTTGGCAAAAATTATTGCCACAGCGTCTAACTCACAGCACCCTTCTGAATTTACCATTGCTCCTGTCGGTGCAATCGAAAAAGTATTGAAGAAAGCGGGCTGGGATGCACAAGAGGTTGACCTTTGGGAAATCAATGAAGCATTTGCGATGGTGACCATGTGCCCGATTGATGATTTCAAACTGGATGCAGAGAAAGTGAATATCAATGGTGGTGCCTGTGCATTGGGTCACCCTGTTGGTTCTACAGGTTCTCGTATCATCCTGACCTTGATTCATGCCCTTAAACGCACAGGCGGCAAAAAAGGTGTTGCAGCACTGTGTATCGGTGGTGGTGAGGCAACAGCGGTTGCAATTGAATTGATCTAAGGATCGATCGATTAACTGAAAAATCCTGCCCAGCGCAGGATTTTTTGTTTTGGCAATTACAAAAAATAATGCACCCATTGTTAAATTCCCGATAAGTTATGCTGTGAATAAAAAAACAACAGGACGTCCCCCATGCAACTGAATCATTATTTAAATTTCAAAGGACAAACCGAACAGGCGTTTAATTTTTATAAATCGGTATTTGGCGGTGAGTTTGCCATGCTCAGCCGCTATGGTGATATGCCACCCACAGAAGGAGTCTCTCTTTCCGAAGCCGATAAGAACCTGATTCTGCATGTTTCTTTACCGATCAATGAATTTACGGTATTGATGGCTTCGGATGTCAACGACCAATTCTGTGCCCCGCATAGTGTGTTTACCCAAGGCAACAATCACTATATTTCAATTAACCTCTACCCTGATGAACTTGAGGATGCGCAAAGACTTTTCGATGCCTTATCGGTCAATGGTCAAGTTGAAATGCCCTTGGAAAAAACCTTCTGGGGTGCACTCTACGGTGCTTTTACCGATCAGTTTGGAATCAAATGGATGATCAATTGTCAGCTCGATGAATAAGCTTGAGAAAATAAAAAAAGCTGAACCAGAGTTCAGCTTTTTATTGCAGAAGGCTTAAGCCCCGGTCTGATAACTTGCTTGCGGCACGGCAGTTGAAGCTTGATAAGGATTGGTAAAGTCCTGAAGACCCGCAGCGGCTTCATGAATATCCTTACCTTCTTTCACCACAAAAGTGTCAAAGCCAGAACGTTTTAAATAATTTAGAACATCCTTGAAGATATCACCGACCGCACGCAATTCACCTTGGTAGCCTTGACGACGCAACAATGCAGCAAATGAATAACCACGGCCATCATTAAAACCGGCAAACTCAATAAAGATCGCATCAAATTCATTGAGTGGAAATTGATGGGTTTCAGGTGAATCGTTTACTGTAATGTACAATGCTTTTTTGCCTTGTACCTGTGCCAATTGATCAAGTTGTGCCGTGGTTAATACCACATCACCTTGTGGAAGCGCACCATCTTCTGCAATGACTTGATAAGTATTGTCTGCAATTGTGCCATCTTTAGAAAGCACTTGTAGCGATGTATTAAGCATAAGCACGCTCCTTGAATGGTTGAATGCCAACACGGCGATAGGTATCAATAAAACGCTCACCTTCATTACGCAAATCAAGGTAAGTATTCAGGATTTCCTCAATCACATCAGGTACCGCATCTGCTGCAAAAGATGGTCCCAAGATATCGCCTAAAGATGCATCATGATCTGCATGGCCACCTAAAGTGATTTGATAGAACTCAGCACCTTTTTTATCAACACCGAGAATACCGATATTGCCGACATGGTGATGACCACAGGCATTCATACAGCCCGAGATATTCAGGTCAAGCTCGCCAAGATTGTAAATCGTATCCAAATCTTCAAAACGACGGCTAATTGCTTCTGAAATTGGAATTGATTTGGCATTGGCCAATGAACAGAAATCCCCACCCGGGCAGCAGATGATATCGGTAATAAAGCCGATATGCGCACGCGCCATGTTGTGATGTTCAAGGGTCTGCCACAATTCAAATAAATCTTTCTGTGGTACGTCTACCAATGAAATATTTTGTTCGTGCGTGGTACGGAACTCACCAAAGGTGTACTTATCCGCCAAGTCTGCGATTAAGTTCATTTCTTCAGAAGTGACATCACCCGGCGCAACCCCTGCACGTTTCAAGGAAATCGTAACAATACGATAGCCTTTCACTTTATGTGCATTGGTATTGACGTTAAACCACTGTTTGAATTTTGGATGCTCGGCAAACAATGCTGTGAAGTCTTGATCTTCCAGATCCTGATAATCAAATGGCGTAAATTCTTCATCCATTTTTTTCAGGATTTCAGGTTGAATCTTTAACGCTTCACGAGTGTGTTCAAATTCAGCTTCAACTTTTTGCGCAAATACTTCTGGTGTTAATGCTTTTACCAGAATCTTGATACGTGCTTTATATTTGTTATCACGACGGCCATGCAAGTTATAAACACGTAAGGTCGCTTCAAGATAGGCAATCAGATCTTCGCGCGGCAAGAATTCACGAATCACGCTACCAATGATCGGGGTACGGCCCAAACCACCACCTGCCATGATCTTATAGCCCATTTCACCCGCATCATTACGCACCAGATAAACACCGATATCATGGAATGCTGTTGCAGCACGGTCTTTCTCTTGCAAGGCAGATACTGCAATCTTGAACTTACGTGGCAAGAAGGCAAATTCAGGATGGAAAGTACTCCACTGGCGAATCAACTCACAGGTCGGACGTGGATCGGCAATCTCGCCCGCTACGACACCCGCAAACTGATCTGTGGTGGTATTCCGGATACAGTTACCCGAAGTTTGTACCGCATGCATTTGCACTGTTGCCAGTTCAGCAAGAATATCAGGCACATTTTCTAATGCAGGCCAGTTCAACTGAATATTTTGACGGGTGGAAACGTGGGCATAACCACGGTCATATTCCGTCGCAATTTCAGCAATTTTTCTGAGTTGTTTGGTATTCATCAAGCCATACGGCACAGCGATACGGAGCATTGGCGCATAACGTTGTACGTATAAACCATTTTGCAAACGTAGTGGACGATATTCGTCTTCTGTTAATTTTCCTGCTAAATAGCGTTCTGTCTGATCACGAAACTGAGCAACACGTTGGTTAATCAGTTGTTGATCGAAATCCGTATATAAATACATGGCGTATGGCTAGTCATTCATTATAAAGGCGACTAGCATAGCGAGCTTTCATTCATCAACAAAATGCTTTTTTTGCATATTTAATAACGGTTTTATTGATAAGCCTATCTAATTGCCATAAAAAGAAAAAGCCCAGACGAATCCGGGCTTTTTAAGATGATTTCTAAATGAAATTAGTTCTTATCTGGCAAAGCATAAGCAACTAAATAATCACCCATTTTGGTACCAAATGAACCATGTCCACCGGCCATAATCACCACATACTGTTTACCATTGGCTTCATAAGTCATTGGTGTTGCCTGTCCACCGGCTGGTAAACGTGCTTCCCATAACTTGTCACCATTTGAAACATTGAAGGCACGGATGTAGTTATCTTGGGTTGCACCCACAAACATCACGTTACCGGCTGTCGAGATTGAACCACCTAGACCAGGTACCCCAATTTTCACTGCTGGCAACTGGAATAGATTTGGCAAGCTGTCACGGATGGTCCCGATACGTTTTTTCCAAACCACATCATGGGTTTTCAAATCCACACCAGCCACATAGCCCCAGCCCGGTTGTTTACACGGTAAACCGAATGGTGACAAGAACGGACTGATTTCAACCCCATATGGCGTACCATACATCGGTTGCATGCCTTGTTCCGTACCTGCTCCTTTCGCGGTTTGAGGACGGTTTGGATCCGCAGGAACCAAACGGCTGACAAATGGCAGGCCAATCGGATTCATGACAGCAACCTGACGATCTGCATTCACAGACATACCGCCCCACTCGAATACACCGAGGTTACCAGGGAAAACTAATGTTCCGTTTTCAGAAGGTGGCGTATAGATACCATCGTAGTTTAGACGTTTAAATTTCACACGACACATTAACTGGTCAAACATGGTGGCACCCCACATGTCCTTATCAGTTAACTTGTCTTTCGGTGCTAAGTTAAAGTCAGAGAAAGGTTGGGTTTTTGAATAGAACTCACCTTTGGTCTGTGGTCCCCACTTCACGGTTTGTGGTACCGGTTTTTCAGTGATCGGTACAATTGGCTGACCATTACGGCGATCTAAAACAAAGGCATTGCCTGTTTTGGTCAAGACATAAATCGCTGGTACAGTTTGCCCCGATTTATCCTGAATATCCGCCAATGAAGGTTGTGATGGTACATCCATATCCCACAAGTCATGATGTGTGGTCTGGAAATGCCAAACCAGTTTACCCGTGGTGGCATTGATCGCCAGCATTGAGTTGGCATAACGCTCTTTCAGTTCGGTACGGTCACCGCCCCAGATATCTGGCGTACCTACACCTGTCGGTACATAAACAATGTCCAGTTTAGGATCGTAGGCCAACGGTGCCCACGCATTTGGTGAGTTATGCACAAAAGTCGTGTCTTGACCAGGCATCGCATTTGGATCAGCAGCACCCGTATCAAATACCCATAACAGCTTACCAGTATTGACGTCATAACCACGAATCACACCAGAAGGTTCTTTGCTCGAATAGTTATCCGTTACTGAACCTGCAATCACGACAGTGGTACCAGACACTATACCTGGCGATGTCGGGTTATAACCACCTGGATACGCATATGGCATGAACTCTTGCAAGTTCACTTCGCCATTTTGACCAAAGTCAGAACATGCCTTACCGGTATCCGCATTCACTGCGACTAAACGACCATCGTTAACCGGAACAAAGACTTTACGTGGACACTCGGTAGAGACCGACTTCTTCGCCTGTAAACTGGTTGCAAATTCAGTGGTATTGGCAGCATCGTAGTACATCACACCACGACAGGTTAAATGCTGGAAAGTTTTATCGGTTTTGAGTTTAGGATCAAAACGCCATTTTTCCTTACCTGTTGCCGGGTCAATCGAGATCAAATGCTGATGTGGCGTACAGATAAACATGTTATTGCCAATCTTGATTGGCGTGACCTGATTGGTGGTTTCACCTGAGTCATTTTCAGTTCTGAAATCACCGGTACGTAAGGTCCAGGCTACCTTCAGGTCTTTGACGTTTTTGTCATTGATCTGGGTCAATGGAGAATAGCGCTCGCCCCCCTGACTACGACCATATGCAGGCCAGTCTTCGGGTGCAATCCCGTCAACCGCTTTCGCTTGCGCAGGTTGTGGTGTCTGGATGACGCCATTGATTTCCTGAGGATCATTGAAGATCGAGTACACCATCACCACAATCGCAATTGCTAAGGTTGATGATAATGCCACCTTGCTTGATGCCAGATTATCAATACCACGTGTCACTGCAGGAATAAGTAACCAGAGACCGAGAATACCCAGAATATCAAGACGTGGTGCCAGTGCCCAGAAGTCTGTACCCACTTCCCAGATACCCCAGATCACACTTCCTAGCATGAGGGCAGCATAAACCCATAACGGGCCTGAAGCGCGTTTATAAAGTTGTACTGCCACAATCAGCAACAGCACACCTGCAACTACATAGTAAAAAGACCCGCCGATTGCAGCAAGCCAGATACCGCCGATGAGCAAGAACAACGCAATGAGGGCGATAATGATCACCGTCAAGGTTCTAAGCCCAGATTTTGAAGCAGATTGATTCATAAGATCACCTTGCATCTTTTGTATTTGTAGATCCATCCAGCGCAGACATGATCGACTGGATGGTCGAGTTCAAATCACAACAAGTATTTTGCAGATACAGTCCGTTTTATGAACGCCATCTGCAAAATTGCTCGAGTACCGAAATTAGAAAATGGTTTGGAACTTGATGCCGCCCACCCAGGTTTTATCGCCATCTTTCAATGCGCCCACATGGTGTACATATTGAATATTTGGACGGATGGTGAGCCAGTTGGTAGCATGAATGCCGTAATACAACTCGGTGTTGTACTCTTCATCCAGCAAACTGTTATTTTCATCATTGGCATGGATACGTGCGACACCCAAAGCCAGTTCGTCTTGCGGACGCTGGTCCAGTAAACCTTTATAGATCAGACCGACATTTTGCATGTCTTTAACTGCATTGGTTTTGGAATCATGTACCGTGACATTGACGAAACCAGTTAAACCACGATCCGACTGACCATCATGACGGGTTAACTGTTGTTTTACGGTGAACCAGCCACCTTGTTTGTGTCCGGTTTTGGCAGGATTTTCAATTTCTGCGGCATCAGCCGTACTGTAGTAGTAGCCAAAACGGTATTCGCCAGGTAAAGACAATGCACCGAGTTTTGGTGTCCACACCACTTCAGCCGGGATAATCGCACCACGTGAACCATCCGTACTTAAATTGAAACCTTTACCACGCTGCAAGTTTTCAGGGTTGTATTCGTACGCCCCGATTTGTGCATACAGGTCAGGCTGCAAGTTGTATTTGACACGTAATGCCCACTGGCTAACTGGCCAGTTGTACCATTGATCGCCGACCCAGTTACCGACCTGCGAACCACATAAAGCCAGGTTCTGGAAGTCACAGGCAAAGCTGTTGAAATCTTCACCTTCACCAAAACGTCCGACTTTAATATCCAAGGCCTGATCTAAAAATTTCTTTTTGATCCAGAGATCCGTCAGGCGCCAAGTTTGACCACGTCCCCAGACTTCCTGTACAGAACTCTGGTGGCCTTGTAAACCCTCTGCAGTTTGTGACAAAGACTGACCATCACGGTAAGTGACTGTGATCTGTGCCTCAGTATCTTGCCAACCTAAAATTTTATTCAGGTCGAAATTGGTACCCAAAGCCAGTTGTCCAGTGAATTCACTGCCATGGCTTGAGTGCTGTTTAGAATCTAAAACCCCTGCAAATTCACCCGTGTAATCAGCAGAAAATTTGTAACCCTGTTCTTGCAACGCCGTGCGTTGACCGTTCCAATCACCAAACAGCCATTGACCATTTGGGTCAAAGGCAGCAGAAGCGGCTTGAGTTTGATGTGCAAAAAGACTCAATGATAGAACGGATAAACAAGAAACAATCAATGACTTCGAGATTGTCATGTTTACGTAACCTTTTATGTTATTGTGTATAAAAGGTTACTCTTATTTTTAAATTACAACTTATTCAAAATGTTAACGATCTGTACAATATTTTAACAATCAGTGATTAGTCGCACATATTTTCTACCATTTACCCTCCCCCAAACCCTGACCGATAAAGGCATACTTCATTTGAGAACGGGAAAACTTAATAGGACAGGCCAACTGTGGCTCAGTTTGTGAAGTATTTCTAGATAAAGGCACATCCACCACCCAGCCGCGTTGTTGGGCCATTGGTGAGGCCAATGCTTCATCCAGACTGAGTACCGGTTCCACACAAATATCCAGACTCTGGAACAGATGTTGCCATTCTGAGAAATTCTGGGTCTTAAACTTATCTCGTAGCGCTTGTTTTACAGCTTGACGATCTTCAGGATCAAAAGAGGCACCTTTGGCTAACAGTACGGGTAAGTCTAAAGCAGCAGCCAAACCCGCCATAAACTGAGGCTCTAAACTTCCAACCGAGAAATAACGCCCATCTTTGGTTTCATAATAGTCGTAGAAACTCGCACCATTAAGCATGCCAGCTTCAGGCGCCTGTGCAGTTTGCCCGGCCAGACTGGCAGATGCAGCCATACTATTCAGACTCGCGACACAATCGGTCATGGAAATATCAATATACTGTCCCAAACCACTGCGTTGACGCTCTACCACGGCGGCAAGAATACCAATCACGGCATGTAAAGAACCGCCTGCGACATCGGCAATTTGAATTCCTAAAGGCGGCGGTCCACTATCCTGACGTCCACTATGCCCAGAAACACCCGCCAAGGCTAAATAGTTAATGTCATGACCAGCCCGATCTTTATAGGCGCCTGTCTGACCATAGCCGGTAATTGAGCAATAGATCAATCTTGGATTAATCTCAGCCAGGGTCTCATAGTCCAAGCCTAAACGGCGCATCACATCGGGACGGAACTGCTCCAGCACAATATCGAACTCGGAGATTTTAGTTTTGATCAGTTCAATATTGGCGGCATCTTTTAGATCGAGTGCGATTGACTGCTTGTTTCGATTGAGATAACTATGTGCAGTGGCCTGACCATTCGCATAGGGTGGCATAATCCTTACCAGATCGGGACGTGTTGGAGATTCAATATGGATAACTTCTGCACCCATGTCGGCAAGGTACATACTGGCAAATGGTCCTGGTAATAAAGTAGAAAAATCGAGGACTTTCAATCCCTTTAGAGCAGATGGCATGATAATTTTTACTCAATTTGTTCAAATTTTCTTTTATACTAGGTGTGGATAAACACAAAAACAATGTCATGTTCAGCCATTTACCTTGATAGTTTCGGCAATTTAACATGTATACAAGGCGCAATTATTTTTCTTGTCAATTGCCATAGGGCTTGTTAATTGATCATATATATGTTGCGTTGTTAGCAAAAATTTTATCAGACGAGACATGAAACGACAGGAATGATAATTCATTTCCGAGTTTCATAACGATGGATGAGGAAATTTTTGCCACAACCCTACGGGACAAAGGCATTTTTTGATGCTACTGCGTTATGTCATGCTCATTTAGAAGTACTAAACTTCACAAGCCATGCCTTGTACCATCTAAAAAATGTCTATTGTCGCAGCTATATCTGATCAACCAACAAGCCCTTTTTTATTTTAGACGGTTATTTAGGTCAATTATCGTGAATAGTAAAGAAACTGAAGGATTCAATATGAGCCGTGATACGATCAGCATCCACTTCGTGAATGCGGCTTTAACAGGTGTTAAACGCCTAGGCATGGACGTTGAAACGTTACTTTCACATGTCGGTATAGAAGCAGAATTACTGCGCCAACCGAAAGCTCGAATCTCTCCAGAGCAGTACACCCGTTTTATCAAGATGTTATGGATGGTTACTCAAGACGAACATGTCGGTTTTGATGTACAACCACGCCGTCTTGGTACTTTTGCCATCATGTGTCAATTAATTATTCATTCTAAAACACTCGGACAGGCTCTGGAACTTTCATCTCAGTTCTACAAGTTGTTTGGCGACGAGTGGGCGGTGAGCCTGGAACGTGACAAGCACGAAGCCCGTTTGGTTCCGCACATTCCTAAAGCGCTAGATCCGGATCACTTCATTACTGAAAGCATGCTGATGATCTGGCACGGTCTTGCGTCATGGTTAATCGAACGTCGTCTCCCTTTAGAACGTGTTCATTTTGGTTATGAACGTCCTAATCATGCCGATGAATATGATGCATTATTCTTCGCTCCGGTCATGCAGTTTGATGCGCCACGTACCGAAATTACTTTTGCTGCGGATTATCTTGATCTTCCGATCCGTCAGGATGAAAAGACTTTAGAAGAATTCCTGAAAGCTGCACCAGCACAATTGTTAGTAAAATTCAAAAACACCAATTCACTTACTTCACGTATTCGTGATGTATTAAAGAGCCAGATTGGTGAAGAAATGCCAACGCTTAATGATGTTGCTGCAATGTTGTACTTATCACCACAAACCTTGCGTCGCCGTCTGGCTGCCGAAGGTAAAAGCTACCAAGGGGTCAAAGATGCCTTGCGTCGTGATGCAGCGATTCATTTATTGTTGACTCCAAATCTCACTCTTGAAGATGTGGCTCAGCAAGTGGGCTTTAGCGAAACCAGTACCTTCCACCGTGCTTTTAAGAAATGGACAGGTGTCACTCCTGGTTTATATCGTCAGTTACACGGCCATCACAACTAATTTTTCATTCGAGTGTTCAACAAGAGATTGTTGAACGCTCTTTTAAAACTATGGTAAAAAATAAGCTTAATTTTACGATAAGCTTGAACATCAATGATCATAAAAAAAGCTGACTTCACTCACCCACAAGTCCAAAATCTCATTCATCTCCATTTGTATGGCCTTCATCAGAACACACCTATTGAACATAGTTTTGCATTAGACCTGAGTAGTTTGCAAAAAGATTCTATTAGTTTTTATACCTTATGGAATGACGATCAATTACTGGGCTGTGGCGCAATCCAAGAGCTGACACCCGATCATGCAGAAATCAAGTCTATGCGGACTCATCCTGATCATTTGCGTCAAGGCGTCGCAGCACAACTGCTTAAATTTTTATTAAAACTCGCTCAGCAACGTCACTATCAAAGAGTAAGCTTAGAAACAGGAAAAGACGTTCACTTTGATGCCGCAATCAAACTTTATAAGAAGTTTGGTTTTGTTGAAGGTGCTGCTTTCGCAGAATATAACGAATCACCCTACAACCAATTCTTTCATTTAGATTTATCGAATGAGTCTATAAACTCAAGCTTGAGATGATCTACGCATTGAATAGCCATTGCTCAATGCCTTTTGGATAAACTGGATATTGATTGAGTGCGATTTGTTCTCGACTCAACCACTGTGCGATATAGGTATGTCCATTGGTTTCGCAACCCTGTATGTGATGTTGCTTGTAGATATGTGGGTCTATAAATTCAGCCTCATATACAAACACAATTTCATGACCTTGCTGTCCATCGAAAGTGAACAAATTCTCCAACACACCTAATAATCTGGATTTGCGAATCTGCTGCTGAATTTCTTCAAAAACTTCTCGTGCAATTGCCTGTGTAGATGTTTCTCCAAACTCAATACCTCCACCAATTGGCCTAAAATAGATTTCATCTTTACTTGGGTCATAGCCTTGTGACAATAAAACCTTATCTTGGTATCGAAAAATACAGAGTGCTTTGGTTTTAATGGCTGTCATGGTGTCGGCTTTATCTGCTTTAAAAATATTGCGGCCTGTTTTGGCGAAGTCAAACGAATAAATTGGATATGCTGATACTGAGGATCCTTGATCATGGCTAAATACTTTTTACGATTTTGAGCATGATGGGTAACCATCCATAAAATAATAGAGTCCTTAGATAAAAAACTGGTTTTGAAACTCTCTCGATTATTGGAATTTTCCCATAATCTTTTTTGTGTTAGCGCTCGACTAATTGCTCGTTTAACTGAGCGGTACAGATTTAACGAAAATGAATAATCCAGCCAAATAATCGTATCAATATATTTAAGCTTTAAATCCAGTGTTCGAGAATAATTACCATCAAGTACCCATCCTCGAGGTGCCTGATCAATTTGACTTTGTAATTTAGCAAAAAACTCATGATCTGGCGTTTCCTGCCAGTTATCCAGCCAAAACAAATCATCCATTTCAATATGCGACAAACCTAGCTTGTGCGCGAGCTGACGGGCAAAAGTCGTTTTCCCAGCAGCAGATGTTCCCACAATATTGATAAATTTCATTCGAAATCTTGAGCTGTTGCCTGAATTTCCATCATAAAGAAAAAATGATTTTTACTGCAAGCTGAGAAATTGGCGAAAAACATCAAACTTGCCAACGTTTATCATCATTGCACTGACCTTTAAATTGAGTACACTCGATAAACAACAATTTTAAGGTGATACAAGGAAAACCTATGAGCGAGGCCTACATTATTGATGCCATTCGCACGCCACGCGGAAAAGGAAAAAAAGATGGCTCACTGCATGAAGTCAAACCGATTACTTTACTCACATCATTGCTGAATGAATTACAACAACGCCATCAGCTCGACACGTCAAAAGTGGATGATATCGTTTTAGGTTGCGTCACCCCGATTGCTGACCAAGGTGGTGATATTGCCAAAACCGCAGCGATTGCAGCGGGCTGGAATGACGATGTTGCTGGTGTGCAAATCAACCGTTTCTGTGCATCTGGTTTAGAAGCTGTCAATTTGGCCGCACAAAAAGTCCGTTCAGGTTGGGAAGATATCGTCGTTGCAGGTGGCGTTGAATCGATGTCACGTATTCCAATGGGTTCTGATGGTGGTCCGTGGGCACTTGATCCTGAAACCAACTTAAAATCGTCTTTTGTTCCTCAAGGGGTCGGCGCTGATCTGATTGCCACTTTAGATGGCTATAGCCGTGAAGATGTCGATGCTTTTGCAGTCGGTTCACAACAAAAAGCAGCTGCAGCTCAAGCCAATGGCTATTTCGATAAATCAGTGGTGCCTATCAAAGATCATTCAGGTGTACTGATCTTGGAAAAAGATGAATTTATTAAAGGCAATACCACCGTTGAAGGGTTGGCAAAACTGAATGCCAGCTTTGAAATGATGGGACAAATGGGCTTTGATGCCGTTGCATTACAGAAGTACCCAGAAGCACAGAAAATTAACCATGTGCATCATGCAGGTAACTCCTCAGGCATCGTCGATGGGGCTGCAGTAGTGTTATTGGCTTCTGAAAAAGCAGTGAAAGAACAAGGTTTAAAACCACGTGCCAAAGTATTGGCAACGGCATTGGTCGGTACCGATCCAACCATTATGCTGACAGGTCCTGCGCCTGCTGCGCGTAAAGCCTTGGCCAAAGCTGGCTTAACGATTGATGATATTGACCTGTTTGAAGTGAATGAAGCCTTTGCTGCCGTAGTGATGCGTTTTATTAATGAGCTCAAGGTTCCGGCCGAGAAAGTCAATGTGAATGGCGGTGCAATTGCGATGGGGCATCCATTGGGTGCAACGGGTGCCATGATTTTGGGTACTTTGCTGGATGAATTAGAGCGTCAAGGTAAAAAACGTGGTTTGGCCACATTGTGTGTCGGTGGTGGAATGGGGATCGCCACCATTATTGAGTTGGTGTAAGGAGCACAACATGAGCGCTATTAAATACGAAAAAAACGCTGACAATATTGTAATTCTTACCCTTGATTCATCGGGTCAATCTGCCAACACCATGAATGCAGAATTCCGTGAGTCACTCCAACAAGTCAGTCAAAAGCTCAAAACAGAAACGGATCTGAAAGGTATTATTTTCCGTTCTGCCAAGAAAACCTTTTTTGCTGGTGGAGACCTGGATGAACTGATTCAGGTTCAGCCTGAACATGCCACTGAATTTTTCAAGATGATTGAAGAGCTCAAGGGTGACTTACGTGCGATTGAAACTTTAGGCGTACCTGTTGTTGCTGCCTTAAATGGTACGGCGCTCGGTGGCGGTTGGGAAATTGCTCTAGGCTGTCATTACCGTATTGCCATTAATGATCCAAAAACCAAGTTTGGTTTGCCTGAAGTCACTTTAGGTTTGCTGCCAGGTGGTGGTGGTATCGTGCGTATGGTACGTTTACTGGGCCTGCAAAATGCATTTCCGTTCCTAATGGAAGGCAAGCAATTTGGTGTCGATAAAGCAAAATCACTCGGTTTGGTACATGACACCGCCGAGAATGAGCAAGAGCTGTTAGATAAGGCGATTGCCTGGGTCAAAGCCAATCCAAAGTCACAGCAACCTTTTGATGTTAAAGGCTACAAAATTCCGGGTGGCGATCCGAAAACCCCTGCTGTAGCACAAGTACTTGCCATTGCACCTGCGATGCTACGCGATAAAACCAAAGGTTGCTACCCTGCGCCTGAAGCGATCATGGCGGCAGCAGTAGAAGGTGCGCAGGTTGATGTTGATACTGCCTTGCGTATTGAGTCGCGTTACTTTACGCAACTTACAGTCGGTCAGATTTCCAAAAATATGATCGGCACCTTCTGGCATGGCCTCAATGCCATCAAGTCGGGCGCAAGCCGCCCTGCAGAAGTTGCAAAATGGCAAGCCAAGAAAGTCGGTGTTCTGGGTGCAGGTATGATGGGTGCAGGCATTGCCTACTCGACGGCAATCAAAGGCATCCCTGTGATCCTGAAAGATGTCTCGGTTGAAAATGCAGAGAAAGGTAAAGCCTACTCTCAAAAGCTTCTCGACAAACGTGTTTCTCAAGGTCGTATGACCGCAGAAAAACGTGATCAGGTTTTAGCGCTGATTACGGCAACCGCTGATGCAGCAGATCTGCAAGGCTGTGATCTGATCATTGAAGCGGTGTTTGAGAATCAGGAATTAAAAGCCAAAGTGACACAAGAAGCTGAACAATATTTGGCAGAAGGTGGCATCTTTGCATCAAATACCTCAACCCTACCAATCACGGGTTTAGCAACGGCAAGTAAAGATGCCAAGAAATTCATTGGCCTACACTTCTTTAGTCCAGTAGATAAGATGCAACTGGTTGAAATTATTAAAGGCAAAGAGACTTCTGCGGATACCTTGGCGAAAGCCTATGACTTTGTACAGCAAATTGCCAAGACGCCGATCGTCGTCAATGACAGTCGTGGCTTCTTCACCAGCCGTGTGTTCGGAACCTTTATTCAGGAAGGGATGCGTTTACTTGCAGAAGGCGTACATCCAGCCAAAATTGAAATGGCGGCATTGAAAGCTGGTATGCCGGTTGGCCCACTGGCGATTCAGGATGAAGTCTCTTTAAGCTTGACTGAACATGTTGCTAGCGAAACCCGCAAAGCCTTGCAGGCTGAAGGTAAAGATTTACCGAAAACTCCTGTCGATGACGTGGTGCATACCATGATTCACGAGTTGAATCGTAAAGGTAAGGCAGCAGGTGCCGGTTTCTACGACTATCCTGAAAATGGCAAAAAGCATTTATGGGATGGACTCAGCCGTTGGCAGAAAGACAACACTATTTCTGAACAGGACATGATTGACCGCTTCCTGTTTGTACAGGCGCTGGATACTTTACGTTGCTATGAAGAAGGTGTTTTAGAGTCTGTGATTGATGCCAATGTCGGTTCAATTTTTGGAATCGGTTTTGCACCGTGGACAGGTGGGGCGATTCAATTCCTGAATCAAAACGGGATTGAGCAATCCTTGCAACGTGCTCAACAACTGGCAGACCAATATGGTGAACGTTTTGCGCCACCACAACGCTTAAAAGACCTCGCGCAGAGAAAAGAAATCATTCAATAATTTTATGCTCTCTGCGTTGCAGATCAGCCCGTATGGAACTCGTTGTCTGTACGGGCTTTTTTCTTTTTTCAATGGCACGCCAGCAAAACTTACGAGCATTACGTCACGATTTATGCTATAACCACCAACAGTTTTGCTTTAATTTTTTTGTCCTTTGGAACTATCTTATGTCTGAGAAACTCTGTCCAGAAACCTCACCGTGGGGTTGGAAAGCATTAATTATCACCTGTATTCTAAGCTTTATTTTTATGGTGGTTTTCTATTTAGCCATGAATAACGAGCCAGATTATATGCCGATGAACAAAAATAAAGTGGCGCCTCAGTCTGAAATGTCACAATCATCCATGATGTCTGAAACTAGCATGGAAAACCACCAGCACAATCACTAAAGTGTTATTGTGGAATATGATAAATCCGTGTAAAACCTGGATTTATCATATTATTCGAGATATTCAATGCTTCAACAAAATCGTCAGGCACTGGTTGTTGAAGGTGGTGGAATGCGCGGTGCATTCACCAGCGGTGTCTTAGATGCATTTTTACAGCAACAGTTTAATCCCTTCGATCTCTGTGTTGGTGTTTCTTCCGGTTCAACCAATGTCGCCAACTATCTGGCTGCACAACAAGGCCGTACCCTACAGATCTACTTAGATCATTCGCTTCGAAAAGAATTTATTCATTATGGCCGTTTTTTCAAAGGCGGTGACCTGCTCGATTTAAAATGGATGTGGGATGTCGTAGAAAGCGAACATCCACTGAATCAGGCACATTTATTTGCCAGTCATCCTGAGTTTTATATGGTCCTCACCCACGCCATTACCGGCGAGGCCACCTATATTAAAGCTTCAAAAGACAATATTCTGGATGGCCTAAGGGCCTCTAGCTCCATTCCGGTACTGACACGCCAAGCCGTTGAGGTGTTTGGAGAGCCTTATTTCGATGGCGGTGTAGCAGATGCCTTGCCGGTACTTTGGGCAGCACAACAGCATGATGTTTCCAAATTGATGGTCGTACGAACCCGCCCCCAGAATTATTTTAAAGCGGGCAGCAAAGGCGATCAGTTCCTTGCAAAATACCTATTCAAGCAAAATCAAGGCTTTGCAAAAAGCCTATTGTCCAGAACACAACGTTATAATGATTCGGTTCAGTTTGTACGCACCCCATCAGGACAAAAAATTCTGGAAGTCTGCCCACCCGATCTGAAAAACATGGCAGGCCGACTGACCAAGAATAAGGCCAAAATCCGCTATAGCTATGATGTAGGTTTAGATGTTGGCTTACAGGCCATCGAAGACTGGAACAAACTTTAAATCCGATATTAAGACAGGATCAGCGTGGTCATGCTAATCCTGTCCTTAGCTCTTCCGAATATTCCACTTTCAATTGTTCTCATTAACTCAATAGAATTCACATTGCTATTTTTAGACTTGGCAACAGCAGCGAAAAAGGCGCAAAATCTGCTTTTATTTTTTTATTTATTTGGGAATTGATTATGAATAAGCAGCCATCCCCACAAAAAGATTTAAATGAAACCGTATTGGGATGGAAATTTGTCATCATTGTTGGGGTACTCAGTACCATTTTTTTAAGTTTTTTCTATTTAGCGATGACCCAAGAACCTGATTATATGCCTGGCGCGCAACGCAAGGCACAACAACAGAAAGCGCATGCTCAGGAAGCTGCGCCGGCCAGTTCCGAAGTAGCGGAGCAATCTAAGCAGTAATCAGATCAATGAAGCCAATGACAGCTTAGTTCTTTGCGGTGATTGGCATGATCATTTCAATATGAGGAATACCACATTCATCATATGCCTCGCCTTGCACTGCAAATCCAAGCTGCTCATAAAATGAAATCGCATGCACTTGTGAGGATAAATGCAGAAATTCACGCTGCTGCTGTCGTGCATAAGCCAGAATCTCTTGCATGATCATTTGGCCAAGACCTTGCCCCCGATAAGCCTTCAGTACTGCAACTCGCCCCACACTATTATTTTGTAATAATCGTGCTGTCGCAATCGGCTGATCCTGATCATAAAGAACAAAGTGTTGTGAGATCGCATCTTGCTCATCCCACTCATCTGCTTCCGCAATACCTTGTTCCTGAATAAAAACCAATGTCCGGATCAATTTCGCGTCTTGCTGTAATTGATCCCAAATGCCCTGTTTGACTTGATACATCGTTTTCTCTGTTTGAATTAACACTTACAGCCAATATTCTCGACTGGCATCTGATCTTGCAATAAAAGTTCCAGACTTTGCTTCTCAATCCCATACATCGCTTTTAAGGCTTGAATCTGCTGCATAATTTTAGCATCAGGTTGTTGTATATCTTTGCGCTTGGTCGCCAGAATCATTTTATTTTTGCTGGTATGTTCCAAAGATACAAATTCAAATACCTTGGTTTCATAACCATAGGCTTTCAGCAACAAGGCACGTAAGCTATCTGTCAACATTTCTGCCTGCTGTCCGGCATGAATGCCAAACTGAAGCATCGGCTGTAACACCTCTGGGCTTTGTAATTGTGGACGTAGCTCTTTATGACAGCACGGCGCGCACATGATCATGGATGCATTGAGACGAATCCCGGTATGAATGGCAAAATCCGTTGCAATATCACAGGCATGTAATGCAATCATCACATCCAGTTTTTCTGGTTGATAGCTCCGAACATCACCTTCAAAAAAGTCCAGGTGATTAAAACCGACCTGATCAGCCACATGCTGGCAGAACTCCACCAGATTGGAACGCAGCTCCACCCCAGTGATTAAAGGCGTCTTTTGCTGTGCTTGCAAATAATCATATAGGGCAAACGTTAAATAACCTTTACCTGAACCAAAATCGACAATATTTAATTCCTGTTGTGTAGCATCGATCTGTTCATAGGCATTGGAAAAGATCTCAATAAATTTATTAATCTGTTTCCACTTCCGTGCCATGCTAGGCACGATTTGCCCTTTTTCATCGGTAATACCAAGATGTTTTAAGAACGGGCTTTGCTGTTGCACATAACGCTGCTTTTCACGATTATGCTGCTGTTGTTCAAGCTTGTCCGTTGCTGCCTGTTTTTTCTGGTGGGTCAACATGGCTTTCTTTTTATTTTTCTTGAGCTGAATATCTTGATTCAAGGTAAATAAATTGGCCTGTTTAGATTGTGCCAATAATTCAGCAATCTTTTCCAGCCCTTCGGTAATCGAATAGTTTTTGGTGATGTCTTGAGTGGTATGGTGATACAAACACGACAAAGTTGCCTGCCCTTGCAGTTCAATCCTACGGAAAGTGATTTTCTCTAAATGTGCCAGTTCCCCTTTGTACTGACTCAGAATCAGCCGATCAAAGCTTTTATTTTCAATAGATTGCTGGATATCCAAGAAAAACTGCTGTTCTTGTTCAAAAGAAAAATTCGGCGCAAACATAATGAAAACCTGACAAATAGAAACTAAATTTTAAAGCGTCTTACTTTAAAAGGGAAATTGCATTACGATACAGTTGTATTTTTATGCACCTGATCGCTTGATGAACTCAAAAACGTTGCTGGACTATGACCCCAAAGAAGAACTGATCAATGCCTATAGTCATGGACTTGGCGCTGCCCTTGCTTTGATTGCTTCCATTTTTCTGATCGTTAAGGGCCATGCACTGCCCTTAGGCCAATGGATGAGTTTATGGGTCTATGGCTTTAGTCTGGTATTGCTACTCAGCAGTTCCATGCTTTATCACTTTGCAATGGATGAACGTAAACGCTACTGGTATAAAAAGCTGGATCATACTGCAATTTATTATCTGATTGCAGGTACCTATACCCCGTTTCTGAGTATTGCGATTCCCACCGCCAAAGCTCACTACCTGCTGATTGCCTTATGGATCATAGCGCTGATCGGCACCCTGTTTAAGCTGGTCTTTATTCACCGCTTCCAGAAAATTTCTCTGGCAGCCTATCTGTTGATGGGCTGGCTCGCCATTCTGGTGATGGATGATATGCAGCGTTATCTAAGCAAAGAGGCGATACAACTCTTAATTGCAGGCGGATTGGCTTATACCATCGGCACATTGTTTTATGCGTTAAAAAAGGTAAGATATACTCACGCAATTTGGCATGTTTTTGTGCTATTAGGGGCAGGATTACACTTTTTAGCAATCTACTGTTATGTATTATAAGTCCTTATATAGCATTCAGTTTTTCTAAGTAAAACTGCACATTCAAAAGGAATTTTTCAAGACAGACTTCTGTTTCTTGAACGAATAACATGAAGGTCTTGTATGTCGTCAAGCACTACGACTGCCACCCCGGAAGTGGCCAGCAATTCAAAAGTACGGGTATTATTTGCCAGCCTTGTCGGTACTACGATTGAGTTTTTTGACTTTTATATCTACGCCACGGCCGCTGTACTCATTTTTCCACATTTATTTTTCCCCGAAAGTAGCGATGGTGCTGCCGTTCTAAAATCACTGGCAACCTTTGCCATCGCCTTTATTGCACGCCCGATCGGCGCGGCACTGTTTGGGCATCTTGGTGACCGGATCGGTCGTAAAGCCACCTTGGTGGCTGCCTTGCTGACCATGGGTATTTCAACAGTGTGTATCGGTCTGTTACCGACTTATGCGCAGATTGGCCTTGCAGCCCCGCTCCTGCTCGCCTTATGCCGTCTAGGACAAGGTTTAGGTCTGGGTGGTGAATGGAGCGGTGCCGTATTGCTCGCTACGGAGAATGCACCAGAAGGCAAACGCGCCTGGTATGGCATGTTCCCGCAACTCGGTGCGCCGATCGGCTTTATCCTTGCTACAGGCTCATTTTTACTGCTGAATGCCTTTATGACAGAACAGGCGTTCATGACCTGGGGCTGGCGTATTCCATTTATTGCCAGTGCAATCTTGGTCTTGGTTGGCTTGTACATCCGTTTAAAGTTGCATGAAACACCGGCCTTCCAGAAAGTCTTGAATAAGCAAAAAGAAGTCAATGTACCTTTCAAGGAAGTCGTGACCAAACATTTGCCCATGTTAATCCTGGGTACCATCGCCGCCATCTGTACCTTTGTGGTGTTTTATCTCACCACGGTTTTTGCCTTGAATTGGGGCACCACCAAACTCGGTTATGCGCGCGGTGAGTTTCTGGTGTTACAACTGTTCGCAACCTTATGTTTTGCTGCCTTTATTCCCCTCTCTGCGATTTTTGCAGAGAAATTTGGCCGTAAAAACACTTCGATTGCAGTCTGTGTACTTTCTGCCTTGTTCGGACTTTGCTTTGCACCGTTATTAGGCTCAGGTAATCCACTGTTGGTGTTCTTGTTCCTGTGCATCGGTCTTGCGATTATGGGTTTAACCTACGGACCAATTGGTACCGTACTGTCAGAGATTTTTCCCATCTCGGTCCGTTATACTGGCTCTGCCTTAACCTTTAATCTGGCAGGTATTTTCGGTGCCTCTTTTGCACCTTATATTGCGACCAAACTGGCTGAAAGTTATGGACTGGGTGCAGTGGGCCTATATCTCAGCTGCGCGTCGATCCTGTCTTTAATCGCTTTTTTACTGATTCGTGAAACCAAACATGATGATGTAAATAATCAGATTTAAGCACTGAATTTCAGATGATCTGTAAATAACCGATCCAGATCATCTGAAATACCATTCAATTTATGCTGTTTTATCTTATAAAGTTGCTTTTGCAACTGCATTCTTCCAAATATTTTTTGTGCTAAAATAACCGCCTTTATTTTTTCTTAGACGATTGTGTTATGTACGCAGTGATTATCGTTGCCGTATTTTTAATCAGCTTCTTATATACCTATTTACGTGGTAAAGAGCGCTTAAAAGCATCTCGACAATTATTTGACCATTCGACATTTTTAGCACCGATTAACATGTTTATGACGGGCTTTTCCAAATTGCCGAACCAACCTTTCTTTGATGTGGCACAGTTCCCTGAACTCAAACCACTACAAGATAACTGGCAGGTGATTCGCGAGGAAGCCATTCAGCTACAGAACCAGATTAAAGCTTCTGAAAAAAATAATGATGCGGGCTTTAACACCTTCTTTAAACGTGGCTGGAAACGCTTTTATCTGAAATGGTATCAAGATAGTCATCCGTCAGCACAACAACTCTGTCCCAAAACCGTAGCACTACTGGAAAGTATTCCCTCAGTGAAAGCGGCGATGTTCACCGAGCTTCCTTCCGGAAGTTATCTGGGTAAACACCGTGATCCTTATGCCGGTTCGGTACGCTATCATCTTGGCTTGGTGACTCCGAATAGCGATGACTGCTTTATTGAGGTTGATCAGGAGCGTTATAGCTGGAGAGATGGTGAAGCCACTGTATTTGATGAGACCTTCGTGCACTGGGCTGAGAATAAGACCGATGAAACGCGCATTATCCTGTTCTGTGATATTGAACGACCAATGAAATGGGGCTGGGCACAAAAGTTCAACCACTGGTTTGGCCGTAATGTCATGTCAGCGGCAAGCTCACCCAATGATGACCAAGACAAGACTGGTTTCATCAACCGTATTTTTAAATATGGTTATGCAGTACATCATTACGGTCGTGGTTTAAAAGAACGTAATCGTCCACTGTACTATGCTTCAAAGTGGTTGTTATTTGCGATTATTATTGGCTTGATTCTGCTGCCAAGTTTTCTGTAAAGCTGTTGGTGTAGCCATAAAAAAAGAGATGCGATTGCATCTCTTTTTTTATTCCGAAGCGACTGCTTATTGAATCGCTTGAGCTGTTTGAGTGCCCGCAGTTTGTGCAGCAGCCGCATTCGCCGCCTGAACTGCAGTTTCACCAATTAAAGCAATCTTCGCTTTCTCTTGGCTTTTTGCAGATAATGCCGGGTTTGATGCCACAATACGATTGATGTTGGCAGAGTTCGCTGGTGCAATTGCTGCAGTTTGCAATACGATTGGACGGTTACCTGTTTCGCCTAAAGTATAGCGAATACCGGTACGCGGGCTGACCACAGTCGTCACTTCACGCTTGACTTGCGCTTCTGCCGTGTTAGTACCTTTTGCTGCCAATACTTTATCAACAGTCGTGGTTTGTGGAGCTTGAGCTGCAAATGCAATACCTGACACTGCAGCACTTGCCAAAATTAAAAGTTGTAATGGTTTTTTCATTGTCTTCCCGCTTTTAATGCGAATTCAATCAAGATCTGTAAGTTCAATAATGAAACTACAAAGCTGCCATTGACTCAAGTTATTTATCGTAAAAAAAAGCAGAGTCCAATGCTCTGCTTTTTTATTTTAGTGCAATCTAAAAATCAGGATTTAGATTTTACCGTGACATTGCTTGTATTTTAAGCCTGAACCACATGGGCACGGCGCATTACGGCTTTCCGGTACCGGGAATGGTGCATTGTCGGTAAAGCCTTCAGTTTCTTCAGAAACCGTGACTTCTCCGGTTAAACCATCTACATCATCATGTTCAAATGAAAGACGCATTGATTCAGCCTGACGTTGTTGCTGCGCTTCAAGCTCCGCCAATTCTTCGGCTGTCGGTACATGAACACGAGATAAATCAGTCACCACATCAGACTTGATAATCCCCAGCATATTCACGAATAAGTTGAAGGCTTCTTTCTTGTATTCTTGTTCAGGGTTCTTTTGTGCATAACCACGTAAATGAATCCCTTGACGCAAGTAATCCATCGCCGCCAAATGATCTTTCCAATGACGATCCAGTGAGTTCAACATGAAATGACGTTCCAGCATGGCTGCGGATTCATCTCCCATTTGCTCACGACGTTGGCGATAACGGGTAATCACTTCATCTGCAATACGCTCAATCAGGCCTTCCTCGTCTAAACGGCGATCTTGGTCTAACCATTGCTGTACCGGTAACTCGATTCCCAAGTCAGACTGTAACGCCCCTTCCAGACCTTCAATATCCCACTGGTCATGAATTGATTCCGGTGGAATAAAGTTGGCAATTAGGCCTTTCACCACTTCGTGATGCATTTCTTCGATATAGTCTTGTAGCGTACTTTCTGCCAGAACTTCATCACGTTGCGAATAAATGATCTTACGTTGTTCGTTGTTCACGTCATCGTACTTCAACAGGTTCTTACGAATATCGAAGTTACGAGCCTCAACTTTACGTTGTGCATTTTCAATCGAACGGCTGACCATCTTGTGCTCAATCGCTTCGCTTTCTTGCAAGCCCATGGCACGCATCATGGCAACTACACGGTCACCTGCGAAGATACGCATCAAATCATCTTCAAGCGACAGATAGAAACGAGATACACCCGGGTCACCCTGACGACCTGCACGACCACGCAACTGGTTATCAATACGACGTGATTCATGACGCTCAGAACCAATGATATGCAGACCGCCAGAACTTAACACGTCTTCGTGATCTTTTTCCCATTGTGCCTGTAAACGCGTTTCGTCTTCAGGGGTCGCATTTTCAATTTTGGCAAGCTTGGCTTTCCAGTTACCACCCAGCAAAATATCGGTTCCACGGCCCGCCATGTTGGTTGCGATCGTCACCGCATTCGGACTACCTGCTTGCGCAATAATATCTGCTTCACGCTCATGCTGTTTCGCATTCAGGACTTCGTGATGAATACCGGCCTGTAATAACTTGGCTGATAAAATTTCACTGGCTTCAATCGTCGCAGTACCGATCAGGATCGGTGCAACGCCCTGCTGACGAATCTTAGTAATTTCTTCAATAATCGCGGTGTATTTACCATTTCGATTTAAATAGATTAAATCGTTATGATCGACACGGACCATTGGACGGTGGGTTGGAATAATCACCACATCCAGACCATAAATTTCTTTCATTTCCGAAGCTTCAGTATCGGCAGTACCGGTCATACCTGACAGCTTTTTATACAGACGGAAATAGTTCTGGAAAGTTGTGGTTGCCAGCGTCTGGTTTTCTGGCTGAATTTCCATGTTTTCTTTGGCTTCAACCGCTTGATGCAAACCTTCTGACCAACGACGACCCGGCATGGTACGGCCCGTGCTCTCATCGACAATAATCACTTCTTCTTTTTGGGTCTGCGGATTAATACCGATAATGTAATGTACATTCTTCTGGTACAAATAGTGCGCACGGATTGCAGCAGTCACATGGTGAACCAGATTCAGGTTGGTTGCTGAATACAGGCTTTCACCTTCAGCCAACAGCCCCATTTCAATCAGTTTCTGTTCAACCGTTTCATAACCGATTTCAGTCATTTCCACTGAACGCTGCTTTTCATCCACCCAGAAATGTCCACCATCTGCCACTTTTTCTTCTTTCTGTGGACGTAATGTTGGCGGAATACTGTTGATCAGCTGGTATAGCTGAGATGAGTCTTCGCTTTGACCAGAAATGATCAATGGTGTACGCGCCTCATCAATCAGGATCGAATCGACCTCATCGATGATGGCATAGCTTAAGCCGCGTTGTTTTTTCTCTTGTAACGAGAACACCATGTTGTCACGCAGATAATCGAAACCAAATTCGTTGTTGGTCCCGTAAGTAATATCGGCCGTATAGGCTTGTGCCTTTTCATCAGGCATCTGCATGGAGTAAATCACACCAATGCTCAAGCCTAAAAATTCGAATAATGGACGGTTTAACTCGGCATCACGCTGCGCCAAGTAATCGTTTACGGTAATGACGTGAACGCCTTGACCACTCAATGCATTGAGATAACACGCCAAAGTACCCATCAGGGTTTTACCTTCACCGGTACGCATCTCGGCAATTTTACCTTCGTGCAAGGTAATACCACCAATTAACTGCACATCGTAGTGACGCATGCCCATGACACGTTTTGCCGCTTCACGGCAGACAGCAAACGCTTCTGGCAATAATTTATCTAAACTTTCGCCATTACTAAAACGTTGTTTGAATTCTGGAGTTTTTGCAGAGAGGTCTGCATCGTTAAGAGCAGATATCGTCGGTTCAAGCGCATTAATTTGTTCAACAATTTTACGCATGCGTTTGAGCTCGCGCTCATTTTTTGTACCGAAGATACCTCCGATCAGACTTGCCAACATGAATAAACTCTCTAATCCTGTTTGTTATAAGGTTCGTCAATAACAACAAACCCTAGGTCGGTTAATTTTTTCTTAGCTGTTATTATGGAGTCAGAAATAAGAACTACAAGTGCTTTGCATCCAAACAGGTAAAAAAATCTGCGAGGCGATTCTGACATCACACCAGTAAAGATGCGTTAATGTAGCAAATTTGCCTTAAACTTACATCGACCTGAATGTGAATTTCCGATCATTTTTTAACAAGATCCCTAAGAGATATCTCAAAAGTTCATAACAAAATACAAAAACAATAATTTTATTTATAAAGTGAATGCTGCATATTGAATAGAGAAACGACATAGAAAAAAGTATAGAGGACTGATCATGACATTACGTTTAGGCGATACCGCGCCAAATTTCCAGCAAGAATCAAGCGAAGGTAATATTGATTTTTATGACTTTTTAGGCGATAGCTGGGGTATTCTGTTTTCCCATCCAGCAGATTATACGCCGGTCTGTACCACCGAACTGGGTTATACCGCCAAACTGAAAGATGAATTTGACAAGCGTGGTGTTAAAGCCATTGCCCTTTCGGTAGATGATGTTGAATCTCATAAAGGCTGGATTCAGGACATTAATGAAACCCAGAATACCACGGTGAATTTCCCCATCATTGCGGATAAAGACCGAAAAGTGTCTGAACTTTATGGATTTATTCATCCCAATGCCAGTGAAACCTTAACCGTTCGCTCATTGGTCATTATTGACCCGAATAAAAAAGTGCGTTTGATCATTACCTATCCGGCATCAACAGGCCGTAATTTTAATGAAGTATTGCGCGTGGTCGACTCACTGCAACTTACCGACAAACATAAAGTTGCGACACCAGCAAACTGGCAACAAGGCGAAGATGTGGTGATTGTGCCATCATTAAAGGATGAGGAAGAAATCAAACAACGCTTCCCGAAAGGCTATAAAGCTGTTAAACCTTATTTGAGACTCACGCCCCAGCCTGAGTGAGGACCAAACGAGCAACGCTCGTTCCGAAACGCAAGGTGAACAGCTAGGCTGTGAGCGAAGAGATTGAAGCCGATTAAAGGCTTTAAGCGAAGCGCAAGACAAACGAAGTGCGTAGCCATAAAGACCAGCAACGCTCGTTCCTGAGAAGCAACTAAAGCTTCGCAAGAAAGTGAGCAGCTATGCTGTGAGTAAAAGATTGAAGCGAAAGCTTTAGTCGCAGTGCAAGACAAAATATCAAGCCTATCTCAGCGATAGGCTTTTTTCGGTCTGATTCAAATTTGTTTTGGTATTTCTGAATCGATACGTTATAAAAATAATTCGATCCGGAACACAATAAAAATCATCATGATCTATAACATCCATCACCTGCATTGTGGCAGTTTTTGCCCTGTCTGCGCGCCTTTATTTGGACAAAAGGGCTGGAAAGCCCATCTGGTCTGTCATTGCCTATTGATTGAAACTGATCGTGGTCTGGTATTGATTGATACCGGCTTGGGTCTGCAAGACTATTTACATACCGAACAGCGCCTTGGCAGTTTGCTGACACAATTTGGTTCGATCGTCCCAAACCTGAAACTCAGTGCCATTCAACAGATTCAGCAACTCGGCTTTAATCCCAACGATGTAAAACATATTTTTGTGAGCCATCTGGATTTTGACCATGCAGGCGGCATCTCTGATTTTCCCCATGCAACCGTGCATGTGCTGGCCTCTGAATTTAATGCAACCCAGACTTTATCTGGCAAAGGCAAACTACGTTATAAAACCGCGCAGTTTAAACAGCATCGACATTGGAGCTTTGCAGAACATAACGATGGTGAAGAATGGTTTAATCTGCAGCGCGTAAAAGGCCTCCCGTTGTTTCAGGATGAAATTTTAATGGTGCCTTTGCTCGGACATACACTTGGACACACAGGCATTGCAATAAAAAAACAGGACGGCTGGATTCTGTTCTGTGGGGATGCCTACTTTTCTCATTTGGAACTCAATCCTAAACATAAACTCAGAGCGCTCGATCTTACCGAACGTTTATTGGCTGAAGATAACCAGCAGCGTTTGCATAACCTAAAACGCTTACAATCTCTGGCTCAACATGAGCCTAAGATTGAGTTAATTTGTGCACACGATCCCGTTGAATTCAGTCGCTATCAAGCTATCTTATGAAAAAAACACTCATCGCGCTTACAGTCACTTCCTGCCTCAGTATCGGTGGCTGTATGAAACATCCAGGCCTGGATGATGAACAACGCCCTGAAAATTGGGGAACGCTGATCTCACACACCCATAATTTTTATCAGATCAGCAGTGATGTGTTTCGTAGCGAACAGCCGAGCAATCAGTTAATTCCAAGCTTAAAACAGTACAATATTGATACGGTGATCAACCTTCGTGCACGCAATGACGATGCCAAGGTGCTTAAAGATCAACCCTTTAATCTGGTCCATATCCCGATTTATACCTGGGCGATCAATCGTGAAGACTTATTACAAGCGATGCGTGCTATTCAAACTGCCAAACAGAACAATCAAAAAGTCTTAATCCATTGCTACCATGGTTCAGACCGTACAGGTGCGACCATTGCCATGTATCGCATTATTTTTGAACACTGGTCAATTGAAGATGCGGTAAAAGAAATGAAACAAGGTGGCTATGGTTTTCATGTGATCTGGAAGAATATCGAGCATTTGCTGAGCCCTGAAAATGTAAAATGGATTCAACAGCAACTGTCGAATCCATCTCGTTAAGACACTTATTTTGTCTATCTGATTCACTTAAATTCAGTGAGGATAATTATCCAGCAAAGCATATTGGCTTAATTTTGTAGTTTTTCAAAAGCAGAATGACTCAGCAATACTTTCAAAATTTCAGAATTTCCCCCGTCACTGTCGGTGACCAATAAAAATACTTCGCCCTCAGGTCGCGACTCGAGCCACGTAATCCCTTCAACTTTAATGGGTAGCGTTTTGCCTTCTACATTCTGAATCAAATGACTCGATAGAGCTTGACCATCTGGTGAGAACAACAAAATAAAACTCCCCAAGACATCACCATCATCATAGGTATTTAATGTTTGCTCAACCGCAGCCGTGGCAACAATTAGTTTTTTATCCAATAAAAAATAGGCATCAGAAATCCCACTTGCAGCGCCCTCAATCTCAGGCAAGTTGAGGTTGAACGAATTGATAAGGGCATTTTCTAACGATTTCTCTTCTTGAATCTTAGCTAAATCAAAGACTAAAACACCATGATGGCGATTAATATTACCGCGTTGAAAGATGTAGAGATGATGATGGTCTGAACATATTGCTTCTATATTGAGATCAGCTCCACCTGTTAATTCAGTATTATTTTCTAAAAAGTAATAATCCACCGCATCTAAAAAAGTTTCGACCTGATCATTGGCAGGATTATAGAGTAATGCTTGTTTACGATTTTCCGTAGAACCCGATCCCATAATCAATAACTGTGGTTGTCCGTTAAAGTTGAGGTAGGTTATTGCTTCAAAATCAGGCTTTTTTTCTTTGCTCAGTGGGATAAGTTGTATTTGCTGGGATTGTTCAAATAGTGGAATTTTTTCGAAGACCGTTGCACTGAGCGTGCTATTGTTTCGGTTGGTTTTGAGTAAGTAACAAACATCGTCACCCACAAAGTAAAGATCTTCCCCGATACAACCAACACCAGATAGTGCACTAATCGCAGAATCAGATTCAAAAATAAACCGTTCTAATATCCGAATATCAGTATTTATGTTCATATCGTTTCCCCTAACTCAAGAGAATACTCGCAGGGTAGCTAACGCCTGCGAGATTTTTCAAATTTGTCTAGGAGAAGATCAGCATTTATCGCTGGTCAAGCGGAACCCAATCAATCACCCAGGCTGATTTCATATTCAGACTATCATCAGAGGTAATTTTCTTACGGGTCGTATCTGCCGTATCACGGTCTTTGGCTGGGCCAACCATGATCCGAATACCTTTAGAGGTCGGGCTAGTGGTTACCTTATAGCCTTTAGCACGTAATTTCGATACCACGGCATCTGCATTGGCCTGATTAGCGGCCAGTGCTACTTGTACCATCCATTTCTTATCGCCGTTTTCCATCAGGTCACGGGCTTTTTCAGCTTCGGCTTTCTTTTCAGCTTCTGCCTTACGCTTATCTTCAGCAGCTTTCTTGTCCGCTTCGGCTTTACGTTTATCTTCAGCGGCTTTCTTATCCGCGTCGGCCTTACGCTTGTCTTCCGCGGCTTTCTTGTCGGCTTCAGCTTTACGCTTGTCTTCAGCAGCTTTCTTGTCTGCATCTGCCTTACGTTTGTCTTCCGCAGCTTTGCGATCAGCTTCCGCTTTCTTTGCGGCTTCTGCTTTACGTTTATCTTCCGCTAGCTTTTTATCAGCATCAGTTGTCTTTTGCTGGTCTGCTTTTAACTGTTCCGCTCGCTTCTTTTCATCCGCTTTGCGTTTGTCTTCAGCCAGTCGTTTTGCCTTGGCTTTTTCATCTTCAACCAGTTCAGGCGGGATATTGTCTGAACTTTCTTGTGCAGCGGTACGGCGAGCATTGATCGCTGCGTATTCTTCTGCGGCTTTACGCGCTGCTGCTGCTTCTGCCTGCTGCTGCATTTTTAAAAATTCAGCTGCACGTGCCTCTTGTTCAGCAACTGCTTTTTCACGAGAGCGACGTTGTTCTTCAAGCAAACGTTTTTCTGTTTCAACATCAACCGCTAAAGGTTGTAATGAAACCATTTCACTCTCTTGGGCAGGCTGAGCAGTTTTTGGCTTAGTGGCTGTTTTGGGAATAGGATGAGTAACGGTAGCTTGCGTATGATCTTGCTCTATTTCTTCATTACCTTTAAGAAGCAGTGCGGCCAATAAAACACCACCTCCTAATAGAACAACGCCACCCATCCAACGTTGTTTGTTATTCATCGACATTCTTCTAAATACTCCCAGACCGCTTCTAAAGTATGAAACGAACCACAGACTAAAATCAGCTGATTGTTATTACCTTGTTTCAGCACAGTTTCAAACGCTTGCTGGATACTGCCGAACTCATGGACCTGTTGCCCTTGCAATGCATCTTGAATCTGTTGCACTGGTGCGGCTCTAGGCACATCTAAATTAGCAATAAACCAATCTTTTACTGTTGTTTTTAGTAAATCAGTGACAGATGGAATGTCTTTATCTGCCAACATTGAAAATACTGCAACAACTTCTGTGTACTGTTTATTGTATTTTAGGAATTTTCGCAACTGCTTCAACAAAAATTCGACACCATGGGCATTGTGCCCCGCATCAAAAATAACGGTTCTATCCTGAATTTGTCTGATTTCAAAACGGCCTTGGAGACGTGCCTGCTGAATACCCGTTGCGATGGCGTGTTGTGAAATGTCTATTCCACTCACCAGTACAGCAGCAACCGCAGTTGAAATATTATCCAAAGCCAGCTGACCAACAGGAAGCTTTAAGGTACTACCAGAAGATGCAAATGACCAGGTTTGTCCATTTTCATCCAGCTGATAGAAATAATCTTGATTGAGCTTATATAACTGGGCTTGTGTTTCAGCCACCTTATCTTGAACGGCTTGTGGCAATTGTTGTTGCCCGGCAAAAACCACCGGAATATTCGGACGAATGATTCCCGCTTTTTCAAATGCGATTTTTTCGACCGTATCGCCGAGCCAGTCGACATGATCTAAACCAATATTGGTAATCACAGCAACATCCGGATCAATCACATTGACCACATCAAGACGACCACCAAGACCGACTTCAAGCACCCAGACATCACATTGTTGCTGTTTAAAAATGACAAAAGCAGCCAAAGTGGTTGCTTCAAAAAAAGAAAGGCTTAATCCACATTCACGGCGAGCCTGATCGACCTGTACAAAAGCATCTATCAGACGCTGATCATCTACCTCGGCACCCGCCAGTTTTACGCGCTCGTTAAAACGGTAAATATGCGGTGACTGATACAGGCCCACCTTATAACCCTGCGCATTTAAAATTGCAGCTAAAGTTGTCGTGGTCGAGCCTTTACCATTCGTACCTGCGACGGTAAATACTTTCGCCTCAGGTTGCATCACACCCAGCTTTTCAGCCACAGGAATAACGCGTTCTAAACCTAAATCAATGCCTGTAACATGAACATGGCCCCAATAATCGAGCCATGTTGTTAATGTATCCGTTGAATGTGGAGCGTGCGGTTTCAAGGTAAGTTCATCAGTTTTGCAACAAGTCTGTATACAGTATCACGTAATGCATGACGATGAACAATTTGATCGACCACACCATGATCAAGCAAATATTCTGCACGCTGGAACGGTTCTTCCAGTTTCTCACGTACGGTTTGTTCAATTACACGCTTACCGGCAAAGCCAATCATCGCCTTCGGTTCAGCGATATGCACATCACCCAGCATTGCCAATGAAGCCGTTACACCACCATAAACCGGATGAGTTAACACCACCACATAAGGCACACGTGCTTCTTTCATTTTCTGGATGGCTGCTGCAGTACGTGCCATTTGCATCAAGGACAACATGCCTTCCTGCATACGTGCACCGCCTGAGGCTGCAAAACAGATCATTGGCTGGTGTAAAGCAATGGCACGTTCAGCCGCCTGAACAAAACGGTCGCCCACAACTGTACCCATTGAACCGCCCATGAAATCAAAATCAAAAGCACAGGCAACAAGGTCTAAACCTTTAAGCGAACCTTGCATTACCACAAGTGCTTCTGTCTCACCCGTTTTGTCTTGCGCTTCGCGCATACGATCTGGATACGGTTTGCTATCCACAAACTTTAATGGATCTTTGGCATTAAATTCCTGACCTAACTCACCATTGACCTGGTCAAAGAACCAGTTCAGACGATCACGCGCACGCATACGCAGGTGCTCATCACACTGAGGACAGACATAGGCATTAAATGACATGGCAGTACGTGTCACCAGTGCATGGCACTCAGGACATTCAATCGTAGGCTCAGTAAAGGTCGCTTTAAACGTTTGCTGTTGATCTGCCACCTGAATACCAGGAACATGACGCTCAGTCCAAGGGGTTGAAGGGTTAAGAACCTTCCCTGATGTTAACTCTTGACTCATACTAACTCATCGAGCGCAGCTCGAAGCTCCTTCACTTTATTCACCGTCTGTTGCGCAGCTTGATCTGCTGGCAATGTCGCAAAAGATTTAACGAAAGCACTTCCTACAATCACGGCATCGGCAACCTGACCCATCGCTTTTGCAGACGCCGCATCACTAATTCCGAAACCAACACCGACTGGTACACTGGTTTTAGATTTAATTTTTGCAATACGCGCTGCTGCTTCAGCAGTATCTAGGGTTGCTGCACCAGTCACACCTTTGAGTGACACGTAGTAGACAAAACCACTTGCCTGATTGACCACATGTTGAATACGCTGGTCGGTTGAGGTTGGCGCAAGCAAGAAAATCTGATCCATTCCATTTTGTTTAAGAACTTCACCTAATTGCTGAGATGCTTCAGGTGGTAAGTCCACCAGAAGTACGCCATCAACACCACAGTCTTTCGCATAAGTCACAAACTTTTCATAACCAATCACTTCAACAGGATTTAAATAGCCCATTAAAACAACTGGTGTCGTTTGATCTTTTTCGCGAAAAGCTTTCACCATATCCAATGCATCTAAAGTATTGGTTCCACCTGCCAGAGCACGCTCAGCTGCCAAAGCAATTACAGGACCATCTGCCATCGGGTCAGAGAACGGAAGACCCAGTTCAATAACATCAACCCCTGCCTCAACCATTTGATGAAGCAATGGAACAGTGACTTGTGGATGCGGGTCACCTGCCATTACATAAGAAACAAGCGCTTTACGTTGCTGAGATTTAAGCTGTTCAAAACGAGTGGCAAGACGTGACATAGGATTATGCTTTCCTGATTTATATAAATTAAGGAGTTGTTTGTGGTCATTTAAAAACACTGCATTGTAACGCTATTTTTTGTTCATTGAACAGAGTTTGACGTGAATGCGATAGCGAATCCTGCGACTTACAACTCCCCTGCTACATTTATCTATATTTTGAGTTTTTTCTCAATGATCAAAGATTCCTAATTTCAGGCTGATCGCTTAGCATTTTAGAATTTCGCCAAGCTCCTTTATACTAGCCGCAATTTTTAAGTTTCCTTTTTATTTTATGTCTGCCCACTCTCCCGAAAAAGTACAAAGCAATGCCCTTGCTTTGCTGCCGCTATTGGTATTTTTGATCATCTTTCTTGGGAGTGGTCTTTATCATTCAATGATCGGAACTGAATTTGCCTTTTATCAGGTCAAGGCACCTGTGGCTGCAATTCCTGCGGTGATTCTCGCACTTCTGCTGTATAAACAGAAACTCAATACAGCGATTGAAGAGTTCCTGCAAGGTGCCAGTCACCCGAATCTGATTCTGATGTTCATGGTGTTTATGCTGGCAGGTGCCTTTGCCAGTGTTTCCAGTGCCATTGGCAGTGTCGATGCGACGGTACAGTTAGGACTTTCGCTTATTTCGCCAGAATTTGTCTTACCCATGCTGTTTATCATTGCCGCCTTTATTGCTACGGCCATGGGTACCTCGATGGGCACCATTGCAGCCTGTGCGCCCATTGCCTTTGGTTTTGCTCAAGCGACTGATATTGCGCCGGTCTATGCCATTGGTGCGGTGGTTGGTGGTGCCATGTTTGGCGATAATTTATCGATGATCTCGGATACCACCATAGCAGCAACCCGTAGCCAGAATGTCGAACTCAGAGATAAATTTCGGGTCAATGTCTGGATTGCACTTCCCGCAGCCATCATCACCTTAATGGTTTATATTTCCATGAGCCATCAAGCAGAAGCCATTCAATCCAAGCCTTATGATCTCTGGCTGATTCTGCCTTATCTGGCGGTGTTCTTTCTTGCTTTTACCCGTCTGCATGTTTTGGCAGTGCTGATGATCGGCGTGATTTTATCAGGTCTGATGGGGCTGCTTGAAAAACCGGATTTTGATGTGCTCAAGCTGAACAGTGCGATTTATGACGGCTTTGTCGGCATGTTTGAGGTGGCATTACTTTCCATGTTGCTGGGTGGACTGTCCGCCCTGATGCAAAAACAAGGCGGATTGCAGTGGCTGATTCAACGCATTTATGCGATTACCCGCCTATTTAAATTCGGTAAACAGCGTGCTGGTGAATTCGGTATTAGTTTTCTGGTGGTCTTCTCGAATCTATTTGTGGCCAACAATACCGTTGCAATTATTTTATCGGGCGATATGGCGCGTGAAGTGGCTAGAGAATACGGCGTAGATCCTAAACGGAGTGCAGCTTTACTGGATATTTTTTCTTGTGTGGTTCAAGGCATGATTCCTTATGGAGCACAGTTACTACTTGCCTGTTCGATTGCCAAACTTTCTCCGGTTGAATTGATTGGCAATATCTACTATTGCTGGATTCTTGCGATTTGTGCAGTGCTTGCCATTGTCTTTAATTATCCGCGTTTAAAAAAACCATAGAAGATTTGAATTACTGCTCAAATCCCACTCTCAATAACGCTTCAATTTAGACAAGAATCTACTATCGAGGTAGGCGACATGGATATCGCCCGTTGGACTAGCCTTGCGCTGCATTTCAAAGCAGGGCTTTAAAATTTGCTCAGGACGTACCGTCAGTCCAACAGAGGATTTTTGTTACTTTTCATCCCTGAAAAGTAAGGAAAATATCAAACCCATTTGTTTGTTTATAAATCAAACTACCTTAGCTAAACACTTATTAATTAAAAGTTTGATCTAAAATCTACAGAGATTTTAAAAACTGCTTGGGTGTAACGCCTGTCCAACGCTTAAACGCCCGTCCAAACGCACTCTGATCCGCATAATTCAGCCGTTCCGCAATCTCAGACAAAGACTTACCTTGTTGCAGATACAGCTTGCTCTGTTCTAAACGATACTGATCCAGCACATCCTGAAAATTCAATTCATAAGCCTTTAACTGACGTTGAAGTGTCCGTTCCGAACAATGCAAACGCTTCGCCACATAGCTTTGCAACACTTCTTCCTGCTGCACTAAGCCCTGTTCAATCAGACTATGCATTTTTTGTCTAAATTGCTGCTGCTGAACCTCAAACGAGCTGACACTGTTCAATGAATGCTGTGCCTGAGTAGACAAGACCTGATTCAGTTGCTGGTCTGCCGCAATACTTTTTGCCTTTAAAACCTGATTGGAAAAGCGGATCGCATATTGGCCCTGCTGAATCTGAATCGGACAACCATAGAATTTTTCAAAATGATACAGTGCCGTATGCGGGGCATAGCCAAACTGGATCATCTGCGGTGGCACTAGAGCATCCTGCACAATCGATTGCGCGATTTTAAAGATCAAGGCTAGATTCAGCTCATACATTTCCCGATAGTCGCAATAAGATGCGCCCCAGACAATCTGGATATAATCAGGAAACTGCTGGACATCGAGCTGTTCCAGATTGGTTTGTTTAAATACCAGCGAGTAGTATCGTTGCAAGAGTTGGAGTGCCTGCTGGAGATCCATACTGGTTGAGGCCAGATAACCCATCAAGCCCAAATCCTGCAAATTGGCATGTTCAGCCAAAACTAAAGTAATCGGACGGGTGAAGTGTGCTTGAGCTGCCTGTAACAATAACGCATAACGTTCGACATCAAAGTCACGCTCATCCGGATTTTCCAGACAGGCTTGAAAGGTTTGCCAAAGTTCAGGCGCAACAACTTTAGACAAATCAATTTGTTCCTGCTGCAAAACACGATTCAATAAACGTAAATATCCAATGATTATTTTAACGGACATGGGCCAATCTCATCCTGAGCTGTCGTTATTTGTATAAAAATTGGCTGTAACTGTCAAAACATTTCATCGGACTTTTTCCATACTGGCTACATGAAGAAAAACAAGGAATAGCAAAGATGAATGCACATGTTTCCTATCAAGTTGATCCTGTGGTCAGAACCAAACTGGACTTCCATCTCGAGCAGGCACCCCGCTTCTGGTTCGGTGGCGACCCATTCCGTACCCGTATGTTTGATGCCCTCAGCCTGACTTTCCCTGATGGCGAGCGTTATTTTATTGAATGCGTCCGTTTATTCCGAGACAAAATTGATGATCCAGACTTGCAGGAACGTGTCGCTGACTTTATTCGGCAGGAAGCACAGCATGGTATCGCGCATGATAAAATGAACCAGATCATGAAAGATCAAGGGATGCCTGTGGATCAGTTCACGGCCCGCTTAAAGAAAATCTTTCGCTTTGAACTGAAGAATCGCTCTCCTCAATACAACATTGCCATGACCGCAGCAGCCGAGCATTTAACTGCGCTGATGGCGGATACCTTCTATAGCAAAAAAGAGACGTTGGCCGAAGCTGATCCTTTCGTACGTGCACTTTTTGCTTGGCATGCGATTGAAGAAATGGAACATCGTGATGTGGCATTTGATGTGATGCGAGAAGTTGGTGAAGTGCCTGAAGCAACCCGTCGCTTTGCCTTAGTGTTCACAACTGTCATGATGTTTGGTTTTACTCTATACCGTACTGATGTGATGCTCAAAACCGATGGTTTTAACTTGAGACAACGTTTTGATATGGCACGTAAAGGTTTACCGTGGTTCTTTGGACGTAACGGTATTTTGACTGCAAAAAGAGCACAATATAGCGATTGGTTTAAAAAGGATTTCCATCCAAATCAACATCCTGTTATTCGCCAATACGATGTCTGGATTGATACTTTAGCCAAGACCAATGATCCAATTGCTGCGGGTGAAGCGTTTTGGCAAGCAGGATTATAAATATATCTCGTCCATCCTACTAATATATTTTCTATTCAATATCCCTCGTTCTATTACACATTAATTGGACGAGGTAATAATGTCTAAGTTATGAATTGAAATTATTTAGAATCAAATAAAACAATTTTACTCCAGATTCGCTCTAAAAGAAAATTGCGAGCTTCATCTTCGGAATCAGCAGAGAAAACACAGTATCGTTCGTTATCTAAAAGATTTACTAATGATAAATTAGAGTCACATAACGCCTCTTCTAACTCATTTCTAAGCTTATTCCTATACGCTGGTTTCTGCAAAGAGGTAATCAAAACAACTTCTTCACGTTCCTCGGTTAACCCGACATCTACCGACATAACAGATGCTAATAGATTTCTCAATATTTGGTAATCCATCAGATTTACCTCATTTCATATTTATGCTAAACCACTTAATTTATAATAAACTTATCAAGTTAATGTTTTAAAACCATCTATAATAAATATTTCCTTTATAAATAGAGCTGCTGAAGCATAAAATTATTTTATCAAGCTAACTTGATACTGTTTAAACATCACCACTTCGCGTAATGTTGTTCTAACAAACCATATTGGCTATCTAATGACACTAATTCGACCTGTTCATGCGCAATCGTTCCACTGACTTTGGCTTGCCATTGATTAAACTGACTGCCGATCAAACGCAAGTTAATATTCTCAAAACGGCACCAGCCTGTTTCCACCACCAAGTTTAAACATCCACCCAAAGAACGAATTGACCAAGTTTTTTCATCTTTTTGCTCAAATAAAACATCCGTCAGCGGATACAAACGTCCATTGACCCACAAAGTATTTTCATTACCAAAACTTTCATTGACGCCTGATGCCAGATTGATACCAATACGACGATCTTGTGCATCACGGAACTGGCAAGACAACCAGAACCAGGCCGTCTCAGGGCGCAGAAAACCACAGGTATCATCCAAAGCCGCAAGACTATAGGCATTAAATTCAATTTGTTGCTGGGCTGGGCTGATAAAAAAGCCCTCGACCGCCAATGTGGTTTGCTTCTGGGTATAGGTCCAGCCATTAATCCCGGTCGGGCTACATAAACTTAAGGCATCGGTCCCTGCACAAAAAATCCGTGCTTTTAGCTGGATTTCACCATGTTTGCTGACCTGAATGTAACGTACGCCATTGGCATGCTGCATATCAAATTGATAGGCTGATTTTTTGAACGAACTTTGACTAAATAACGGCTGCTCATCCAATTGTGTTTTGAATGCCAAAGGTTGAATCGCATTCCACTCAATCACCTTTTTAGTCTGGTGATCATAAATATAAAAGAACGCATGCCCAGCCCAGGATAGGTCGACAATTGCCACACCAATGCTGTAATGCTCATGTTGCAAGCCACAGAATTTAAATTTTTTATATTTCAGTTGCTTGCGCCAGCCAGTTAATACCTGTCCATAAGGCGTTTTATAAATATAGTCATCCAGATTAATTCTTGAGGGTACCTGATCAAAACGTCCATAACGTGGCTGACCATTGGTTTGTATCAAATCCATTCTTTCATTCCATGAGTACGGGTTTGCAACTGCTTCAATCATAAAGCTTAAGTGGACAAATTTGCTAATCGTTTTATCTGTAAAAATGATAACTGCGCCGTAGTTCTTAGCGCTCAATCCCAGTGCTTGCCAAATGATTCTAGCTCATAATTTCATCAAACATTCATACAGAAGTTTTATTTTTGAAAACAATCTTATACCACCCGATCAAAAACAATGATGACCCAACAATTATTAAAAGCCAAAGTTCTCTGTCTGATGATGCTGGCGTTAACGGCCTGTAATGATCATGACGATAATGATGGAACATCAACGGTTGAACGCAAAAATCAAAATATCAACATTCTTGCGTTCAATGATTTTCACGGTAATCTTGAACCGCCCAAACGCTTTATAGAAGCAGATGATCCAAATGACAGTAGCAAAACGGTACGTATTCCTGTCGGGGGCGTCAGTTATTTTGCCGATGCGATTAAAAAATTACGCGCGCAATATCCAAACAATGCGGTCGTTTCGGCAGGTGACCTGATTAGTGCTTCACCACTGACCTCATCCCTGTTTCTGGATGAGCCGACCATTGAAACCATGAATGATATTCAGATCGATTTTAACGCAGTCGGCAATCATGAATTTGACCGTGGTACCGATGAATTACGTCGCTTGCAGAATGGCGGCTGTCAGCAATATACCAGTACCAAACCCTGCCAGATCAATCCCAAGTTTGAGGGTGCCAAGTTTAACTTCCTGGCTGCCAATGTCTCAATGAAGGCTGATCCCAACAAAACCTTATTCCCTGCCTATAAAGTCAAAAACTACGGTGGTATTCCGGTGGCCTTTATCGGCATGACCCTAAAAGCAACACCAAGCATTGTCTCAGCTGCGGGTATTAAAGACGTTAACTTTAATGATGAAGCCGATACGGTCAATGCCTTGATTCCAGAGTTAAAGAAACAAGGCATTGAAGCAATTGTGGTGGTGGTACATGAAGGCGTCGCACCAAGTACTAAATTTAATAAGAAAACTTGTGATGGCCTTAGCGGTCCATTACTCGGTATCCTCGATCGCCTAGATCCTGCAGTTGATGTGGTGGTGTCTGGACATACCCATCAATCTTATATTTGTGATTACTCGACCAAGAATCCGCAAAAACCGTTCCTGCTCACCTCTGCTGGACAATACGGTACCGCCATTACCAATATTCAATTAGAACTGGATGGCAAAACAGGTGATGTGATTAAGAAGGATGCCAAACAGGTTCCGATTCAAAGTGAAGCCTATACCTCGGGCTCAACCACAGTGAACTTGACGGATCTATATGAGAAATTCAATAAAACCCCAAGCATTGAAGCCATTCTGGATAAATATCGTCAAGCCGTCACCAGCATTTCAGCCCGTGTCGTTGGTACCGCGGATGGTGTGATTAATCGTAATGCTACCGAAAGTGGTGAAAGTGCTTTGGGTAATTTAATTGCCGATGCACAGCAGGCCATGGCATTAACTGCAAGCAATCAAGGTTCTGACTTTACCCTGATGAATCCGGGGGGTGTACGTGCCGATTTACTGGTCAATACCAATAATCAGATTACCTTTGGTGATGTCTTTACCGTGCAGCCATTTGGCAACTCGATTGTGACATTAAGTCTGACAGGCAAACAGATTCGTGAGGTGTTAGAGCAACAATGGTCAGGCGCAAATGCAGCCACAGTACGTATCTTGCAGCCGTCTAAAGAGCTCAGTTATACCTATAAGAAAGATGCATCGAGTTCATCACGCGCGAGCAATATCTTGGTTGCAGGACAAGCGCTAGATGATAACAAGGTTTACCGTGTGACCGTAAACAGCTTCCTTGCCGATGGTGGTGATAACTTCACGGTATTAAAACAAGGTAAAAATCCAGTCGGTGGCGGACAAGATATTGATGCCCTAGAACAATATGTGGCTCAGCATTCTCCTCTGACAGCACCCAAAACCGATCGAATCAAAGTCACACCTTAATCAGATCCTAAATAAAAACAGGGAAGCAATTGCTTCCCTGTTTCTTTTCTAAAATCATGCTTAAGCTAAGGTGAGATAAGTATTTTCCCAAATCATCGGACTAAACTCACCTTGAACCAAATGGATATAACGTCCTGCGATATGATCTATCGGAATGCAATCATCGACATCCACCACACGATCGGTATGCGCCTTATGCCAGTGTTGTTCAATGAACTGTTTGCCCAGCTGTTTTGCCGCCACTGCATCAGCTGCAACGACAAGATGATAGCTATGCAACTCACCAAATGCATTTGGCGTATAGCCGCCCAGATTAATCAAGTACAGCTTTTTATCTGATGCTGATGGTGCCGCATCGGAGAAGTGAATCTGATAATTCACACCTTGCGACTGCACACCTGAAATCTGCGCCCAGGCATCAATATGCAAACCATTTAATTCACCAAACCAGGCCTGTTTCAGTTGCGGTGTAAGCTCAGACAAGCTATGACCAATTGCTATCACCACATCATGTACTTCGGTGTTGGCACGCACATGACGGCCACCCAGCATCACCATAAACAGACTTGGCATCTTAAGACCTACATATCTACCATTTCAACGCCATCAATACGCGCAACCGTCATCAAATCTTTATCACCACGGCCTGAAACTGTCGCAATAATGATTTGATCTTTCGACATAGTCGGTGCAAGTTTAGTGACATAAGCCATCGCATGTGAACTTTCAAGTGCAGGGATAATACCTTCAATCTTGGTGAGATCACGGAAACCTTGTAAGGCTTCATCATCATTGATTGGCACATATTCCACACGGTTCATGTCTTTGAGGAAACTATGTTCCGGACCTACGCCTGGATAATCCAGACCAGCTGAAATACTATGCGTTTCAATGATCTGCCCTTGCTCATCCGACATCAAATAAGTACGATTACCGTGTAATACACCCACATGCCCTGCATTCAACGGCGCAGAATGTTTACCTGTTTCGATGCCATGACCTGCGGCTTCAACACCGTACATTTTCACATCTTGATCATTCAGGAAGGGATAGAACAAGCCCATCGCATTTGAACCACCGCCAACACAAGCGACCAAAGCATCTGGCAAACGTCCTGCCTGTTCCTGGATTTGACGGCGCGCTTCACGACCAATAATCGACTGGAAATCGCGAACCAGTTGCGGATATGGATGAGGACCAGCCACAGTACCAATCACATAATAGGTACTATCAACATTGGTGACCCAGTCACGCATCGCCTCGTTCATGGCATCTTTCAAGGTTTTTGAACCGCTTTGTACGGGCACCACCGTCGCGCCCAACAAACGCATACGATAGACATTCATGGCCTGACGTTTCACGTCTTCGGCGCCCATGTACACGACACATTCCATACCTAGACGTGCTGCAATGGTTGCCGTCGCCACGCCATGCTGACCTGCACCGGTTTCCGCAATGATGCGTTTCTTACCTGACAACTTTGCCAATAATGCCTGTCCGATCGTGTTATTAACCTTGTGCGAACCGGTATGATTCAAGTCTTCACGTTTCAGGTAAATTTGCGCACCGCCGAGGTGCTGAGACCATCGCTCGGCATAATACAGCGGACTCGGACGACCAACATAGAACGCAAGATCACGGTCAAACTCTGCTAAAAACTGTGCATCATTCTTCATACGACCATAAAGACTTTCGAGGTCTTCAAGTGCAGCCATCAGCGTTTCTGATACAAAACGTCCACCATGAATACCGAAATGCCCTTGCGCATCGGGAAACTGGGTGTAATCAATCACCTGATTTTCTTGATTAGAGTTTTGCTGATCCACGTTGGACTCCTTGCATAAATTTTTCAATGAGTTGTTGGTCTTTTATACCTTTTGCGGACTCGACGCCTCCGCTGACATCCACAGCAAAAGCAGCTGTGGTATCAATAGCTTCACTGACATTTTCAGGGGTTAAGCCCCCGGCCAGGATGAGTGGAATATCGAGTTGGGGAAATTGCGTCCAGTCAAAACTGTGCCCTGTCCCACCTTTTAGCTCAGGATGCCAAGCATCTAATAACACTGCACTGGCGCCCGCTACTTGATAGCGCTGGATTTCAGCGACCACATCCAGACCAGGTTTGACCTGAATCGCTTTATACCAGCGACGTTTGCATTGTGTTGCGATGAATTGGCATTGTTCTGGCGTTTCATCGCCATGTAGTTGTAATACATCCAAAGGAACCGAATCAAGCACCGTCTGGATTTCTTTAGCAGTTGCATTTACAAATAAGCCGACGAGCTGTACATAAGGCGGGACCTGCTTTGCCAATGCTTGCGCCTGCTCAATACTGACATGTCGCGGACTTGGCGGGAAAAAAACAAAGCCGATCGCATCTGCACCAGATTGTACAACGGCGTGAATATCTTGTATTCGGGTAATTCCACAAATCTTGGCGCGAGTTCGCATCTGGCTTTGGCGCATGAGCTGTCCAATCTAGTCTGAATATTTTGAAGCTCTCGCATTGTAATGCAATTTGACTCACTTTGTGCAAAGTTCATTCTGAAATGCAATTGTTTAAGAAACGTTAACACTTTATACTTTGCGTAATCTTGCAACAAGTCTAAAGCAATTTCTTTTGCTTATAGGGAAGTTGGTGAAATTCCAACACTGCCCTCGCAACGGTAACACTGAATTACTCATCCCAGCTCAACGCCAAATCACTGCATCGGAACGATGTGGGAAGATGATGAGTACAATCATTGATTTGATGATTTATAGTGAAGTCCGGAGACCTGCTTGTTGTGTATTTCCACTTTATCATTCACGACGGGTGAATGTCTGGAGCACGCATGTCTACTGTTTTTCAACCGACTCGTTTAGTTGGGGCTATCGCTATTGCGATGGGGTTTTCTTCACCTGCTTTTGCTCAAGATCAAGCCAGCGATAAAACTGCGACGCTAGATACAATTGTCGTGACAGCATCTCGTTCTGAAGAAAAATTAAAGAATGTTCCTGCACGTCTTACAGTAATTAATCAAAAGACCATTGAACAAAATCCTGCACTCAACTTATCAGATTTAATTCAGCGTGATCCTTCTGTTTTTGTCAAACAAAGTGGAGGAATAGGTCAGATCACGGAAATTTCAATTCGTGGAACTCGACCAAATCACACTCTTATCTTAAAAGACGGAGCCCGTCTAAACAGCCAAAACCACCTTGCTGCAATTTATCCATCATTTCTTGATTCATCCGATCTTGAACAGATAGAAATTCTTAAAGGTCCAGCTTCTGTACAATATGGAACAGATGCAATTGGTGGAGTGGTTCAAATGATAACCTCAACTCCAACAAAAAATAGCGGTTTTATTACAGGTATCTATGGGGAAAAAAATACCTATAAAGCTATTGCTGGGGCTGATCTCATTCAAGATGGTTTTTATGCACAAATTAGAGGACAGCGCCTAGAAAGTGATGGAACACGAGTACTAGATAATCAAAGTAAAGATCAAAAAGCTGCTTACGATCAGAAAGGTTACAGTGCGAAAGTAGGTTACGACAATAAAAAGAACATTAAAACTGACCTGTCAATCAGTCAAAATGAGGGGCTAAGTCAATTCTACAATTACATGACCAGCAAAAATAATGCAGAACGTATATTTGAGAATCGCCTAATTAATTCAAGCATTCAATATGGTGTTACTGAGAACCTTACCTTATCTGCACGTTATTCAAACTTTATTGATAACCAACAAGTAAAAGATAATGATCCAGACCACTTTGATACAGAAAACAATGAAGGTGATCTGAACTTAAACTGGAATGTAGACTCTAAGAATAATCTACTCGCAGGTGTAACTTATCTAAAATCAGATTTTAAAAGTAATGATGTAAAAAATAAAAAGCAAAGTATCGACTCTACAGGTTATTATGTTCAACATCAGTATAAGACAGATAAGCTAAATACTCAGCTTGGTATTCGTACTGAGGATAATGAACAATTTGGTACACATACCGTTGGTCAGGGCGCTGTTCGTTATCAAGTATTATCTGAAACAAGTATTTATGCCAATATTGGATCAGCTTTTAAAGCACCATCCCTAACAGAACTCTACTACTTTTCCGAAGGTCCATACGGAAATACCTATGGTAATCCTGATCTAAAACCAGAAGAAAGTATTTCCTATGAAGTAGGTGTAGATCAAAGAATTGGGCAAAACCTAAATGCCTTTTTATCTGCTTACCATACTGAAATAAAAAATTTAATCAGCTATAAATACTCAAGCCCGAACTCAACGTATATCAACATAGATAAAGCTGAAATCAATGGTGGTGAGCTAGGTCTTAAATGGAAAAAAGATGACTTATTCCTAAACACAGAATACGCCTATGTTGATTCAAAAAACAAAAAGACTGACTTGAGAATTGCATATAAGCCTAAACAGACTCTCACTTTAACTGCTGGACTTGAAAATCAAATCTATGGCATAAGTGCTTCTGTTATCGCACGTTCAGACATTTATGCGGATACTGCCAATAAAGTTAAAGCCCCTGGTTACGCCACCGTTGATTTAAACATGTACTGGAATATCAATCCTAATATTAAAGTGTTTAGCAACATTGAAAATATGGGTGATGTAGAATATAGAACCGCTGATAACTTTGGCAATGGTTGGTATGTAAATGGTGGACGTCAAGCCTCTGCGGGTGTCACATTCCGTTATTAATCGTGCGCTAAAATAATAAAAACATTTTCTTAACTCCAGTTTCGGGGTAATGTTCTGACCGACATTATCCCCTTTTTATTTTCAGGATCAGAGAAACAGAACTATGGGACATCGTTTAAGTAAAATCTATACACGTACAGGCGACTCAGGCACCACAGGTCTGGGAGATGGTTCACGTGTTGCCAAAGATGATTTACGCATCGCAGCTTTGGGGGATGTCGATGAACTCAATGCAACCATTGGTGTACTGCGCGCACAAATCAGTGCCAGCCAAATTGAAACTAAAGCGCATTGGGATAAAAGCTTAAGCCTGATCCAACACTGGTTGTTCGATCTAGGTGGCGAAGTCTGTATTCCAAACTATCACCTGCTTCAACCAGTATGCATCGACTTTCTGGAAAAAGAAATCGACCACATGAATGAGTCTTTACCGATGTTAAAAGACTTCATTTTACCATCGGGCACTTTGGCATGTAGCTATGCCCATCAAGCCCGTGCAGTGTGCCGTCGTGCAGAACGTGCGTTATTGTCGGTACATCATCGCGACCAGAATATTCAGGCGACTGCGCTACAATTATTGAATCGCTTATCCGACTGGTTATTCGTTGCCTCACGTGCTTTACAACGTGCCGAAAGTGGTAGTGAAGTGCTATGGCAAAAGAATATTAACGACAGTATCGATCAAGCATAACTTTTCAATAGGCAGAGACAAATGCGAATTATTGGTCATCGTGGTGCGCGTGGTGAAGCCCCTGAAAATACCTTAGGCGGTTTTCGTTATCTGCATGATTTAGGCGTACGTGGTGTTGAATTTGATGTCCGCCAACTGAAAGATGATCAACTGGTCGTCATCCATGATGATGACTTTGTACGCACTGCGGGTCGTTCCCAGCAAGTTGAAAGCTGTAATTTATTCGAAGCGCAGCAATTCGATCATCGCCATCAATGGCAGGCATGGGCATTTGAAGAATATACCCCAAGCCTTCCCCATGTTCTTGAGTGTCTCACTGACTTTGAACATATCGAAGTTGAAATTAAAGCCGTTGCAGATGATGCAGCAGCTGAACGCTTGGTCTATCAATTACATCAAGATTTAAAAGGTTTTGAGCAAAGCGCAATCATTACCAGTTTTGATGTCAAAATTTTAGCTGCTTTACAACGCCATCAAAGTCATTTTAAGCGTGGATTACTGGTTGAAATTCCGATTGGAGAATATGCAATTGAACTGGCGCAGCAATATGGCTGCTGTCAGATTGGCTGGGGAGATGCCTTGGCGACAGATGAAATCATTCAACGGACCCAACAGGCTAATCTTGCAATTAGTGTCTGGACAGTGAATGAGGTTGAACGTGCCAAGCACCTACAACAGTTAGGTATTCAAGGTTTAATTACCGATGTCCCAAGTACCATGTTGCAACATTTTAAATAACAAAAGGCGGAATAAATTCCGCCTTTTGTTTTATTTCTTACGCTGGGCCTGAATCAAACGTTGCCCTTTTGCATCTAACAAATATAGGTTTGCACCATCCAGCTGGAAACGTTCAACCCGTTGAATCGCATCCATCAAATCTGCCTCTTGCGCCAAAGCGCGGTTACAGCTTTGATGCTGTGCCATCACATCAAAATCCAGTTTACGCTGGCTGAAATCATATTTATAACGACCATAAATATTGTTGCAGCCGGTATGCCCGAAGACCATCTTGGAAACCGAGTTAAGCTGAAAACCGGGATACTGGTTAAAGAACAACGCGCGCTTGCCTTGGATGGTGGTAATTTGCCAATCCACATCTTGCACACCATCAGTACTTTTACGGACTTGCATGGCAGGTGGCTGTGTCACCCGTTTTGGCTGCAAGCTATGTTTTTGCGCGGGCTGCGGTTGGCTTTGACAGGCTGCAAGCATGACAGCAGCAGAGAAGATTAAAGTTTTGTTAAAAAATGCCTTCAAAGAAAAAATGGGATTTTTCATGGTAATTTGCTCAGACATTGATTTATTTCACCTTTTAATTCATTGACCATATTTACAAATGAATTCTGTTACTGTTCTTCCGATACAACTGTACAATAATACTAGTGCTAATCGATTTGGGCATGCTAATATCAGTGATAAAATAGCAATATATCGTCATGATTGGTTTTGCTATCTCGTTTAGTTTTATTATCTTGTACAAACAAGGTTATTAGGAGCGCTGACGGATATGACTTCCGCCCCACTCAAAAAGGCACCCATTAACTGGACTGCTAGCATTACCTTAATTGGCACACCAATTCTTGCCGCTATTTTAATCCCTTTATACGCTTATTATTATGATTTTAGTGTAAGTGCTTGGGTGAGCATGATCTTCCTTTTGGCACTGAGTAGCCTGGGCATTACGGCCGGTTATCATCGTCTTTGGGCGCATCGTGCTTATGAAGCGGCATTACCGCTGAAAATTTTATTGATGATTGGCGGTACCTTTGCTGTGCAGAACAGTATTTTGTTCTGGGCTTCAGGTCACCGTACCCATCACCGCCATGTCGATGATGTCGATCAAGACCCGTATTCAATTAAACGTGGTTTCTGGTACGCACACTTGGGCTGGATGATTCGCGATCACTCGCCATCTGAACCTGATTTTAAAAATGCCCCTGATTTGCTCAATGACAAACTGGTGATGTTCCAGCATAAATATTATGTGCCAATGGTCATCGCTGTTCATGTCGGTGTACTGGGCTTAATCGGATGGGCGACTGGCGACATCTGGGGCGTGATTTTACTGGGTGGTTTATTACGTTTGATCATCAGCCACCATGTGACCTTCTTCATCAATTCGCTTTGCCACATGTGGGGCAAACGTCCTTATACCGATGAAAATACCGCACGTGACAACTTTGTCTTAGCTATTTTCACTTGGGGTGAGGGTTATCATAACTATCATCACATCTTCCAGTACGACTACCGTAATGGCGTGAAATGGTGGCAATATGACCCAACCAAATGGTTAATCTGGACCAGCTCAAAGCTCGGTTTAGCGAAAAATTTACGTCGTATTCCAAGCTTTAATATCAAAAAAGCTGAACTTGCGATGAAGTTTAAATATGCGGAACGCGATCTTGCGATCTATGGGCATGATGTCAATACCGACATCGTGCAAATGAAGCAACGTATTGCTCAGGAATATGAAGCATTTACCCATACCTTAAATGATTGGGCCAAGCTGAAAGAACAAGAGCTTCAAGCGAAAAAAGCAGCCATGGCTGAAAAAATCCATCAAATGGATCATAAGCTGAAAGTTGATTTCCAGTTACTTGAACATCGTTTAAGTCATCACCGTGAATGTTTGGAAACCTTGATGCGTAACATCAAAAAAGCGCCTGTTTCTGAATAACAGCTTAGCAATTAAAAATGGTCTCAAATTGAGGCCATTTTTTATATCTGCTGTTTCATCCCTCTGTTCTACGCTTCCCCATTGCATCGGTTAATTTGTTATAGTCATAGATCAGTCTTTCAAGATGATTCGCTTATGCAATTTAACCCTCGCTATGATTCTTTAAATCCGAAGCTTTATCATCAGCAACAACCTAGTCCGTTGCGTGGTGCCAAAGCAGGCCATTTCAATGAAGCCTTGGCAGATGAATTGCAATGGAGCGAAGAAGATAAAGCCAACTGGGTGGAAATCTGTAGCGGTCAAAAAACCTTTGCCGAATTCCCTCCTCTCGCCATGGTCTATGCAGGGCATCAATTTGGACAATGGGCAGGACAACTCGGTGATGGTCGAGGTTTGCTGATCGGACAAATCCTGAATAAACACGGCGAAACCATTGATCTACATCTCAAAGGTGCAGGTTCCACCCCCTACTCGCGTATGGGCGATGGCCGTGCTGTGCTGCGTTCGGTGATTCGTGAATATCTCGCTGGACATGCCTTAAATGCTTTGGGTGTTGCATCAAGTCATGCAGTCGGTTTTACCAGTTCAACCCAAGGCGTACAACGCGAAACCCTAGAGCTAGGGGCAATGTTATTGCGCACCTCCGAATGCCATATTCGCTTGGGTCATTTTGAATGGATTAATCAATATGCGCCTGAACTGTTAGCTGAGTTCACGCAAAAATGTATCAAATGGCATTATCCAGATTGTCTGAAAGCAGAACATCCAATTCTGGCCTTTGCTGAAGCCGTGATTGAACGAACTGCGATCATGATTGCCAAATGGCAACTGGTCGGTTTTGCACATGGGGTCATGAATACCGACAATCTCAATATTACCGGTTCAACCCTAGACTTTGGCCCTTACGGTTTTATGGAACGTTTCCGTCCAAACTGGATTAACAACCACTCCGATTATCAGGGCCGTTATACTTATCAGAACCAACCCAGCATCGGGCACTGGAATCTGTGGACATGGCTAAACAACCTGATTCCTTTGGCATCAGCCGAAGATAAAGAACAGTTCAAACTGGATCTGGCAAGCTGCCTGGAAAAATTTGAACCCACCTTTTTGCAGCATTATGGTCAGGGACTCTGTCAAAAAATGGGACTGCCGCATTTCCACAAAGACAGTCTGGATTGCAGCTTTGCCTTCTTGAGAATTTTGCAAACCGAGCAACTGGATTACACCCAAAGCTTTATTCGTTTGCAACAGCAAGATTATAAAGCTTTAAGAGATGACTGTATTCATGTCCAGCAGTTCGATGATTTCCTGACGCATTACCAGAATATCCGTCAACATCAGGACACAGATGAATTAGACCAGCAGATGCAACAGGCCAATCCGCAGTATATCCTGCGCAATCATATGGCCCAGAAAGCCATTGAGCAGGCTGAACGTGGTGATTTTAGCGAGGTTGACCGTCTATTTAAGCTGCTGAATCAGCCCTATCAAAAACAGCCTGATCTGGAAACAGAAGCAGATACAGCTCCTTTACCAAGTGATGTACCAGAAGTGATCGTGAGTTGTTCATCTTAATTTTGAGTCGTTATGATTCGCTTGGGTCGCGATTGCGGCTCAAGTGAACTATTTATTTGAAAAAGAAGAACATCATGAAAACTGGATTGATTGTTGGATCTGTGGTTTTAATCATTATATTGGCACTGGCTTTTTATCAGTATGGCAAGTTCATCCCCACATTTGCAGCACCCCATACGCCACTTTCAGCCGAACAAATACAGCAACTTAAACAGAATAAACCCGTGACCTCAATTGAAGTCTTTAAGCGTCAACGTATTCTGCAATTAAAACATCAACAGGAAGTCATTCGCAGCTATCCGATGCGCTTAGGCTTTGATCCGATAGGACATAAACAGTTTGAAGGTGATGGCAAAACGCCTGAGGGAACTTATTCAATTGATTGGCGCAATCCACAGAGTGCGTACTATAAGTCTTTGCACATCTCATACCCCAATGCTGATGATCTAAGTTATGCCAAACAGCACAACCGTTCAGCCGGGGGAGATGTGATGATTCACGGGACAGTGCCGTCACGTGCTACCTCATTTCCTGCCAGTGCACGCTACATGCCGCGCAAAGACTGGACCTTAGGCTGTATTGCGGTGACCAACTCGGATATAGACGAAATATGGCAACTGGTTACTGATCATACACCCATTATCATCCACCCCTAATGCGGACAACGCTCAAACGAGCTTGCGGATAAAGGCGATGATCAAACCGAGCAAGGCTTATTCAGGGGATAAGTTTTTAAGCTAGAATCAATCTCGTTTCAGCAACCTAGCTCATCACAAGTAATTGTAAAGTAATGTAATCTTAGTTTGCGCAGAATTCAGTGATGTTCCATTTAAAACCAGAAAAGCAGATAATTTCTACAAAACCTCTAAGAAACTATCCACATTTTCTGTGGATAACGCTGTGGTTATCCACAGGATAAAACTTTTTGCCGCGCTCTACCCTTTACCCTTATCAAAACTCATCTCATATCAGCCCCTCTATCTGACGGAAAAGAGATGAATTCATCTATAGAAACTGTTCCAGATTTTCTTGGTTATGAGCCGCGTTGAAGCGGCGCAAGAGCGACTATAGCAGTGCAAGGCGTTGTAGCAGCGCAAGGGGTAGTCACAGGATAATAGGTTTAGCATTCATTCTTATTGCCCAAAATTTTTATTCCCCCATTAAAGTCCATCACCAACGATGCTGTGCAAATAATTGTGCCCCCATTCGCTTAGCTTGATTAGTATTCAGATCATCCGTGATATATTTCAAACCAAAGTTATGATGTTGAATAGATAGCCCCACTGCATGAGTTTGAGGTTCATAGTGAACCCCCCATTTTAAAACTGCGTCCCAATATGCATTCATCTGCCAAAGACTCATATACTCATTGCTTATCGAACTAAGCCCAACACTCCATGGTTGATTAGACTGATATATCATGTCTGTATAGACTTTATAAGGTAATCTTTGCGTGTATTGCTTATAGGTATTAAACTTTCCCTGAATATCGAATCTAGGACGCATATCCTGATCATAGTTTATTTTATAACGCGTATAAGGTGCATCCTGCCAATACAAATAAGCTAAGGCATCTTGAATATTAATATGAACTTTAAAGTTATTCGCAATTGTCCCTGCTATTGAAGCATCTAAAGCGAAGCCATAGCCTTTATTTGCTTGCTCTTTCCACCCCATTTTATCTTCTTTTAATGCAGGCTGATCATAACTATAGTCAATTTGACCATTCAGCCATTTAACTCGATCCATGAGTTGCGCTTGATCTGTTGTTTGAGCCAAAGCATTGACTTGACCATCAACATAATGACGTCCAATTAACGCTGTTGCACCTGTTGTCAAACTCCAATTTGGAGCAACTTGCCAAGTATAAGCAAATCTAGACCCAACTGTATCAACATGCTGCGCCTCAAGCTGTAAATCATATTGGGTATTACCATCAATCAATTTTTCATTTTTTATTTGATAATAAAGTTTGGCAGTATCTTTACTGAATCTTAATACATAATCATAACGCCAAATCCAACTAAAATCCCACGCGTCTTTTCTTACCCCTAATTGCATTAATCCATGGGCAAAAGCATTCTTTCCAGATTTAAAATTTGGATCACTCCAATCATCTGTAAATGATTTAATCGATAAAGGTTCACTATAAACATCAGCACGTACTTGATAGTACAACTGCTCTTGAGCATGACAATAGCTCGCTATCAATAAAATAGAGAGCACGAAACTTTTTCTTAGCATATAAAAAGGGGTAGCATGTACCCCTCTCCTTTCATGATTATGGCGCAATGGCTTTGGTGGTGTTATCAATAAAGGTGGCCGAATAAACGCTTCTTGAAACCTTATTGATTGTTCCATACTTGATATTGCCAACTTTAATATCAGCTGAAGTAAACTGATCTACATTTGCAATATCTACAAATGCACCATTTGCATGAGATACTTTTGCAGAAACAGCTGGTTTTTCAGCAACTAAATTTTCTGTTTTGACATCCACATTTAAAGCATTTTGATCAACTGAGATTTTAATATTTGCAGTCCCTTTTTGATAATCACTGCGTTTAGCAGATAAATCAATATTAAATGGCTTGATTGCATTCGCAGCACCTTTAACATTGCCTGATAGTTTTACTACTAGGTCTGCATTAATAAATGATGTAGCAGATTCACCATTTGTGATATCAATTGTCTTGGTTAAATCGTTATTTAGTTTGATACTTGCATCTAAATTTAGACTCTCCGAACCACTAATCGCTTTACCTTTCAAAGTAAGTTCAGTTGGAATGATCTCTGTCCCCAAATTATTACCGTTTTTGAATTGAACTTTTCTAGCTTTGCTTGCCAGCTCGGTTAATTCAATTTCAGCATCTGTTGTTTTCAATACAACATTTGAGAACTTAAGTTCCGCAGTCTCAGGACGCGAATCCCCACGATTCTCTAATAATGCAGCAGTACTATAAATAGCTTGTGCTGTACTATCACTCTTAAACTCTAAAGAAGCATCTTTTTTATTTGCATCATTCTTGGTTAGGATTTTCCCACCTGCAACGATTTTAAAATTATATTTATCCGTTACAGCGGTATAAGGCGCTTCTAGCTTAACAGCATTAACCGTCACTTGAGCACCTTCACCAAAAATATCTTTCAATGTATTGGTTTTAAAATCCCAAATCGTATTTGTCCAATATTCTGCTTTTGCACTGCCTGAAACTGTCACGGATGATGCATTTACTGTCACAGCAAAGGTACTATCCGTTAATTGATAGTCAATATAATCATCATTATCAAGCAAGGTTTGCAATTGTGCTGCATTATAGGTCTTATTTGATCCTTGGGCATCATTATAGGCTAATGTAGCAAGTGTGAGCACCAACCCTGCTGCATTGTCAATATCCTTCCCGGCATCGTTAACAGCATCAAAGGTTGGTTGATATTGGGATTGTAAACTATCAAAACTATCAAAATAAGCCACAATACTATTGGTTGTATCAATCAGCTGTTTTGCTTTATCTAAATCTGAAACAGGCGCGACTGAATTACCATTATCGGTGTTATTTGATGAGCTACCACCACCTCCTCCACAAGCAACTAAAACTGTAGAACAAGCGAAAGCTAAAAATGTCTTTTTAAACATTGGAGACCCCTTTTATAATAAACTTATTATCTAAATTGTTTTAAATTTAGGATTTCAAAAAACCATATATAGGCTTTGCGAGGAATAATAACTATTTATATTTATAATGACAATTTTTTATTCAAAAAAAAAAGCCCTCTATAAATAAAGGGCTTTTAATATTTTACTCATCTGGATATTCAAAACGATAACCGACACCATACACCGCTTGAATCCATTCATGACGATTGCCTGTATCCGCTGCTTCTGAAATCTTACGACGCAGGTTTTTAATATGGCTGTCAATCACACGGTCTGCCACATCAAAGCTATCCGGATTGATATGATCGAGCAACTGTGCACGTGAATAGACCTGTCCAAGATGTTCTAAAAACAGCTCCAGTAAACGGAATTCTGTTGGGGTCAAGGTCAATGCTTTTTGCTGATACCAGATGCGTTGCTGCGCTTTATCAATACGGAATAGATCATTTTGTTCAGGTTCCGCTTTACGCTCTAAACGGCGCAAAACAGCCTGAACACGGGCAACCAGTTCTTTGGGACTGAAAGGCTTACAGATATAGTCGTCTGCACCCATATTGAGACCCAAAACACGGTCAATTTCTTCAGTCCGTGCCGTCACCATAATGATCGGCAAATCAGACTGCTCACGTACTTTACGGCAGATGGTTAAACCGTCCATACGCGGCACCATCAAATCCAGAATCATCAAGCTTGGTTTACGTTGCTGGAACTGGGTGTATGCATCTTGACCATCATGGAACATACTGACTTCAAAACCAGCAGCTTCTAAATAATCACGAACCAACTGTGCCAGTTCAACCTCATCTTCAACCAACATGATATGTTTCATGGTCTTCATCCTATCCATCATCCTCAACCAAAGAGGATCTAAAAGTTACGTATTTTGTTTCGGGAAAGTCAGTACACAACGTAATCCACCTAATGGTGAATGATCGAAAGTCAGTGAACCACCTAAAGCTTGTGCCAGTTTACATGATAAAGCCAAACCTAGCCCTGTGCCGCCGGTACTGCGTGTACGTGAATCGTCGACACGGTAGAAACGTTCACCCAGACGGGCCAGTTGCTCATCATTCATCCCCAATGGACTGTCATCTACATACAATATCCATTGTTGCTCATCTTGTTGAGTGTGAATCTGTATTTTTCCACCTTGTTCAGTATAGCGAACACAGTTCCCCAGCAAATTGACAATAATCTGTTTAAAACGATCACGATCTAACGAGAGTAAAGCGCCCTCTCCCGACAAGGTAACGTCCAGCTGATTTTGCTCAAAGGTTGATCTGAAGTTTTCGACTTCTTGCAGCACCACATCCCACGGATTGACTTCGGCAAAATAGCATTTCAACTGTTGCGCATCGGCCTGAGCCAGATCCGCCAGATCTTGGGTTAATTTCTTCAAACTGCTGACCTGACGCATCATGGCAGCAAGATGTTCAGGCGTGGCTTTACGAATCCCGTCCTGCATCGCTTCGATTTGTGCCTGCAACACGGCCAATGGCGTTTTCAGCTCATGCGAGGTATCGGATACCCATTGACGGCGTGACTCTTCATGATGGTGCAAGATGTCTGCCAGATGATTGATCTGATTGGACAAGTCACCTAATTCATCATTACGTCTGATCTTCACCTGATGCTGATAGTTACCACGCGTCAATTCTAAAGTGGCTTTTAACAGGCGCTGAATCGGCTTTTTAAAATAGGTCGCCATCAGCAGTGCCGCAATCAGGCTAGACAATACCGTTAATGCATAGACCAAAAGCAGATAGCGTTTTTGATTACTAAAGAAGTTAATACTGGACGCATCATCCTGATCCAGCACTGGTTTTAGGCCCAGATAACCCACCACTCGTTCATCTACAATAATCGGACGAAACGAGATTTGATCGGTAGCCGGCTCACCGACAATAAACTGCTGATTTTCATCATATAAAGATAGGCGTGAACTCAAGCCTAAACGGTCAGGAATCGAGACAAAACGCTTTTTACCATGCTCGGCAGGCGTACTTAATTTATGCTCCTGTTTGTCATCTTTATCATCTTTCTTTAGACGGAACTGGCTTGGGCTGAGTGGAAAACGCAGCCCCTCAAAAGGCTGATATTCGGAAGGTAAATTTTGTTTGAGGATTTTGAGTTCTTCATCATTAAAGATCTGACGATTTCTCATCTCAACATTATTTTGCGCCAGCGTCGGAGACAGACTCAATAAAGTATGATCATTGAAATAACGTTGCTGCAAGGCAATATCATACTGGCGACGTAACCACCATTGAGACAGCCGGTCGTAGTCGTCTGGCGCTGCAGTTCCCTCGATTTGCAAGATCTGCGCCTGAATGGCATTGCCCCAGTCATGATAAACCGTATAAACATTGCCTAGGTTAGCAATCAGCCGATCCAATTTCTGCATCTCGACATCGGCTACATAGCGGGCAAAGTTCTTTTGCATGGTCCAATGTAAAACGCCCAGACTGATGGTCGCGATCAGCAAGGTAGTCAGTAATACCGTTAAAAACAGGCGTAAGGCTAAAGGGACACGACGAACATTCAAACGCTTAATCTCAATAGTGTTCTATTTATGGATTGTAACCAACATGGTTCAAAAAAACTCTCCATTGTTTCTTCATCTTTATTATCTAATCTTTAAGCATCAAATCACAACTGCTGACGCTGGATAAAACAATGAACAAGACAAAAATTGTATTGATGACCACCTTACTCGGTTCTGTTTTAGGTTTAGCTGCCTGTCAGTCGACCACGCCAGCGGAACAGTCAATGGATCGTGACCACCATCGTCATAATATGCAACGTGCACCACTTACCCCTGAACAGCGTGCTGAATGGCAAGCTAAACGTGAACAGCGTTCAGAACAACGCGAACAAATGCGTCAGCAACATCAGGCTCAACGCGCCCAGATCGAACAGGCATGTCAGGGTAAACGTATCGGAGAACGCGTCAACGTGCAATGGAATAAACGTGTCATTCAAGGCACCTGTGAAGTTCGTTTTACCCCAGACCAATCACAATTCAAGCGTCAAGCGAATCCAACAACATAAACACCCTCTCCTCTCCGGCGCTTTCAAAGCGCCTTTTTTTATGCGTTAAATGATTGATTTTTCATATACACAGCTGCTTACGATTTTAGCTGAACAGTTTCACTCAAATGCTGGAAAACCACCTACAATCTAAGCGCTTAAACAGGTTGAACCATAAACTTTGACTTAGCAGTCACTAAGAAATGACCTGCAAAAGCTTGTACCGAACTATAACTTGTTGCACGATTAGCGCTACAAAATGGTGCTCTTGGGCACATTTATCATTGACTAAGATTATAACTCTGGTTTAACCAGTATTGAGGAACCCGCTATGCCACAATACAAAGCACCCTTACGTGATATGCAGTTCGTATTGCACGAATTATTAAATGCTGAAGCACATTACGCAAAACTTCCTGCATTTCAAGACACAGTAAGCCGTGAATTGGTTGATCAATACTTAGAAGCAGCGGCTGATTTCTGCGAAAACGAACTTTCTCCTTTAAACCAAGTGGGCGACCGCGAAGGTTGTACTTGGAACGACGGTGTTGTTACGACTCCGACAGGCTTTAAAGAAGCGTATCAAAAATATATCGAACTTGGCTTCCCGTCTCTTTCTGCTGATGAAGAGTTTGGCGGTCAGGCATTACCAAACTCTTTAGGGATCGCAATCTCTGAAATGGTGGGTACTGCAAACTGGTCCTGGGGTATGTACCCTGGCCTTTCTCATGGTGCTGTGCGTACTTTAGAACACCACGGTTCTGATGAGCAAAAAAATACTTACTTGCCAAACCTTGTTTCAGGTGTTTGGACAGGTACCATGTGCCTGACTGAATCTCATGCAGGTTCTGACTTGGGTATCATCCGTTCTAAAGCTGAACCAAATGCGGATGGCAGCTATGCAATCTCTGGCGAGAAAATCTTTATCTCTGCTGGTGAACACGACATGGCTGAAAACATCATCCATATCGTACTTGCACGTTTACCGGGCGCGCCAAAAGGTACCAAAGGGATTTCTCTATTCATCGTACCGAAGTTCAATGTCAATGCTGACGGTTCTATCGGCGAGCGTAATGCAGTACGTTGTGGTTCAATCGAACACAAGATGGGTATCCATGGTAACGCGACTTGTGTGATTAACTTCGACCAAGCAAAAGGTTACTTGATTGGCCCTGAAAACCGTGGCTTAAACTGCATGTTCACCTTCATGAACACTGCGCGTATCGGTACTGCGGTTCAAGGTTTATCTGCATCTGAATCTTCTTTCCAAGGCGCTTTGGCGTATGCGAAAGACCGTTTAGCGATGCGTTCGCTTTCTGGTCCTAAAGCACCTGAAAAAGAAGCTGATCCAATTATCGTTCACCCTGCTGTCCGCAACATGCTGTTAACGCAAAAGTCATTTGCTGAAGGTGGTCGTGCGCTGGTTTACTTATTGGCTCAATATGCAGACATCGTTGAAAAAGGCGAAACTGAAGAAGAGCGTAAGTTTGCTGACAACATCTTGTCTTTGTTAACACCAATTGCAAAAGCATTCTTAACAGAAACTGGTTCTGAATCTGCGAAGCACGGTGTACAAGTTTTTGGTGGTCACGGCTTCATTTCTGAACACGGTATGGAGCAAATCGTACGTGATACACGTATCGCTTGCCTATACGAAGGAACAACCGAGATTCAAGCGCTTGACTTGTTAGGTCGTAAAGTATTGCAAACTCAAGGTGCAATGTTGAAAGACTTCACCAAGATCATCCATAAATTTGTTGAAGCAAACAAAGACAATGCTGCGATGCAAGAGTTCATTGCACCATTGGCTGCTGCAAACAAGGAATGGGGCGATATCACCATGCAAATCGGTATGCGTGCAATGCAAAATCCGGATGAAGTGGGTGCAGCTGCGGTTGACTACCTCTACTTCTCTGGCTATGTAACGCTTGCTTACTTATGGGCACGTATGGCACTTGTGGCTCAAGAGAAATTGGCTGAAGGTACCACTGATGTTGACTTCTATAATGCAAAAGTGACCACAGCTCGCTTCTACTTCAAGAAGATCCTGCCACGTGTTCGTTCGCATGTAGATGTACTTTCAACTGGCGTTGCGCCATTGTTTGAACTTGATGCGGAACACTTCGCTTTCTAAACATAGTTTAGAATGAGATGCAACGTTCATCACGGAAAAAGGACTGGTCAGTTTTGACCGTCCTTTTTTTGTTTAATCAATGCTAAATTTATACGATTCAATTCATTTGTTCGTTTTATTTGATCATTTTGCACATGACGCTGTGCGTAGAAAGGAACGATTATGCCAATTTACAATGCTCCTCTAGCAGACATGAAATTCATCTTAAATGATGTATTTAAAGCAGAACAATTTTGGCAGGCCAATGAAAACCTGGCTCATGTAGATGCTGCAACAGCTGAAGCAATTTTAGAAGAAATGGCGAAATTTGCCCAAAACGTGACACATCCGTTAAACCGTACGGGTGATGAAGAAGGCGCACGTTGGGAAAATGGTGAAGTTTTCACACCCGCAGGTTTTAAAGAAGCATTCCGCCAATACGCTGAAGGCGGCTGGATCGGCTTAGGTGCAGACGAAGAATGGGGCGGTCAGGCCATGCCGAAAATGCTAACGGTACTGTCTGATGAAATGCTATTCGCCACCAACCCATCATTCATGCTCTACCCGCTTCTTTCTGTGGGTGCAGGTATGGCTTTAAACAGCTATGCATCACAAGAGCAAAAAGAAACCTATTTACCTAAAATCTATTCGGGTGAATGGTCAGGTACCATGTGCTTAACCGAGCCACATGCTGGTACAGATTTAGGTATTATCAAAACCAAAGCTGAACGCAATGAAGATGGTACCTATAACATTACCGGTACTAAAATCTTCATCACCGGTGGTGATAACGATCTCGCTGAAAACATCATTCACCTGGTCCTTGCGAAAACCCCTGATGCACCTGCAGGTTCACGTGGCATTTCGTTATTTATCGTACCGAAATTCTTGGTGAATGAAGATGGTTCATTGGGTGAACGCAACCCTGTTGGTCCCGGTTCAATCGAACACAAGATGGGGATCAAGGCATCTGCGACTTGCGTGATGAACTTTGACGGTGCCAAAGGTTATCTTGTCGGTAAAGAAAACGAAGGCCTTGCTGCGATGTTCGTGATGATGAACTACGAACGTTTATCAATGGGTATCCAAGGTCTCGGTGCTTCTGAATTTGCATATCAAAATGCAGCACAATACGCGACTGATCGTTTACAGGGTCGTAGTGCTTCTGGCGTTCAATCACCAAACAAATCGGCAGACAGCATTTTAGTGCATGGCGATGTACGTCGTATGTTGCTCAATGTACGTGCCAACAACGAAGCATCTCGTGCATTTGCGGTGTATGTCGGTCAACAGCTCGACATCACTAAATTCTCAACTGATGCTGAAGCCGTGAAGAAAGCCAACGACCGCGTTGCACTTTTAACACCAATCGCAAAAGCGTACCTCACGGACACTGCTTTCCAGGCGACGCTCGATGCGCAAATGGTCTTCGGTGGACACGGTTATATCCGTGAATGGGGTATGGAACAATGTATCCGTGATCTTCGTATTGCTCAAATTTACGAAGGCACCAACGGCGTTCAATCTCAAGATTTAATTGGTCGTAAAACCATTAAATGTGGTGGCGCATTCATCGCAGAATACATCACCGAGATCCGTGACTTTGCCAATGACTTAGACACGGACTTGAACTTCATTAAAGATGCAACTCTAGACGCTGCAACTGAAATTGAAGCGATCACCCAGTTCATCATTGAACAAGCAGCTGAAAATGCAGAGTTCCCGAACTCAGCTGCAGTTGACTACTTACATGCTGTGGGTTTACTCAGCTTCGCCTATATGTTCGCAAAAATCGCGGCTGCTGCAAAAGACAAGTCTGGTGATTTCTACCAGAACAAAATTGCATTGGCACAATACTTTGTCGATCGTATCTTGCCTGAACTCGATGCGCGTTTAGCGAAAATCAAAGCAGGATCAGACTTGATCATGAACTTCAGCGAAGATTACTTCACCAATCAAGCTTAAGTCGCATTCAATCATAAAAACTGCCTCAATCTAGGTTGAGGCAGTTTTTTTATGCCTATAATAAAATCAGCATAAAACTTGCATATCATTCCAATCATCATGTTGAGCATATAAACCGCCATGTCGAATTCAAAAGATAAACTTGAAGGCTTACCTCATCTACTTGATCGCTTCGGTCATTACGCAGTTGAAGCCTTTCATTATTTAGCCCTGTTTATTATCGGCTGTATGATTGCATGGTCAGCCGTACATACCGTGATTGAAATTCTGACCGTAAAACAGTACGCCACCATTGATGACATCTTGCTGCTGTTTATCTATCTGGAACTGGGCGCCATGGTCGGGATTTATTTCAAGACCAATCACATGCCGGTACGCTTTTTGATTTATGTCGCGATTACCGCACTGACCCGTTTGCTGATTGCCGATATTCAACACAATCATAAAGCATCGATGGATTTGGTGATTACCACAGGTTCGATCCTGATTTTAGCGGTGGCGATTCTGGTGGTACGTTTTGCATCGTGGAACTACCCTTCCGTGATTCGTGGTAAAGATCAGGAACAACCCTTGCCTTCCAACAAAACACCTCGGCCACAAGATGATGAACTGGCATAAATAGAAAAAGCAGGCGGATTGCCTGCTTTTTTAATGTGGGGGTTATGCCACCCGGAAAATACGATATTTGGAATCTACCAGGACATATTTTCCTTGTACCTGCATCCAGTTATAGCCACGTGGTGGCTGATAAAGGCGGTGGTAGCGATAATTGGATACCACATAACGATGACTACGGAATTCTGACGGTAAACGCTCGCCACGTTTGAAATTAATGCGTTGGCCATAATGATTGCCCCGATCACTATTCGACCAGCGTGGTTGTTCACGGTGATCATGTCGGTGGTCATAACGATCATAGCGCTGATCATAACGGTCTTTATGATCATTATTCCAACGGTTTGAATCTGCCATTGCTGATGCAGATACACCGAGCATGAGTGTTGATACAAGCAATACGACGGTCTTTTTCATTGTTTGATCCTCTGTTTTTCCGATCTGAAATCAGATTAAGAAAAACTCTAGGAGAAAGCATGAATAAAACTCGCGACATTGCAAAGCTTTGTAATGAATAGCGAGAAATTGTGGAGAATCCGCTCCATCCAGAATTAAAAAGCAGATGTCAGATCAGCGAATCATCTCAATGGTAAAGTTATCATCGGTCACTAAAAGATAACGCCCATCGACCACCACCCAATGTCGACCACGTGGCGGTTCACGCAAAGAATAAGAATCCCAATCCCGCAGCACATAACGCTCGCTACGGAACTCACCCGGTAGCTCATTTCCCACTACAAAAGACTCCCGGCGATAGCTACGCTCATATTGAGTGTCCGGATAATATTCGACACGAACACCCGGTCGATGATTCCGGTGAGGATAATCATTATTTTGATAGGGCTGATAATAATAGCCTTTCGGTGGCGCAGTCGGTGTCGCGCGCTGATTCGAGAACGCAAACGGGTCTTGCGCAGGCGGTTGATAGGCCGGCCTCTGCTGGTGATAGGAACGGCGCTCTACCCCGCTATAACCACCCCAACCATTATCAGCATGGCTCATCATAGGGAGATAGCTCAATATAGCTGCCAAGCCATAAATATAAGGTTGAAATTGCTGCATCGTGATCTCCCTAAAAGCAGAGTGTCTTTCTATTTTAGAATAAAAAACAAGCGCCACTGTTGTCATCATATTTTTTCAGATTAACTGTTCAATTTCATGGATAAAATGCAGCAAGCTGTAGCTTTGCGTAGATATGTTAGAATCAGTTTTTTGGTTTTGAGGCAACATCTGTGGCTGAAATGAATTTTGATCGTCTCTATCAATTTTTCTGTAAAGTGCCTAGCGTACAAGAATCCCGTATTGTGGCGCATGGTGCAGATGGTCAGCATGCTTGGTGGTTTAAATTCAATATTGATGTTGAACATGCCTTGGCATGGCAAACCGTGCAAGAACTTGGACATGTCCTCAATTATTTATCCACCAATGAACGTTTACCGACCCAGTTTTTCCCTGTATCACCACCACCCTATATGAATGGTGAAGCCAAAGATTTTCTAGGCTGGGTGATCCAGTGTAATCATCCGGAATTTAGCCCGGATGTGGTTTGTGACTGGTTAGAGGCGCGCTTACCCAACCCGGTCGATGATGAAAGCCAGTGGAAAATCAAAACCGATTTAAGTGAGCTGGAGCAAATGGCCGATAAAGATCTGGATCAGTTGATTCCACCGAGTCCTTAATTTTTTTATTGAGGATATATCACTTTCAACACGCTGAATGCCAACTAAGCTTCTGAATTTAGCGTGTTGAACACTCATCCTGAATCAGGATAGGTCGTAACCTAAATATTCTTGCGGTGATTCAGAATAAGGTAAAATCAGATAATCATGTTTTAAAATGAGCGCTTTCAGTTGTTGCTGATGGGAAGCGTCTAAAGGATAAATCAAAGCCAAATCCAGAATTAAATCTTCAACCTTTTCAGCTTTAAAATCTGCTGTTTTGATCCATCCTAATAACGCTGCTCCGAGGCCGATAAATTCAAAACCATAGGGCTGCATTTTTTGAATCAGCGCATAATTCTCAAAAGGATCAAAATCACAAGAAAAATAGCCATTCGGTAGCATCGCCAATTTCAATGCGTCTGTTTCAACAGCCGCCACTTTAACCATGATTTCAGTATGAGTAGAGATCAATAGATCTTGATTGAAATAAAGCAGTGCTTCTAAGTCATTTTCATCGTAATGCTGCATTTTTTCAGCCAGGCTTTCAAAACGCTGCTGCTGTGCGGGATCATTCAATTGCTGAAGATAATGCTGCAATTGTTTTGGAACACATACATTTTGATACGTTTGCTCCCATCGTGGATCATCGACTTCAATTCCCTTGAGGTCGTCACTAAAATCAACATACAGACGCTCATCCTCGACCGCATGCATCGAGGTGTATTCTGCCTGTGCTCGATCATCCAGAACCAGAAACACTTTTTTAGGATAGACTTCCTGTTTAAGGGAGCGATAGCATTCTAACAATTCTGCCCAATTTTGAATTTCAACAATATCGGCATAATGATTGAATTGATGCACATCTAAATCAATCTGCTGATCCTGTCTGATATTCAGTTTAATCTTCGCCATTGTGTAGAACTCTATGTATGCTTAATTAAAAAGTGGATAAGCCTGACCATTCCATAAAACGATAGATCCAGTATTTCACTTTGGATTCATCGGCATATTTTGCATAGTCCACCGTAATTTGACGTGCATTGGCGTTGCTCCATGCGGCATCAAAGTATTGCCCTGCATCTTTAAACACTGGCGCTTGTGCTGAACCAATCACACGCATATCGGTTTCAAGATTATAGTTTTTCAGGTTGCGTGCGGTCAGATTAGCAGAACCGAGAATGATTTCCGCTTGCTGGGCATTGTATTTCAGCAACATCTTGCTATGGCACTGTTCACCACGCGTATCGCACCAGCGAATTGGAATACCTGCAGCATGAAGTTCTGATGCGACTTGGCGATTCGGCATGCCATTCTTTTGACGACCAAATGCATCCTTATTCGGGTCGATCATGATCCGGATGTTGACACCACGTTGTTGCGCTTGCTTAAGTGCTTCAATAATATTGCGTTCCGACAAATAGAACATGGCCATGTCCAGATGTTCTTGGCTCTTGGCAGTCTCAATCATTTTCAAAATGCCATCATAAATGGCTTTTTCAGTCAGCACTTGCACCTGCGGCAAGGTTTTGTCTTCGCTCACACCGCCCATAATCACAAAGGGACTGGAACCCTTTGACATGTTGGCAACCGCTTGTTCAGTTTGTAAAACATCAATCGCGGTTGGTCCATCTACCACCAGTGCAACATTACTATGATGCGAACTGCCATCGTGTGGATTGGCTGAGGTCACCAGACTTTTCCAGCCATCCACCGTATCAACCACCAAGGTTTTACGATGATTGGCCTTGAAGTTGAACAACTCCAGATAACTGCGCAAAGTAATCTTATCATTACCAAACGGGCTGCTTAACCAGCCGCCCTCAGGATTATTACCCAGGTTTTGACAGCAGATATACCAGAACCCTGACCAAAGCGGATTAGACGCACGCAATGGTTTTAAATCGGTTTCGATCACATCCACACCTGCTTGACGCAATTGTAGATAATGTTTTGGTGTCATGCCGCCATAAACCGAATTAATCGGATCAGTAATCACCACAACTTCTACATTTGGATGCAAACGACGCTTCACGATCAGCGCATCAGTCAATTCTTGCATCAAAGGCAACTGTTTCACCTTAGAAGCGCCGACTTCCTGATTAAACAGGAACATATCCAGCACAATGGTGGTCTGTGCCTGATCAATTAAATGGAAGACTTCCTTGAAAATATGCTGCTCCACCTGTTGCTGGCCTTGGGAATCGATATAGGTCTGATCGGCTAAAAATTTCACATTGGCATGACGCAACTGCCCGGTAAAATCCAGCCCTTTCGGGAGTGGTTTTACTGTGTGGTAGACTGCCGAAGCAATGTACCCAATCGCAAAAATACTCAATATGACTGCCATGTAACGTCGACCTGACCAGTTTAATTTTCGATGGATTCGTTGGAAGATGCGCATATAAACAAAAAAAGCCCTAGCCGAATAAAAATCTCCCCAGCCCTCTTTATCAAAGAGGGGGAACTTTATGTAGGCTAGAGCTTATACTTTGATTTTTCAATAAGATTTAAGTGAAAAATTAGAAGTTAAAATTCACCCCAACGGTAAAGTTACGGCCCACTTGTGGAATCGTGGATAAGAACGATGCATGTTGATAAACCTGATCATCCAGCAAGTTATTGGCATTGAAATACACACGATAATCGCCGACATTGCTGTATTTACCTGAATATGCCACTCCCAGATTCAACATGTTATAGCCTTGGGTATCGGTTTCATACGCTGCAATCTTGTCTTGCTGGAACACATGGTAGTATTCAGCTGAACCGCTAAAGCCATCACCAAAGTCCGCATTTACTTTGGTGCCTAAGCGTCCAGCCGGCACACGCGGTGCATTTTCATTGTCGATTTTGCCACGAACATAATCACCAAACACGCCGACTTTATACATGTCCGAGATCTGGTAACCCGCTTCCGCCTCTGCACCATAGAAACGTGCCTGATCCTGGGTATATTCCACTAAACGGAAATCTTTATAACGGTCTAGCGTTTGCGCATAGATATAGTCATCAAACCAGTTGTGATAGACATGTACATCGTAGTCAAACTTGTCATTGTCATAATGCAGACCGAGTTCGACATTATTTGACTTCTCTTTACTTAAACCATCATTGCCCAGTTCATAGGTATTGGTGGCAAAATGTCCGCCATTGGCATATAACTCTTGCGCCAGCGGTAAGCGCTCCTGATGTGACGCAACCAGAGAAAGTTTATAGTCTGGTGCAAACTCCCAGTTGGCAGCACCCGAAACAGAAAAGGCTGAACCGTCAAAATCTTTTTTGCTTGAATCATCAATATCAATTTTCTGTTTTTCTGCACGAGCTGCCAGTTCTACATGAACATCATTAAATTGTGCATGCTCTAAGCCAAAGATACTCCATTTCTTGGTGGTATTCGGTGCCAAGAAGGCTTCTTCACCAGTAAGTTTTAGTTTTTGCTGACCATATTGCGTACCAATCACTCCTTCCCATGGGCCAATCGGATTGTGTACCAACTCTAGACGACCATCATAGCCCTTGTTTTTAAAGCGAGTGGCGATGGTGTCTTCTTCAATTTCATCATGTTGATAATCGGTATAGCTGGCTTGCGCACGTAACTTTTTAAAGCCAGCAAATGGATCATTCAATTCTGTGCGCACATCATAACGCTCAGATTTCAGGTCAATCCACGGCCCGGTTTCATGAGCATGATCGTGGTCGTGATCGCCATGTCCATGATCGTGATCGTCCTCGCCCTCTTCATGATCATGGTCACCACAGTGCAGATGCGGACGGCCACTCAGATGGGCTTTACAGTTTTCATATTCATGGCTATGCCCCGGCAAGCCATACTGATCCTGACGGTTGCTATAAGAAACTCCGGTAAAACCGCGATCATAAATCCAGGACAAGCCAACATTGACGGTTTCGCCTTTAGCAAAGGTATTGCCGACACGGCGCTCTTTCTCACCTTCATGGCGATAGTCAGGTGCGATATAGTCATTAGCTTCGCGTTTCAGCCCCTCGACCCGTAACGCCACTTGATCACCCAGCCCAACCGTGACACCTGCAGTTGCCAGCTTTTCATCACTGCCTGTGTTGTAACGTAAACCCACATTCCCTTCGTAACCTTTTTCAGGCATTGCTGTTGGAATCTTGCTGTCATTGACATTGACCAGCCCGCCAACGGTTCCCGCGCCAAATAATAAGGTAGATGGCCCGCGAATCACTTCAACCTGCTTGGCCAGTGCCGGATCGACTGTTACCGCATGGTCAGGAGACAAGGTAGAAACATCAATGTTTTCTGATGAATTTTGCAGCACCTTAACGCGTGGGCCATCTTGTCCACGAATGACAGGACGACTAGAACCTGCGCCAAACTGATTTGAATAAATGCCAGGCTCACTGCTCAGCGCTTCACCAATGGTCACAGCCCCCTGTTGTAAACGTTTTTCATCTACAACGGTGTCTGCAACCGCAAAATCTTTTGAGGTTTGCTCAAGCGGATGCGCTTTAATACGTATGGTATCTAAGGTGGTCACTGGTTCATTTTCTGCTGCAAAGGCAGATACAGAAACAGCAGCTAAAATGGATAAGGTCAAAATATTGTGCGGAAATGACATACCGTGTCTCGAATCAGTTGATCGTTATTTTTTGTTATATTATAACATTTCATTTATTTTGCAATAAAAAACAGTCTGACCAAGCACATTTGTTAAACTGCTTGTCCATGTTTGCAATCAATGGTTATTCCCCAACGATATGCCTTTTACTCTGTCACATGCTGTACTTGCTCCACCTTTATCCAAACTGAGCCAGGGATATTTACCTGTCGCCGCCTTGGCGATTGGTTGTATGACACCTGATCTTTATCGATTATTTACGCAAGAAAATACACCTTTAACCCATCAATGGGCCGGCCTCTTATTTCCGAACCTACCGCTTGGCCTCTGCTTTTGTCTATTGTGGTATATCATCTATCGTCCTGTGACTTATCGTTGTCTTGAGATTCAAGATCCTTTAAATATCAAGTCACTGGATGATTTTATTTCTTTCAGCTTTTTGAATTGCATTGCACTTATCATTGGAATCAGCACACATTTGATCTGGGATGGACTCACCCATCTTGATTTTCGAACATTTGCTTTTAAAGAAATACTGGCCCATAACATTTCATTGTGGGGTTTTAGTTATCCATTACATTTTGTCTTACAGATTGGCTCTTCAATTATTGCTCTGCCGTTTTTGATGAAAATGTGCTGGGATTATTATAAAACGCATCAACATCATCATCCCATTCCGTCCAGACTCAAAGGATTGGCGCTGACCGGTATTGTCCTTTCCGTCTTCTATGGACTGTTGTCAGTGCTGGACTATAGCCGTCATATCAGTACTGATCTTTGGAAAAATGAACCTTATTTTTTTATTGGCAAATCGATGAATGAATTTACCCAAGCAGGCTTAACCGTCTTTACCATGGCCTGTCTATTATTCTTGTTTTTGGATCGAACTGCCCGTAGCAAATCATTTTAACAAAAAGCGTGTGTTTAAAATTCGCTTGAAAACATTAAGACTTGAGACTATACGTTCAACAAGGCATAATCTCCCCTTCATTGGTGCTGCGCTGTTTACGCATTCACCTTCTACAGCCAATATAGTTTGGATAAATAATTCAATATGATGCGCACTCATTACTGTGGCTCTTTAACTGAAGCCCAAATCGATCAAACAGTGACTTTATGCGGATGGGTTCATCGTCGCCGTGACCATGGCGGTGTGATTTTCCTTGATATGCGTGACCGTGATGGTCTCGTACAGGTGGTGATCGATCCAGATACCCCTGAAGCATTCGCAACAGCAGATAAAGCACGTTCAGAATTTGTTTTAAAAATTACAGGTCGTGTTCGTCGTCGCTATGAAGGTACTGAAAATGCCAACATGGTGAGTGGCCAGATTGAAGTTTTAGGTAAAGAGATCGAAGTTCTTGCAGCTTCTGATACTCCGCCATTCCCGTTGAATGACGAAAATACCAATATTTCAGAAGAAATTCGTTTGAAATACCGTTTCTTGGACATCCGTCGTCCAGAAATGTTAGAGCGCTTACGTTTCCGTTCTAAAGTCACCAACTTGATCCGTAACTATTTTGAAGATCATGGTTTCCTTGACGTTGAAACACCAATCTTGACTCGCGCAACGCCAGAAGGTGCACGTGACTATTTAGTACCAAGCCGTGTTTCAAATGGTAGCTTCTACGCACTTCCACAATCACCACAGTTGTTCAAACAGTTGTTGATGGTGGGTGGTATCGATCGTTATTACCAAATTGCTAAATGTTTCCGCGACGAAGATTTACGTGCGGATCGTCAGCCTGAATTTACCCAGATCGACGTTGAAACATCGTTCATGAGTGACGATGACATCATGGATTTAATGGAAGGCTTAACAGTTAAAATGTTCAACGAATTATTGAATGTAAAATTCGATAAGTTTGAACGTATGACTTACGCTGACGCAATGCGTGATTATGCATCTGACAAACCGGATATGCGTATTCCATTGAAACTTGTTGACGTTGCAGACTTGATGCAAGACGTTGAGTTCAAGGTTTTCGCAGGTCCTGCAAAAGATCCTAAAGGCCGTATCGTTGCTTTACGTGTTCCTGGTGCTGGTTCATTACCGCGTAGTGCGATTGATGAATACACCAAATTTGTCGGTATCTACGGTGCGAAAGGCTTGGCTTACATCAAAGTCAACGAGCTTGAAAAAGGCATCGAAGGTCTTCAATCACCAATCGTTAAATTCATCGAGCCAATCGTACTTGATTTATTAAAACGTGTGGGTGCTGAGAATGGCGACATCGTGTTCTTTGGTGCAGATAAAGCCAAAGTTGTAAACGATGCGATGGGCGCACTTCGTGTGAAAATCGGCCATGATCTTAATCTTGCAACGTGTGAGTGGGCGCCACTTTGGGTTGTTGATTTCCCAATGTTTGAAGAAACGGATGATGGTAAATGGACCTCTGTTCACCATCCATTTACCCTGCCAAAATCAAGCGTTGAAGAAGTGAAGAACAATCCAGGTGAAGCACTGTCTGTTGCCTACGATATGGTACTGAACGGTACTGAAATCGGTGGTGGTTCACTTCGTATCTATACTTTAGAAATGCAAAAGGCAATTTTTGAAGCTTTAGGCATTGGTGAAGAAGAAGCAGAAGAGAAATTCAGCTTCTTACTGAATGCATTACGTTACGGTGCGCCTCCGCACGGTGGTTTGGCATTCGGTCTTGACCGCTTGATCATGTTGATGACAGGTGCATCTTCGATTCGTGATGTGATTGCATTCCCGAAAACCAAGACTGCTGAATGTCCGTTGACTCAAGCGCCAGCACCAGTTGAAGCAAATCAATTGCGTGACTTGGGTATTCGTTTACGCGAAAAGCCAAAAGCTGAAGAAAAATAAACCTTGAGTTTATGCTTCAACAAAAACCCTGCGCGCTGCAGGGTTTTTTTATAATACCGAGTTTTGCTTTGAGATCATGGCCGCTAATGGCATAATAGACTGCTTTTTATTGAGAGGTCAGTCTTATGGCAATGCGTCCTGATGTACGTCGACATACAATTATCATTATTGTGTTTTCACTTGCTCAATGGTTCTTTATGCGTTACATCCTGGCAAATGAACTTTTCAATATGGATACCAACCAACGTATTTTATACTTCTGCGTAAGTAGTCTGGTGGGCGCCTTACTGATTTTTGTGGCACTGATTTATATGGTGCTTAAAGGCAATGCCGATAAATAAGACCTACTAGCATGTCGTTTTACCCTACTCTGCTCCGTATTCTCCCCCTCCCATTTTTGCGCAGTATCGCGAAAGTGGCGGCTTACTTTATCAATCAAAACCCGAATAAAAGTATGCTGTGGAAAACCAGAGTCAATCTTGGGCTGGCTTATCCTGAACTCAGCCAAGCGCAAAAGGAACAGCTTGCACGTGAAAGTGTGACCAAGCAATGTCTCAGTTATATCGAATCTGGAAAATGCTGGGCCATGCCCCCCGAGTGGAGCATTCAACAGATTCATACCGTGCATCACCTGGAAGTCCTGACCGATGCACTGAGTGATCCTCGTGGCGCACTGATCATTACCCCACATCTGGGTACATGGGAAATGATGAATGCCTGGGTACATCAATATGGCATCCCGACCATCATGTATAAACCGATGAAAGACTCGGGATTCAATGCATTTGCCTTACATGCACGTCAACGTCTGAATGCAACCTTAGTGCCGACAGATGCGTCTGGGGTTAAAGCCTTATTTAAGAATCTAAAACAAGGCGGTTTCAGTGTGATTCTGCCGGACCATGTCCCAGACCCTTCTGGCGGTGTCGTGGTTCCTTTTTTCGGAATTCCCTGCCTCACCAGTACATTGGCCAGTAAAATGGCACAGAAAACCCAATGCCGTTTAGTCGGGCTAAGCTGTTTCCGCCGTGACGATGGTGAGGGATTTGATGTGTATTGTGATGATCTCAACGATCCGCAGTTGTATGATCGGGATATCGAAGTTGCGACCACTGCACTCAATCAGGCAGTTGAACAGATGATCAACCGCTTTCCTGCTGAATATATGTGGGGTTATAAACGGTTTAGGGGAGGGGATGAAAAATTTTATTAAAAATAAGTTTAACGTTAGATAAATATTTCTTGAAGTATTTCAAAAATAATTTATTTTTCAAATGAATAATTTAATGATCGAATCATTTAAAAGGAAAGTAGTTTCATGCGAATCTTGATCACAGGCGGAGCTGGATTTATTGGTTCAGCCGTTGTACGTCATATTATAAAAAATACGAATGATGAGGTTCTGAATCTAGATAAGCTTACATATGCTGGCAACTTGGAATCATTAAAAGAAATTGATCAGAATCCACGTTATCAATTTCAACAGGTTGATATTTGTGATGCATCAAAACTAGCGCTAGTATTTGAGCAATTTCAACCTGACGCAATTATGCATTTGGCTGCTGAGTCACATGTTGACCGTTCTATTGATGGGCCGAGTGCATTTATTCAAACCAATATTGTAGGAACTTACAGCTTATTAGAAGCCACTCGCCAATATTGGCAGACATTAGATCAAAATAAAAAAGTGAAATTTCGCTTTCACCACATTTCAACTGATGAAGTGTATGGTGATTTAGAAAGTACCACAGACTTATTTACCGAAACAACAGCATACGCACCAAGTTCACCTTACTCAGCCAGTAAAGCCAGTTCGGATCACTTGGTTCGGGCGTGGCAACGAACTTATGGCCTGCCCACTATTGTAACCAATTGCTCTAATAATTATGGTCCATATCACTTTCCTGAAAAATTGATTCCATTAGTCATTCTGAATGCCTTAGATGGTAAAGCCCTGCCAATCTACGGCACCGGAAACCAGATTCGAGATTGGTTATTTGTCGAAGACCATGCTCGCGCCTTATATCAAGTTGTCACTCAAGGTACTGTTGGGGAAACGTATAATATCGGCGGACATAATGAAAAACAAAATATCGAAGTGGTGAAGACCATTTGTAGAATTTTGGATGAATTACGTCCACAAGATAATGTTCAACCTTATGAAAACCTTATTACGTTCGTGAAAGACCGACCAGGACATGATTTGCGTTATGCGATTGATGCCACAAAAATAGAACGTGAACTGGGCTGGAAACCTCAAGAAACATTTGAAACAGGTATCCGTAAAACAGTTGAATGGTATTTAGATAATTTAGAATGGTGTCGCCATGTCCAAGATGGCAGCTATCAACGTGAAAGATTAGGGGTACACCTATAATGTCAACAAAAGGTATTATTCTTGCTGGGGGTTCAGGTACTCGCCTCTACCCTATTACCAAAGGCATTTCAAAACAGTTACTCCCGATTTACGATAAGCCCATGGTGTACTATCCGCTTTCAGTACTGATGCTGGCAGGGATTCGTGAAGTCCTGATTATTAGTACACCTGACGATATCGATGGGTTTAAACGCTTACTTGGCGATGGCTCTCAATTGGGGATAGAGCTGAGTTATGCCGTCCAGCCAAGCCCAGATGGATTGGCCCAAGCCTTTATCATTGGCGAACAATTTATTGGTAAAAGTAACGTGTGTCTGGTTCTTGGCGATAATATTTTTTATGGTCAAGGTTTTACGCCGATGTTACGTCAAGCCGTTGCCCGCCAAAAAGGCGCGACAGTTTTTGGATATCAAGTTAAAGATCCAGAACGCTTTGGCGTAGTTGAATTTGATGAACAAAAACGTGCCATTTCTCTTGAAGAAAAACCCAAACAGCCAAAATCACATTTTGCGGTCACCGGTCTTTATTTCTATGACAATGATGTGGTTGAAATCGCGAAACAGGTCAAACCATCCGAACGGGGTGAATTAGAAATCACGACTGTTAATCAGATGTATCTAGAACGTGGTGACTTAAATGTTGAATTACTGGGTCGAGGTTTTGCTTGGCTTGACACTGGTACACATGAAAGCTTACTTGAGGCTGCACAATTTGTAGAAACCTTGGAGAAACGTCAAGGTTATAAAGTGGCATGTTTAGAAGAAATTGCCTTTAATAATGGCTGGTTAAGCAAACAGCGAGTGCTAGAAATTGGCCAAAGTATGAATAAAAATGACTATGGTCGATATTTAATTTCTTTGGTGCATGAAATATGAGCTTAAAGAAACTTATTGATTTGCCTGATTTGGGTGATCAGCGCGGTGGACTGGTCGCAATTGAAGCGAACCAACATATTCCTTTTGATATTAAACGTATTTATTATATTTTTTCCGCTTCAAAGAATAAACCTAGAGGCTTTCACGCACATAAAGACTTAAAACAGCTAGCAATTTGCCTACATGGACAATGCCGTTTCATTTTAGATGATGGATATAGTAAAGAAGAAGTTTTACTTAACTCTCCAACCCAAGGCTTGATTATCGAAAGTATGACTTGGCGTGAAATGCACGACTTTTCAGAAGATTGTGTGTTATTAGTGTTGGCAAGTGAACATTATGATGAAAGCGATTATATCCGCAGTTATGATGAATTTATCAGTGTTGTGAATCGTCCATTTATTCACCCATTATCTGATGTGCATAGCCCTCATATCGGTCAAAATACACGTGTTTGGCAATATAGCGTTATTCTCAAAAATGCGGTGATTGGTGCTGGTTGTAATATTTGTGCCCATACCCTAATCGAGAATGATGTGCACATTGGTGACAATGTCACGGTAAAATCTGGTGTCTATCTTTGGGATGGCATTACCCTAGAAGATAATGTGTTTATTGGCCCATCCGTGGCCTTTACCAACGATAAAAAACCACGTTCTAAACAATATCCTGACAGTTTTGCAAAAACGGTTGTAGAGCAAGGGGCCAGTATTGGGGCGAATGCAACCATCTTACCGGGTATTCGTATCGGAAAAAATGCCTTGATTGGTGCTGGTGCGGTCGTAACAAAAGATGTGCCAGAAAATGCAATTATGGTAGGCAATCCAGCAATAATTAAAGGTTATATTGAGCAATGATTCCTTTTCTTGATCTTAAAAGTATTAATCGACAGTATCGACAACAACTAATTGAAGCCTGTACACGCGTGATCGATTCGGGTTGGTATATTGGCGGAAAAGAACTCGAACAATTTGAGCTGAATTTCGCCAAATTTTGCGGTACGAAATATGCGATTGGTGTAGCCAATGGTTTAGATGCGCTTATCTTAACCTTAAGAGCCTGGAAAGAGCTTGGTCAACTCAAAGAAGGTGATGAAGTCATCGTCCCTTCAAATACTTATATCGCAAGTATTTTGGCAATCAGTGCCAACCAGCTTACACCTGTTTTGGTTGAGCCGGACCCACAGACTTTTAACCTTGATCCAAAGAAAATTGAAGCGGTTATTACAGAAAAAACCAAAGTTATTTTACCTGTCCACCTTTATGGACAACTTGCTGCAATGCCTGAAATTATGGAAATTGCAAAAAAAAATAACCTATTGGTACTTGAAGACTCTGCACAAAGTCACGGTGCAGAAATTCATGGAATTAAAGCAGGCAATTGGGGCGATGCTTCTGGCTTCAGCTTTTATCCGGGTAAAAACTTAGGTGCGCTAGGTGATGCAGGTGCAATCACAACCAATAATGAAGAGCTGGCCCAAATGCTACGCGCACTTCGCAACTATGGCTCGCATGAAAAATATAAAAATTTAGTACCTGGTGTAAACAGTCGCCTAGATGAAATTCAAGCCGCCATGCTCGATATTAAATTAAGCTTTTTAGAGCAGGAAGTGCAACATCGTCGCAAAATCGCACGCTTATATCTGGATAATATCAATACTCCCTTTATCAAACTGCCATTAAGCCAGATCAATGCAGAAGAGTATCAGCAGCATGTTTGGCATCTGTTCGTCATTCGAACTGAATATAGAGATCTTTTACAGAACTATTTAGCGGAGCATGGGGTTCAAACACTTATTCATTACCCTATCCCACCACATAAACAACAAGCCTATAAAGAGTGGAATGATCAAAGTTATCCTATTTCAGAGCAAATGCATGCAGAAGTGATGAGTCTACCGATTGGACCTACCCTTCAATTGGATGAAGTTCAAAGGATTATTCAGCTTTGTAATGAGTTTAATCCTGTATGAGTCATTCGGCATTTCACCCTTTAGTCACTATTGCAATTCCCAGTTATAATCATGGGCAATATATCCAAGATGCAATTAAAAGTGCTTTAAACCAAAGCTATGAAAACATTGAGCTCATCATCATTGATGATGGCTCAACAGATACCTCTATTGAAAAAATCAAACCTCTTATTGCTCAATGTAAGGAGCGCTTTGTCCGATTTGAATTTAGATATAGAGCTAATCGAGGATTATGTAATACGCTTAATGAGGCACTTGAATGGGCTGAGGGACAATTTTTTTGTACTTTAGCATCAGACGACATCATTTTCCCAGAAAAGACACGTCTACAACTTGAAGCATTTCAACAAGACCCAGATATTGTGTGTATTTGTGGCGGAAATCACTCTATAGATGCCCAAAATCAAACGATTAAGTGCAATGTGAATGGTTATGGTGAATATAAATTCCATCGAATTTTTATGCATCGATTTGACTTACCTGCATCTTCTCAAATGATTAAAACTGCGATACTGCGTGAAGTGGGCGGATTCAATCCAAACACCAAAGTTGAGGATTGGGACTTATGGTTAAAGCTCAGTAAATTAGATAAAAAGATCATCTATATTCCTCATGCTTTAGTTGGTTATAGATCTCATGAACATAATATCAGTAAGAATTTAGAGTTGATGTATCAAGAGGTTCTCAAAATTGTGGACCAATATAAAGATGAACCTGATTATGCCAAAGCGGTTTATCGCATTCAGAAAAAATATAAAGTCCGCCCCTATCAGAAGAAAAATCCTTTAAAAGCGCTGGTTCTTAGATTAAAGTACTATCTGATTTATTTAATGTCTAGATGATTTTCATAGAGTTGCTAAAATGCTTGGTCGCCTCCTTATTAAGTATTTAATAAAAAAGAATACATATACATCTCAATACGTTAAGGTTTTATTAAAGAAGATAAAAAGGATCGAAACCAGAAAAATTGTATGGCTTGATGAGCTCGATCATGAAAAAATTCTGACATTTAAATATTGTAAAAATAACCTAAATTTTCAACCTAAAACTCTTAACTTGAATCAAAAATTTGATTTCAAAGCTGAAATACCTGAAATTAATTTATATAGATTCAGCAATGTCATTATAAATACTAACTCAAGCCATCTGATTACAGCTACAAATGCAGTATTTGAACGAATAAAGCATGCCGATATTAGGTACTGTAATTACTCGACTGGAATTATTAAATGGCATAATCATAAAAATACAATCTTCCGTTACAACAAAAGAAAAAAAAATATTCCGCACGCTATTTTTCTAGGTGGAAATGGTGTTTTTAACTATTATCATTGGCTTATAGAAATATCTCCTAAAATTCTTTTATTAAATTCAGATTTACTTAATAAATATAATATTAAAACGCTTATACTCGATGAAAGAGTTAAAAAAATACCATCTTTTCAAAAGATTTTAGCGCTGTACCTGAAAGAAAAAAATTTAGATTTAGAAATTATTTATGTAGACCATCGAGTTGATTTACATGTTGATGAATTATTTTATGTCAACAATGAAAATAATATCGTTTTCAACTCAAAGGAAATACTTTCCTCTCCAGATTTTTCTATTATTTCTAGTACACTGAGGCTTTGTTGCACAAACCTATCTGTAAAGGCTTTTTCAGCGATATAATTTTCAAATGAAGAAGCCTACACACAAAATCTACCGCACAACCAATTGGCCCGCATATAACCGAGCACTCATTAATCGCGGAAATATTGCCCTTTGGTTTGATCCTGCTACGCAATGGTATGCTCCATCAAAAGGCAAACAAGGGCGAAATCAAACCTACTCCGACGCAGCCATCCAATGCTGCTTAATGATTAAATCCTTATTCCGTCTATCTTTACGTATGGTCACTGGCTTTGTGCAAAGTCTGATTAAACTTTGCGGATTAAATTGGACCGCACCAGATTACAGTACGCTTTGTAGAAGACAAAAGCATATTGATATTGCAATCAGCTACCAAAAAAGTAGCGATGGGCTGCATCTACTCGTAGACTCTACAGGGATGAAGTTTCTAGGTGAGGGCGAATGGAAACGCAAGAAACATGGAGCTGAATATCGTCGCCAATGGCGTAAACTACATATTGGTATAGATGCCAAAACCCTACAAATACGCGCTATTCAGCTCACAACCAATAATGTCTGTGATTCACAGGTGCTTGGTGATTTACTTAATCAGATTCCACAAGATGAGCAGATTGACTCTGTTTATACCGATGGAGCTTATGACACCAAGCAATGCCGTCAGGTCATTGCAGATCGGCAAGCACATGCGGTGATTCCACCTAGAAAAAATGCGAAACCATGGAAAGATACAAAGAGTAGCTCGCTAGAGCGAAATGAATTACTTCGAACAATTAAACGTTTAGGTAGGACACTATGGAAAAAATGGTCAGGCTATCATCGCCGAAGTTTGGTTGA
>NZ_AMZS01000045.1:0-146418 GCF_000314615.1 Acinetobacter sp. WC-323
TGATGTTGCTAAGTAAATGACCTTCTTTACTGAGTCATCAGATGAAAAGATTTTCCTTTTCTTCGTTGAATGGCGTATTACGCTATTCAACGACTCAATCGCATTTGTTGTATAAATAGCATGACGTATTTCGGCTGGATAGCTAAAGATCGTTCGGATATTTTCCCAATTGGCCCGCCAGGATTCTCCAATTTTGGGATACTGGTGATTCCATTGATCACAGAAGATGTCTAGGGACTTTAAAGCATTTTCCTCTGTACTTGCCTGATAAATCGCTTTCAGACCCGACGTAACAGCCTTGTAGTCTTTCCAGCTTACAAATCTCAGGCTATTGCGTACAACATGCACAATACACAGTTGAATATCAGTATGAGGGTAAACAGAGGCTATCGCGTCAGGAAAGCCTTTTAATCCATCTACACAGGCAACAAGAATGTCCTGTACTCCTCGATTTTTTAGCTCTGTCATGACTGACAGCCAGAATTTGGCACCTTCTGTCTGAGCAATCCACATACCCAGTAATTCTTTTTGCCCATCCATATTGATGCCTAAAGCAAGGTATACGGACTTGTTAATCACATTGGAGTGCTGACGGACTTTGACAACAATACAGTCAAGATAGACAACAGGATAAAGGCTATCTAAGGCTCTATTTTGCCACTCAGTCACTTGCTCAATCACAGCATCGGTAACTTTGCTGATGAGAGATGCTGACACATCGGCATCGTACATTTCTTTGAAGAAGGCTACAATTTCCCTATTAGTCATTCCTTTTGCATACAGTGAGAGGATTTGGTCATCCATACTGGTGATGCGTGTTTGGTGCTTTTTGATAATTTGTGGCTCAAATGAACCTTCTCGATCACGGGGAATATCTAAAGCCAGTTGTCCATCTTGAGTTGTAATGGTTTTAGAACTAAACCCATTACGGCTATTTGAGCCTTTCTTGGGCTGATGCTTTTCATAACCGAGATGGTCTGAAAGTTCAGTATTGAGTGCAGTTTCAATCATGAATTTTTTAAAGACTGCTGTCATTTGGTTTAAGTCTTCTGGTGTTTTTAGACCTTTAGCCAATTCGGCAGCCATACTTTTGATTGTTGCTTCATCCATGTGAAGTACCTTTTGTAATTATCCTCTGAAGGATAAATGAAAATTAAGTACTTACACAAAATTTAGAACAGTCCCCTTTCATCGCATGAAATCTAATGTATCATGATCACCAAACACTTTAAAAAGGTTCTTCTCGACTATGAAATTGCACGTCCTTCTTGTGTCTCAATTTAGCTCAAACCTAATCTGGCGCTTGTACCAGAAAAACTAGGCAACTGTCAGTTTAGGTCTGAGCTACTACAACAAAATATTTAAATTTACTCAATTAAGTTAAGATATTCCTGTTCAGTTAATACCTTAACTCCTTTATCACGAGCTGCATTAATCTTAGTTTCTCCGACCTTATCGCCAGTTACCAAATAGGTAGTTTTACTGGTAACCGATTTAGCCACTTTAGCACCAAGTGCTTTTGCATTCTTTTCCATATCGTCACGGGAACCTTGTTGCATCGAGCCAGTAAATACAACGACTGCTCCAGCTATAGGCGAATCTGAATTTTCTCTTTCAGATTCCTTGGGCGTAACACTTAAGTTGAAACCTAGGTTATATACTTTGAAAAACTCTTCTCTAACGTTTGATAAACCTTCAACAATAGCTTCAGCGCTTAATTCTGCAAAGCCATCTATTCTAACCATATCCTCGACTGATATTTCAAAAAGCTGAACTATGGCATGGTGCTGAAGTAATTTCTCACAGTTTCCACCGGCTAATCGGCTAACTCCAAATGCTGCAAGAAATCTCCAATCCTCTATTTCAATCTCTCTACTTGCTTCGAGTTGATGGATAAGATTCTGTGACGTTTTATCTCCAAATCCAAACTCGATAAATTGATGCTTAGGAATCTGATAGATTTCGTGGATGTGCTTAACTCCTTGATTAGCTATTTTTTCAATTACTTTTGGCCCAAAACCATCGACATTACCCAATGTTTTAAAAAAATGAATCAGTGTATTCTCGGTTTGAGCAGGACAGTCTGATTTATTAGGGCATATTAAATGATCGCCTTCCCAAATAAGGTGAGCTCCACAACTAGGACAATTTTCAGGTAATTCTGGCTCTGCTGGTTTGATAACTTCTTCAATTTTTGGAATAACTAAGCCACTTCTGACTAGCTTAATGATTGCACCTGGGCCAACCCCATTTGCCTTCACCATACGATAGTGATGAACGGTTGCCCTGCTTAAAGTAGCTCCACTAAGTTTTGTAGGAACCAATTCAGCTACTGGTGAAACTCGACCAGTCCTTGAAGTCTGAGGAACTACTCTCAATACTTCGACTTCAGCCGATTCATCATTCACTTTAAAAGCAATTTGCCATCTATGAAATTTTCTTGTAGAGCCCATATGCTCTTTAATTGGCACATTTGTTGTCTCTAAGACTAATCCGTCAATATCAAAATCAACTGAGTTCCATATTCTTTCTAGAATACTCTCAAAGTTTGACAACAAATCTTCAATGCTTCCAATCCAGTTATCTAATAGTGAAAAAGGGTAGAAAACACAAGCACCTTCATCAATTGCATTTTGAACATCTTCATCAACTTTCTTTTCAGCAATAATTGCTGCTTGGATATTGCGTGAGTTTTCAAATTTTTCACTCAATACTTCATCAAAGTAACTTTTATTGATTACAATTTCGCCAGCACCTAAACCTCTTCCTGCATTTTTTGCTACTTTGAGTCCTCTCTCAAATGCACGAGTAATATCTTGACCTCTTACCCCATCACCTCGGGTGTAGAGAGTTATACCATCATCATAAGCAGCATAACCATCAAGTTTTGGTGTAACCCTAATTTCAATTAAATTTTGATCAAATTCAATTTCTGACGCGGCTTTAGTAATTCTTTCTGTCCATTTTTTAATTTCATCAAAAGAATATGCTTTATCAGTAGAAAGCATTTTCTTTGGAAGTGGAACTGTCTTACTATCAATTAAAACTTCAGGCTCTACACTTAATAAGAATGGATTCTCTGGATCAAGAGTTTTGAAGTAGCTAAGATATTCATCATACTTATCATCTTCAATAATCGGATAACCAGATCTGTAAAGAGCATTGGCTACTTTAAGCAATATTTCCAACTCTTTTAAATTGTGATCGTTTGAAGAAAAGAGCTTCTCTAAATCGTCTGTATTTGAATTAAGCCCTAGTTTTTCAATAATGGCGATTTGGTTGTCGTTAAATTTATATTTAGACATTACTGCTACCCTTACACTGCCATTTGAAAATCTAATTGAGTTCTACTTGAAACATTTGAGTTTATGGTGACACCTACATCACCAGTACGGTAGACACTGACGGTATCGCCAACGCGCACATCTAAACGATGAATTTCACCAATATTGTGTAAGGTCACATTTGATACCGTTACCCCACCCACAAAGACAGGTGCTAAACGTGCAACCGGTGTCAATGTTCCTGTACGACCCACTTGCCAGTCAATATTTTCAACTTTGGTCAGTGCGGCCTGTGCAGGGAATTTATAAGCCGTGGCCCAACGCGGTTCACGACTCAAAAAACCGAGTTGCTGCTGCTGTTTAAGGCTATCCACCTTAATCACCATACCGTCAATTTCAACCTTGAGGTCTGGGCGTTCTTGTTGAATCTGTTCATAGCGCTGTTGTACTTCTTCAATTGAAGCACACAAGAATTGACGTTCTGCAATTTCAAAACCAAATCGGGTTAACCAGTGCAAACTGTCATGCATGGTCTCAAGTCCATGATTCGGTACACACTGCGCAATCCCATAGGCATAAAACGCCAATGGGCGTGAGGCTGCAATATTCGGATCAAGCTGTCTTAAGCTACCTGCTGCAGCATTACGTGGATTGGCAAAGGTTTTATCACCTTTGGCTTCCTGATCGGCGTTGAGCTTTTCAAAGCCCTGCTTCGGCATCAATACTTCACCACGAACCTCAAGAAACTGTGGAATGGCCTGATGCTGACTTGATAGTACTTTTGGCAAGTTGCGAATGGTTTTGACATTCTGGGTAATGTCTTCACCCGTCTCGCCATCGCCACGGGTCACACCACGTACCAGTACACCATTTTCATACCACAGTGAAATCGCTAAACCATCGAGTTTCAGTTCAACCTCATACTGGACTTTCTGATTCGGTAAACGTTCATCAATACGGCGGGCAAAAGCAAACAGGTCTTCCTGATTAAACACATTGCCCAATGACAGCATCGGTACTGCATGGGTAACACTTTCAAATTTCGATAAGGCTTGTCCCCCCACTTTATTGGTTGGGGTATCTGCCTGAATACAGTCTGGATATTGTTGTTCGAGTGCTTTCAGTTGATGAAATAAATGGTCATATTCACTGTCTGAAATGGAAGGCTGATCCATCACATAGTAAGCATGATTATGTTTTGCAATCAGTTGAATCAACTGACGCATTTGCTCAATAACTGAGTTGTGTTCCATTTAAATTTCACCATATAAAAGGGCGGAAAAACCGCCCTATAACTTTTCACTGAATTTATTATAAAAGATTCATTAAGCTGTTGCTTGATTTGGACGATAATCAATCACGTGATGACGCCAATGTTCTTTTAACTGCGGGGTAAATTCCAGATTATTTTCATCATAAACCTTACCATCCACTTCACGCGCAATTAAACCGGCAATACTGGTCATCATGTCATAACCCGTAACGGCTTTGCTATTTGGTAAAGCCAGGAAGAATGCAAGACCTTGCACCTGTTCGCCAGATAAGGTTTCCAGATCAAAACCCGCTGGGCCATTATCGGTCATACGCAATACCGAGAACATCAAGGCACTTGGTTCATCAGTATTTTCATAACGGTGGAAGCATGACATTTCACCGAAACGTAAACCGTATTTCAATAATACTTTGAGTGCTTTATCACCTGATAAGGCACGGCGCGGATTCGGATAAACATTCAGGGCAATGATCTGCTCTGCGGTGGCTAATGCACTCTCATCGTCGTAGCGTTGCTGTTCATGTAAATGCACATCCAGAATATTACTTTCGCCATCAAACTCTTCAATGGCGACCGTTTCGATATTTGGATTCAAGCTTAGTTCTGCTTCGGTTTTATTTTCCTCAGCTTTCTCTGTAGTCTCTGCATTTTCAGGGACGACTGTTGTTTCTGCTTCAGCAGTCACGGTCTCATTTTTTTGAACAGTTTCAGTGTCTACAACTGCTTCAACAGCTTCTTCTTTAGCAACTTCTGCTGTTGAAACCACAGCTTCTGTTTTTTCTACAGTATTTGCAGTCTCACCTGTTGTTTGTACCGGTGTCTCTACCGCAACCGCATCTGTATATAAGCTTGGTTCAACACGTTCAGTTGTGGTGACCACTTCGTCTGGTAAAACTTGATCTCGTACATGACGAGGAATAACAGGCTGCTGGCTTTCAGGATTGATATATAAATCCGCTTCTAATGACGGCTCGACTGGTTTTGGTTTTCTAAACAGCATCATTAAACCAACGAGCATAATCACAACGGCGATAACAATGCCTATTATTGTATTCATTTCCATACTATGACTCCGCAACTAACCCGTATTCTTTTGCCTGCTCTAAATCGACAGTCACTAATTTTGATGTGCCTGGCTCTGGCATGGTCACTCCCAGTAAGTCAGTTGCCATTGTCATCGCCAATTTATTATGTGTAATGTAAATGAATTGCACCTGTTCAGAAAGCTCTTTTACCAAATTACAATATCGCTGCACGTTAGCATCATCCAGAGGTGCATCAACTTCATCCAAAACACAGAATGGTGCAGGGTTTAATCTAAAGATTGCAAACACCAGCGCCAAGGCCGTCAAGGTTTTTTCACCACCAGACAACAGCGCCAATGAACTATTGCGTTTACCTGGTGGGCGTGCCATCAATTTCACCCCAGATTGCCAGTCATCCTCAAGACTTAAGCTGGCTTCCCCGCCATTAAAGACTTTAGGAAAGAGGACTTGCATCTCTTGATTGACCTGATCAAAAGTGCTCATAAATAACTTACGGGTTTCCTGATCAATGCTTTTCATGGCATCTTTCAGTTGATCAACCGTATTTTGTAAGTCCTGCATCTGGTGACTCAGCTCATCAAAACGCTGCGACACCTCCTCATATTCTTGTGAGGCTGCCAGATTGACCGCACCAATTTTTTCGAACTGCTGCTGGGCCTTTTCCAGTTTCTGCTGATGATCTTTGATTTCAATCGACAGATCGGATAAAGCGTCTGCATTCAACTCTTTCAGTTGTTCCAGATAGTGCTCACGATCCGATTTGGCTGCCTGCCAAGCCAAACGCTTTTGCTCTAACTGTTCACGCACCTGCTCATCTTTTTGCTGGGCTTGATGACGTTGTTCAGTCAATTGCTGCTGTTTCTCTTGAATCTGATTCAGTTCAAGTTGCCATTCATTCCAGTTTTTTTGCAATTTTTCGGTTTGCTGAAATTGCTCGTGGAATTGTGACTCTAAATTCGGCAGTTCAAGCTGAATTGGGTCAACAAATTTCTTTGCCTGTTCAATTTGTTCGATGATCTGATGATATTGCGTTTTCAAGAACGAAATATCTTTCTCTAACAGTTCAATTTGCTGATTGGCCTGAGAGGTCTGGCGACGCAGACTTTCACGTTGCTGTTGCTGCTGAAGCAGTTGTTGCTGTTGCTCATCCAGTTGCTCATTCAGGTTTTCCACCTGAAACTGCAAGGTTTTATAATTTGGCAATACTGCTTCGAGTTTGAGTGCAAGTGCATGCAAATCTATTTCCAGATCATCACGCTGCATCGCATCTTCTTCAAGCTGTAAATCCAGCTGTTTGAGTTGATCTGCCAATTGCTGTTGCTGCAACACAAAAGCCTGCGCGGTACTTTGCAATTTAGCAATTTGCACATCCAGCTGTTGTAGCTCTTTCTGTTTTTGTTTCAGGCTGTGCTGTTGTTGCTGTAAGTGCTGTTGTTGCTGTTGCAAGGTTTGCTGCTGTTGAGAAAATTGCTGTTCCAGTTCAAGCAGCTTAGGCTGTTTCTCCGCAAGTTGCAGCGCTATTTCATCTAAACGCACCTGATGACTGAGCATACCTTGTGCGCTTTGGCTATCTTCATCGTAATGCAGACCAATCACCCAATCTGCACCGACATGATAACCATCCAGCGTTAAAATTGACTGTGTCTGTTGGAGTTGTGCTTGATGCGCTAAGGCGATTGCCAGATTTTCGGCTACAGCCACATTGGTCCAGAGTGAAGATTGCGGGGTTTCGATCCAGTCTGATAGATATTTTAAATCTCCCCTAACCCCTCTTTGAAAAAGAGGGGAACTCCTCCCTTTATCAAAGGGAGGTTGGGAGGGATTCTTTAACTGACGCGCCACACCTTCCTGAAATGACTGCTCATCCTCCAGTAAATGTGCTTGTAACCACTTCGCCAAGAACTTTTCAATGATACTGGCATGGCTTTTACCTTGCGCGGTTAAACGCAGGCTTTGCATCAAACGAAGCATATCCTGCTGCTGTTTCGGACTTTGCTTTGCCACCAGTTGATTCAAATTCTTTTGTTCAGCCAGTAAAACCTGTATTTCGGTTTTAAGCGTTTGCACATCAGTCTTATCCAGTTGTTGTTGTTCTTGTTGTGCCTGTAAATTTTGCTGTAGTTCTTCAATGGCTGCTTCCAGCTCAATCATCTCTTGATGCAGTTGTTGCTGCAATTGCTCAAGCTGCTCCTGTTCTTCATCTTGAACCTGCGCACGGATCTGACCACTTTGCGATTGTAGCGTTTGCTTTTGCTGTTCAATTCGCAGCACATTTTTGGCAAGCTGCTCAATTTGTGCAGCCATCTGCAATTTTTGCTGTTGCTGTTTGTCGACCTGTGCTTTCAGTTGCTCAAACTGCTGCAATGCCTGCTTGTGCTGGGCCTGCACATCCCCCAGATTTTGCTCGGCTGTTTGTGTTTGTTGTTCTAATGCCAACAATGTTTCATTTTGCTCATCAAACTGGGCAGATAAAGTTTCGATCTGGAGTTCAGACAACTGTAAACGTTCTTTGGTCTGGACTTTTTGCTGCTCAAGCTGTACCAGGCTACTGCTATTCTGCTGGTACAAGCTCTGCTTCTGTTCCAGTGTCATTTTGAGCTCAGCCAGTTTTTTCTCTGCCTGTTGCCACTCCTGTTGCAACGGTGAAGACTGCTGAATCAGACGCTGGAATAAAGCACTGGTTGCTTCCAGATCATGTTCAATGGTCTGTGACTCGGAACGCACCAGCTTAAAATTTTCACCCAATGCCGTCATTTCAACGGTATATTCTTGCTGTAATTTTTGACTTTGATTGGCTTGAAAAGACAGAATCTCAATTTTTAAAGTACGGATCTGACCTTCTAAGGTTTTGTATTGAATCGCAGCTTCAGCTTGACGCTTCAAACTTCTCAGCTGTGATTTCAGTTCTGCAGCAATGTCATCTAAACGCGCCAGATTCTGTTCAGTATGCTCTAAATGCTGCAAAGTCTCGCGACGACGCGCCTGATAACGTGATACCCCAGCCGCTTCTTCAATAAAGACCCGCATTTCTTCAGGCTTGGCATCCACCAGACGGTTGATCATGCCCTGTTCAATCACCGCATATGAGCGCGGTCCTAAACCGGTCCCCAAGAAAATATCGGTGATATCACGACGACGACAACGTGTGCCATTCAAAAAGTATTCAGACTTGCCTTCACGCGTCACCTGACGACGGACGGCCAGCTCATTATAGGCGTTATATGCCCCACCCAATTTGCCATAGGTATTGTCAAAACGAAGTTCTACACTGGCGACACCAACAGGTTTACGCTTGGCGGTCCCGGTAAAGATGACGTCCTGCATGCTACCACCACGCAATTGACGTGCGTTGGACTCGCCCATAACCCAGCGAATCGCATCAATGACATTGGATTTACCGCAACCGTTCGGCCCCACAACCGCAGTTCGGTTCGCCTTGAAATTTAATGTTGTACTATCGGCGAAAGATTTAAAGCCTGAAAGTTTTAAACTACTTAAACGCATACTGCCCTAACTAGCGGCGTGAGCGTCTAGCCCAGGCCAATTCAATCTGTTTCATACGTGTCAGAGATTCCAACACAAGGTTACGCAAGTGTCGACAAAAATCTTCCATAAATAAAGCGGCTTGTTGTGATTTTCGGATCAAAATAGCATCAATCACCAGCTTAAACAGGGTAAATGACTCTTGCAGCTCCCGACGCGAGGTATTCAGGGTGAGAAAATAACTGCGACGCAAGGACGGCAACAGTTCTTTATAAAATTGCATTAGGTATGGATTTGCCACCATTTCATGTTGTTCGGCTAAATATTTAAAAATTGCATCGTAAAACTTTTCAATGTCACCAGCGCGTACGAACTCCACCAATTGATCCAGTAAAGCTTGTAAATGCTCTGCTTCATTGGCACGCCAGGTTTCGCTAATCCGTTGCACGATATGCCCGAGTACCATCACATTGGTATCAAACAACGCTTTGACCTGTTGTGCCGACATTTCCGAGACAATCGCACCACGTCGTGGAAAAATCTCGATTAAATAGGTACGTTCCAGTAATAACAATGCTTCACGGACAGAACCGCGACTGACATCCAGTTCTTTTGCAATGCGCAACTCTTGAATACGTTCGCCTTCAACCAGCTCGCCGCTAATAATTTGTTCACTAATATATTTTGCAATCTGTTCAGAAAGACTATCAGCCTCTTCGAGATTCATGAGCGCCTCACTATCTTTGTTATACGCATTGTCCAATGCTATTTACGCTTTTTTGTTTTAACTGATCTCACCCTATAAATTCTATATCATTGTCTGACAATTTTATTGCTTTTTAAGCCAATCGTCCTGAAAAAACACCGATCCATTCTCAAAATAGACTAAAAAATCATTTTTTCTCTGTTAAGTATCAAATATTTATCTTTTTGATGAGTCGTGAACCATTCATCTGATCCAGCATTAGTTTCATGAAATAAATCACAAAAAATATTATTTATATTAAATCAATCGCAATTTAATCATGGATGAATACGCACATAAGCGTGTTCATCCATTCTTGAAGTTCATAACCGAAGAGACAAATTCAGATCTACATCAGCCCTTTGTAGATAAAATAGCACCCAACCACCACCAGTAAGCCTGCAAAGCATTTTTTCAACATGGCGGGCGATAAGCGATGAGCAACTTTGGCACCAAATTTCGCGGTAATAAAGCTCATGACACTAATGCCCAAAAAAGCATAAACATGGACATAGCCAATGGTATTGGGAACGTTAACTTGCTCTTTGGCCCCAAACCACATAAAGCCCAGAGCACCCGCCACAGCAATCGGTAATCCACAAGCAGCAGAGGTTGCAACGGCTTTTTGCATCACCACTCCATGACGATTTAGATAAGGAACGGTTAAGCTGCCACCGCCAATACCAAAGATCGCCGATGCCACACCAATGCCACCACCTGCAGCCAGCTGTAACGCTGCGGATGGCAAGTGTCGATTTGGATCAACCACAGCATGGGCCCCTTTAAACATCTTATAAGCCATCCAGACCGCAAATACGCCAATTACCAGTTGCAAATGCTGCCCTGACATCAAATCGGCAATACCGGCGCCTAAGAATGAACCCACTACCAGTCCCGGTGCCAGATTACGGAACACGGACCACAGCACCGCACCTTTCTTATGATGGGCTGTTACCGAACTGATTGAGGTCACAATAATGGTGGCTAATGATGTCCCCACTGCAATATGCATAATGACATTCGGGTCATAATTCATTTGCGTGAACACAATATATAAAATCGGCACAATAATTAAGCCACCGCCCACGCCAAACAGCCCCGCAGCAAATCCGGCAATTGCACCAATCAGCAAATATATGATTAACTCCATAAACACATGACCACGCTACTTGTAAAAATGATGGATGATTTCGCAACCCGCCAGCTTCAACAGTTATTGAACGCAAAAAATCAGTTTCCCGAAGTGGTCTTACTCAAGACCACCACGACATCAACCAATGATGATATGCGTGAGATTGCAGAAAAAGGGATTACTACAGGACTGGTGTGTAGTGCACAGCAAACACAAGGTCGTGGTCAACATCAACGACCATGGTCCTCTCCTGAAGGAAACATTTATTTAAGCACACTGATCCAGACCAAGACAGCACTCGACGGTCGTCTGGCATTGGAAATTGCGTTAAATATTCTACAGATGCCGAGCTTACACGGTCTTCCTTTACAAGTGAAATGGCCCAACGATTTATATAGCCCTCAAGGCAAATGGGGCGGCATTCTGGTGGAACCGCTATCGACCCATCAAGCGATTATTGGGGTGGGAATCAACCTCACCACACCACCGGTAGAAAATCCAGACCAGCAAATTACCTCATTGCAAATGCTCGGTTTAGATCCGATTGACCGAACCGGCTTAATTGCCGAGCTCTACACAGCAATCCAGCAGGCTGCCCAGTGGTTTGAGCATGGCAGTTATAATCTGGCAGAGCGTTTTAACCATCATGCCATCTGGCTCAATCAGCAAGTTGAATTTGAACATACTCTAGGCAAGGTGCAAGGGCTATTCCAAGGGATTTCCAATGAAGGGGCGGTATTGATCAAGACCGATCAGATCCAGCAATTTTATCAAGGCCGTTTACGTCTCGCATCGATCTGAGGAAGTGAAAATTCTATGAAAAGTTTATGGCTTGATATTGGTAATACCCGCCTAAAATACTGGATTACGCAAAACGATCAGGTGCTTGAACATGCAGCCGAATTACACCTGCAATCCCCTGCTGATCTGTTGCTCGGTTTAATCCAGCATTTTCGTCATCAAAAGCTAACCCAAGTCGGTATTTCCTCAGTTCTGGACTCAGAGAATAATCAGCGGATTCAGATGATTCTGGATATTCTGGATATCCCGATCATCTTTGCCAAAGTGCATGCCGAGTATGCCGGCCTGAGATGCGGTTACGATGTGCCAAGCCAGCTCGGGATTGACCGTTGGCTGCAAGTACTGGCCGTAGCCAAAGCTGATGAAAACTTTTGTGTAATTGGTTGCGGGACAGCGCTGACCATCGATCTGGTGGAAGGATTACAGCATTTGGGCGGTTATATTCTGCCAAATTTATATCTGCAACGGGATTCACTGATCCAGAATACCAAAGGGATCAAAATTCCAGATTCAGCCTTCGATAATTTAAAACCGGGTCATAACACGGTCGATGCAGTCCATCACGGTATTCTGTTGGGTCTGATCAGTACCATTGAGCAAATCATGCAGCAATCCCCGAAAAAGTTGATCTTAACCGGTGGCGATGCCGCTTTGTTTGCCAAGTTCCTTAATCATTATCAGCCTCAAGTCGAATCCGATTTACTGTTGCAAGGTTTAAAACACTATGCTCAGCTCAATTCAGCTTTGAGCAAGGTCTGAAGTGCCTGCAACAACTGTGGAAATTCCTTAAAACCATCTTCCGCACGGAAATGCCCTGCCTGAGTGACCTCAATCAGTTGGGCATTCAGCAGGTTTGAAAATTTAAAGGTCAATGGCACAGGGATCACGGGATCATTACTGGAAAAGAACACCAGTCTTCGCTGAATATTCGCCCTCAGCATGCCGCTCTCAAACTGGGCCTGCTGAATAAAAGCATTAAATTCTGGACGTTGAGCAATCGGGTCATTAAAACCCGCAATAAAAATTCCCGCCTTGATGGTCATGTGCTGCAATTTCTTGGCTAAAAATCTTGAGAGTGCCACACAGGACAGCCCATGTGCTACGACAATACTCCGCTCATTCAGCCCTTTTAATTGCGCTTCCAGACAGGTTTGCCAAATCTCGGCTTCAGGATGACTGGCATCGGCAAGAAATACACGCTCAACGATCAGATCATCACTTTTCAATTGGTGTTCTAACCAGCCATACCAATGCTGGTCGGGATCGGCATGTTCACAATGCAGAATAAATACGCTATTTTTTGAATTATGTGACATATTTAACACTATTTTTCAATAAAAACATAAACTTAGAAACATATTGCTCTTTTTCAATCACACTTAACATTGATATTTTGTATCAATTTTATACAACACCACTCACAACATGAGCATAAAAAAAGGCGCATTACGCGCCTTTTCAGAAAGTCGATAGAACTTACTTTTTCTGGTCATTACTGCCAAATAAAGGGCCCATTCCACCGCCACCGCCGAATTGTTTTTGCATATTGCCTAATGATTTCAGCATTTTGCTCATACCTGATGGATTCGCAAATTTCTTCATCATTTTCGCCATTTGTGCCTGTTGCTTGATCAGTTTATTCACTTCAGCAACGTCCATACCACAGCCGGCAGCAATACGTTTTTTACGACTTGGGTTAATCAGATCAGGATTACGACGTTCCTTGATCGTCATTGACTGAATGATGGCTTCCATACGCTTGACTTGCTTTTCAGGGTTGGCTTTTTCAATTGCGTCCTGAATACCCGCATTGCTCATGCCTGGTAATTTGTCGAGGAAGCCCATCATGCCGCCCATTTTGCTCATTTGCTCAAACTGCATCAGCATATCTTCAAAGTTGAAGTTACCGCCTTTTTGCAGTTTTTTCGCCATTTTTTCGGCTTTTTCTTTGTCGATTTTGCGTTCAACTTCTTCGACCAAAGAAAGGACGTCACCCATCCCCAAGATACGTTGTGCAACACGATCCGGATGGAATGGCTCAAGCGCATCCAGTTTTTCACCAATACCCAAGAACTTGATTGGCTTACCGGTAATGGCACGAACCGAAAGTGCTGCACCACCGCGTGCATCACCATCGGTTTTGGTCAGAATCACACCCGTTAAAGCTAAAGCATCATTAAAGGCTTTGGCAGTATTGGCAGCATCCTGACCGGTCATTGCATCGACAACGAATAAAGTCTCGGTTGGTTTCACCGCCGCATGTAATTCTTTGATCTCGTCCATCATGTCTTCATCGACATGTAAACGACCTGCTGTATCGACAATCAGAACATCAGCAAACTGGATTTTGGCCTGTTCAATAGCACGATTGACAATATCAATCGGCTTTTCAGACGCTTCAGATGGAATGAAACCGACACCGACTTCATTCGATACTGTTTCTAACTGCTTGATCGCTGCTGGACGGTATACGTCGGCAGACACCGTCATCACTTTTTTCTTTTGGCGTTCTTTTAAGAAACGTGCCAATTTTGCAGCAGTCGTGGTTTTTCCCGCGCCCTGCAAACCGGCAAGTAGTACAACCACCGGTGGTTTTGCACTTAAATCTAATGTTTCATTAGCCTCACCCATCATCTTGGTGAGTTCATCATAGACAATCTTTACAAATGCCTGACCAGGAGAAAGCTGAGTCATGACTTCCTGACCGAGCGCTTCTTCCTTAACTTTCGCGATAAATTCACGAGTTACAGGTAACGCGACATCGGCTTCAAGAAGTGCCATACGTACTTCACGCAGGGTATCTTTAATATTGTCTTCGGTCAGCTGCCCTGAGCCAGTAACATTTCTTAAACTCTGTGTGAGTCGTTCTGTTAAGGTATCAAACATTGCGAAATCCGCTTAAAATGGCTAGTTGCAAAAAAATCTTTCTTAAAATAGAAAATTTATGCATAAGATGCTATAGGATACTGTAGTTCGAAGCGAATTTATATCTTATATGGCGAATATTATTCATCCTCCTAAAAAAGGTTTGACATGATCAGTCTCCCCTTGGTTTACACAATTTTGGCACTTATCGCCTATACCAGTTCATTTTGGTATTTGTTTATTCGATTGATGTCAAAACGTACTCCAAATCTTTGGTGTTATGGCCTGATGGTCGGTTTAGGACTGGTGCTACATGCCACCGTTATTTCCCAAGACATGCTGACATCTATTGGGGTGAACTATGATGTATTCAACCTGATGTCCTTCACTTCCGGACTAATGTTGGCACTGAGTCTGATCCTGAGTCTGATTCGCCCGATCCTGCCTCTCAACCTGATTGGCACCCCTGTAGCTGCCTTTGGTTTAATTCTGGGCTTCGCATTTAGCCAACCCAATCAGGTGATTGAACAACATAGCTTTGGTCTGGACCTACATATCATTCTGTCGCTGGCGGCTTATGCCGTACTGCTGATGGCGACCATCCATGCTGTGCTTTTATGGTTTCAGGACCGGGAACTGAAAAAGAAACAAAAACGACGCATCTGGGTGAATTTACTTCCGCCCTTTCAGGTCATGGAATCTGTGTTATTTGACCTGATTATTACCGGATTTGGCCTGCTCACTGCCGCATTATTGTTCGGTTTCTTTACTATTGATAACTTTTTTGCCCAACATCTCGCACATAAAACTGCATTTAGTATCATTTCATGGTTCTTGTACGGCGCGTTATTGATCGGACATTACAAATTTGGCTGGCGTGGACGCAAAGCAATTCGTTTTACCATTACCGGTTTTGTCCTGCTTGCGATTGGTTTTATGGGCAGCAAATTTGTTTTGGAAATGATATTAGGACGTTGATAAAACGTTCTAATATGGACTCTCATGTACTCTTACTATAAAAATACAGATAGAGATGGTGTAATAGTCCTGTATGAATTAGATCAGGAATATTACTGCTTAAGAGCAATTTGTATCACGTCAACAATAATTTTAAATTCAGCTGTTATCGATGAACAATCTAATTTTTTTCTTCCAGAAGGAAGCTTTTCTGAAAATTTAGAACAATTATCTGTAACGACAAAAGAAGAGTTTTTAAACTTTTGGCATAAATCTACATTTCAATATTTAGAGGCATGGAATAGGTTAAAGACCAGATTTCAGATCAACCAATGCATTGATTCAGAAATCGTTTGTTTTTATCCCCAAGGAGTAATTGTAAAATTTGGAGAAAGTTTTTATGGTCTAGCGAACTATAAAGACTGCGAATCCATTTTAGGAACAGACAATATTTATCTTCAACAAAAAATTAAGCTTTATGTGCAAAACTTTGATGATGAAAACTTATGGATAAACTTCTCTGTAAACACCCAACATCAACTTGTGTAGAACCCCCTATCATTTTCTAGACATCTTACCAAAAAATGCGTATAACGCTGTTTTCGCTTCGCTAGGTAAAAATCGTGAAACTTGTACTCGCTCCAATGGAAGGTCTGACTGATCCGATCATGCGTGATGTGCTCACCCATGTTGGCAGTTTTGATTGGTGCGTGACCGAGTTTATCCGTATTACCGATAGCATTCAGCCCGATCATATCTACTACAGCTTTTGTCCAGAACTCAAAAATGGCGGCAAGACTGCGGCTGGCACCCCGGTACATGTTCAGTTTCTAGGTAACAATCCAGAGATGCTCGCAGCCAATGCAGCCAAAGTGGTTGAACTGGGTGCACCTGCAATTGACCTGAATTTTGGTTGTCCGGCCAAAACCGTAAACCGCCATCGTGGTGGCTCTGTATTACTGGATGAACCGGAAACCGTACATCTGTTGGTCAAAGCCGTTCGTGATGCCGTACCAGCACATATCCCTGTTTCAGCCAAAATGCGTTTGGGCTATCTTGATGAAAATCATACCTTAGACAATGCCCATGCCATTGAAGATGCAGGCGCCAGCTGGCTCACCGTACATGCACGCACCAAGGCAGATGGTTATACCCCGCCAGCCTACTGGGAAAAGATTCAACCGATTACCGAAGCATTAAAAATCAATGTCATTGCCAATGGTGAAATCTGGAACAATGCTCATGCCAAAGCTTGTCTGGAACAATCTCATTGCCAAGATTTAATGATTGGCCGCGGTGCGGTGACTACACCAGATTTAACCTTATGCATTCGTCAAGATATGGATCATGCGCTGCTGTCTTGGCAAGACTTGGTGGAACTGCAGCTACGCTTCTTGAGTGGTCAATACAAGACCGAAATTGGCATGGTCGGACGTTATAAGCAATGGTTAGGAATGATGACCAAAGCCTATCCTGAAGCCCAGCAACTGTGGACACACGTGAAGAAGATCAAACAGCTTGAAGATATCCTTCAGTATTTAAAACAGAGCTGAGGCTTGTACTTAAGATTTAAATAAAAAAAAGCGGGCTAAGCCGCTTTGGAAAACCCAAAAACACTTCATTACATGCCACTGACTTTCATTTTTAGATTTGTGATCGAAGCACCTGTCATGCCAATATTACCAATTGAAGCATTTGGTAAATTATTAAAAACCCCTGACTGTTGAGCTGCATTTGAACCTAACAGGACATTGTTTAGCTGTAAATCAAACTTGTCTGTTGTGCTGGCATTGCCAAAAATAAGCCCCCCCTTATCAGTCCCTTCAGGGCCATAAACTCCAGCATAAAAACCTTTAAGCCCAAAGGGATTACCATTATTTCCTGTCAATTTAAAATTAAAACTTGCGCCAACCGCCGGCGTTGCAGAGTTTCCTGATGTTGCATAATCAGATACCAGCATGATATTACAGCCATTTCCTGATCCACAAATGGACTCAATTGCGCCATCAAACATAATCATATGGCCTTGCGGTGCTGCACCCAGCTGGATATTCATACTCGGTTTATTCGCTGCAAAAACAATATCGATTCCTCCAACCCGCAACAGCTCTTTGACATCACTTTTCAGTAAGGTCCCTGCGGTAAAAATAGAGTTACGTGTATAGCTACTTCCATTTAAATTAGAAAGTGAACTTGATCCTGCGGTATAGATAGAGAAAGGTGAGATTCGAAGTCCTGTAATACTATTATCAAAAGTTAAACCAATATTAGCCAAAGCGCCCTTTGCTGAAACATTACCTTTATCCGTATCGATCGTTGCTTTTAAACCGAAAGTGGTCTCAGTACTACCATTCAATCCTGTTACTTTAACTGGACTGGCAACAGCTTGACCCGCTACGCCTGCAATTACCAGACCAGCACGTCCCGTATAGCCACCACTCGGTAGACCGTCATTATCAATGATTGCCAATTGATTAAACTGGACATTGGACTGTACGCCAATAGTCAAACCGTCTTGTCCAGTTGTTGCTGAAAGACTCTGATCATCCATCGGTTGCATCGCCATTGTTAATGGACTTAACAATACTAATGACAAACACGCTAGTTTCTTGTTTTTATTCATTGTCCTCATCCATAGACAAATGTTTAAAATATATACTACAGCTTAACATAACCGACTCGTTACACAATCAATTTATCATTTGATAGATAAGTAGAAGCATCTACTGTTACGCCATCAAATATCTTAGTTTCGAGGCATGATTGAAAATTGACTGGTTAAGCGTCCACCCGTAATTGCCATTTCACCTAAACGCTGAGCACCACCACTCGGCCCATAAAGGTTAATATCTCGAGTTCTAAAGACACCGTCAGTGGTACGATTCGGGTTAAAGGTCAGACCGGCATTAAAGCTTGCTACCCCTTCTCCTGAACTATCTCGACTGATCTTAATGGCGTTATTAAACGCAACATCACCCTGAATATTATCTAGGCCTAAAGTTGAACCATCCACAGGATCACTAATTTGTATCGTGTTATTGCTTGCTGCATTTAATTTAAGATCACCGACAATATTCAAGGCATTGCCTGTACCATCTCCTTTATATTCGTTATTTGGAATAAGAGATAGATTCATATCTCCTCCAATACGAAGTTTTAAACCAAATAGCACATCATTACTCAATGCAAAGTTATTATTAGGTGACACGCCACCTGTATAGGTTGCACCAGGTAAATAACCCGCAGCAACTTCTGCCGCCATCACGATGAGCATATCTTTAAGTGTTGCATTGAAACTGCCATTTTCAAGACCGAGGCTTCCCGTTCCTTTTAACAACATATCAATATTACGCAAGCCCATGTAATAGTTTCGAGCACCGTCAATTACCAGAATAGAAGTGGTTTTATTTCCTAAAGCCTTATAGGCGCTATCTCGATCTACACCTGTGGTACTGAGACCCAATGAAAAACCTAATCTCGGCGTTTCACCACTGTTTCCTACACTACGCTTCACACCATTTTTGTCAAAATAGAATGCCTCATTGGCATTCACTTTTGTACCATACATGGCCATATTGGCATTCAGGTTATAAAAAGGTAATGCTAGCCCCCAGTTATTATCCGTATGATTGGTAATTGCTGCATAACCACTTTCAGGATTACTGGTTGCACTATTAGTGAAACGTCCTCGTCGAGAAATTGCCTGAAACTCTGCGCCACGAATGGCCACAAGCAGACTATAAGGGTTTGTGGTTCCTGTTTGGGTATGCAGACTTTGTGTATAGTCCACATCTCGGGTTAAGAAACTGCCATTACCAAATTTAGAAGTTTGAAAAACATAGTTTGCTGGCAAATAGACTGAACGGGCATCCACCAGATTGAGATAGACATTACCCGTATCAAAGGAGCCTCGGGTGCCTAATTGCAAACCCGTTAAATTGCCGAATTCAAAACCATAGGTATTTAATCCTGCACCACCTATTTCTAAGGTTGTGGCCTTTCCATCACTCCCCAACATCGAGTCATTATCTTTGGTAAATTCAGCCTTCATACGGAATGCAACACCTGTTTTCCCCATGATGGCATTTCCGCCAGTGGTGCTGCCGAGGATATTGGTTCCCTCAGGATTGCCATAGCTGCCTCCATAAGCAGGATTTGCGGCATTACTTGCATTGATACCACGCAACTGTAGAGAACCGTTAATCATACGACCATTGGCTCCGACACGAATTAAACCTTTAGCCTTATTATCAGGACTGGCTTGCTGATTTAACGGTGTGTTGGTTGCATCCAGTGTATAAGGAGAAGCTGGATTTGCTTTTTTATTCAACAAAAACTCTAAATTTAATCCGGCATTGGTGGCTACGCCGCCATCTGCGTAGGTTCCAGCTGTAACATTGCCTGTATCTTTAACTCGGGTAAAATCGACATAACCATAATCAGTCGTCGGCGTCTGGGTCAGCGAAGCTTTGGCTGCATTTCCAGTAAGTAATGCATTATTGGTTTGTAGCTTGATCCCTTCAACAGAATCGACAAACATCACACCTTTACCTAAGAAGTTAAAATTTAGGTTTTTCAGCACCAGTTGATTCAACTCATTATTTGAAGTCTGACCCAAATAAATATTGGCATTTTTAAGACCTAACTCTAACGAAGCCTGGCTGCTTTTACTAAAAAGACCATCTGTCGTTTTAAACTTTAAATCTAATGGTGAAGTGGTCTGAATTGCTAAATTACCAATATCACTACTACATCTGTTGGTGTCACAAATCTGAAATGAATCAATGGTGATGAGAGATGGATTTGAGGAAAGTTCGATGTCCAATCCCGTTTTATTACCATTGCTTCCTGTATTTAGCTTATAGGTTGTTCCAAGCGGATTGCCTAAAGCATTTTGCTGAATATTAAAATTATTAGCGACTGCTTTTAAGGTCGTGCCCGCCGCATCAGAACTACCTCGGCCAGCATCATCTTGCCAAAAAAACTGGTCCACATGTATCTTGTCATAGGTGGTTTCAATATGGACACCATCTTGTCCATTCACACTACGTAGAGCACTATCATCCAATGCTTGTAATGCATAAGCAGAATGACTAATAAAAAATATACTTGCAGCTAAGGTATTGAGTGCAAAACCTATATTCCGACTATTTTCATTATTTTTTTTCATCGCTTCAATCCTTTGAAATTTAGATCCGATTAGCAACGCGGATGGCTTGCATCGCAAGAAAACATCATTACATTTCCTTGAATGGCCAAATTACCATTCATTTTTAACCCCATAAATCCCGTTTCTTTATTACGGTCATACACGGAAGGATGATCTGCAGCGTATGTCGGTGCTTTTAAATAGCCATAGCCACTTGCTGGCGGTGTAGTCGGATTATTCCCTTCGACCAATTTTCCATTACTATCATAGTAACTGGTAAAATCATCTTGCTCGATGGCAAGAGCATTAAAACCAAAATTTCGAATCAGGATTGGCTTAGTCGGATCAAAGCTTAATTGCATTGCAGGTTTAGTTCTTGCAACTCCACCGTCATCGTTGTAAATCAGGTCAACACCATCCAAACCTAACTTTTGCAGATCAATCGTGCCTTGTATCCCTTTAAAGACCAACCAGACTTTATTTGCTGGATTGGCTTGGGTCGGATCACTGACAGGCTGACTGCCATTTCGGACAAAACGTTTATTGACTGAAATCCCAAGATGACAAAAGGCTAAGTTTTCACACACACCACCCAGACCATTATCAAACTCATATTTTCCAGTGGTACTGTTATAAATCTGGTTTAATGATAGCTTGAGAGATAAATCCGCCCCTGCCTGACCTTCAACAGCCTGTAAAGCTTCATTATCCAGACTTTGTAATTCGGCATGCGTTAACGTTGTGGCTAATACAAGAAGTAAAGTTGTGATTTTTTTCATCGTATTACTCCTTTTAAAGTCCAGTTGTCGTAATTTTAAGATGCTGGATCAACACACCATCAATCACAGCCGAGCCCATGTTATTTAATGGTGAAAGTGCAGGTGCTGACACAGGTGTCGTTGGTACAATACTTTGTGGATTATTGGTATAGGTTGAACCTAAAAAATCTTTGAATCGCTGATTAGTTGTAGGATATGCCGAATTATTTGGATTCATCCAAATTGCGGGATTACCATTTGCTGTCCAGTCTCTATTATTACTGGTTGGGTAACCCGCTGATTCTGGACTACCTCTTGAAGGTAATGGTTTCCGATCAAATTTAATAAACCCATCCCATCCTTCAGAAGTCGAATCTGTTCCCGTTCCATTATAATAAACCCAGTCATACATAGTTTGACTATTACAAAATATATTACCCGTGCACCAAGTCCCTAAGCTACCGCTCTGTTGACGATACTTATACTGATATTCAGTATAAACCTTAGTCAGATCATTAGTTGTACTATTCAATTTACCAAAGGAAATACCAACTGCATCTATGCCTTTATAGGCTTGTAGCGTTTTACCACCATCATTACTATAAACACTACCGATACTAATACTACTGTGCGTTGCATTTGAACCCTGATAGGTTTTTCCACCCAAACTAATATTGGCGCCACATTGATAAACGTTACAGGTAGACCCTTTATAGCTGGTATCTGCGCCTGAGTAATCAGTATAAATTTGCTTATAAATACTTTCTTTATTCGGAATACGTGCCACTTCCAGACTAAAGTTCTTACCGTCTGAACCTAAAATGACGGGCTGATATAAATTACCTAACACGAGATTGGTATTTAAGTTATAAATAAAAATCCCTTCATTGGCATCAAAATTAGGTGCTTTACCACCTTGAATCGCAGGTGTAGCTAATCGATCAGTATCCGCAGTTTCTCTTGTGCTCAATCGTAAGACTTTATTATTTAGATTACTAGGCAACGTCCATGTAGTTCTGGTCTGTTGTGTCGTTTGTCTTTTTTGAATATAGAAGCTACATCCGGAGGTATTCCCACCGTAGTTTGGCGCTCCGCTACTATTATTACATGATGAACCTGAACCACTTGGCTTCGTCGGATCAAATGTGGCATTGCTTCCATCGTGAATCGTATTCCAAACAGAAGTTGTATTTTGTACAACCTCCTGATTTACACTTGCTTTAAAATCTGCTCCATCCCCGCTGTTTAAACGGAAAACACCAGCTAAACCCAATGTATTATTATAAAAAGGGCTAAGTCCACCGGTACTGCCCGCGCCATTTAAAGTCTGAAATATCTTTAAATTGCTGCCATTTAGGCTAAAACCATTCCAGATTCCCTGTAGACGTAAACGATTCGCACGATTCGGATCAATATCGGATCCAGTTCCAACTAAGCCAGCACTATTACCATATTGAAACTGATCACTTGCACCATTAGCTTTATTGGGATTACGAACAAAAGCATCAGCCCATAAACCTAATTTTAAATTATAAGCATCAGCACCGGCTGAATCAGCGCCTGTTTTAATTACAGTTGGAGCACCTGTACCTGTTGCATTATCATTATAATATTCATACAAAGGCGCTTCTAAAGCCATATAAGTGACTTGCCCTGTATCTGTATTCGGTGTACTACCGTCTGGCGTAAAGGTGGGAACATTGGCTTGCGACTGAACTTTTAAGATCCATGGATTAGTTGCTGTGCCCCAGCTACGAATCGCATTAATTGCGGTTCCAGCAGTATTTAACCCGACTCGTTCATTATGATTATCTGCACGTTCTGTATTTGAAGCTGAAAGCGCCAATCCATATAGAAATAAATCAGCTTTACCAACTGCGCGGTCTCCCGCATCTACACCACCACTTTTATTTGTGTCTGTTGTAGCTGTAGATAAAGGCCCAATGGGAACATAGTTAATATAACCCGTATCCAGTTCACGATTCAGTAAGTCTGCGCCTGTCGTCGTATTTTTTTCTCCCTGAAAAATCATATAGGTATTTTGAGGAAGTAGTGCGATGCCTTCACCTGTGGTTTGGCTTAAACCTTCATCAGAGAGTTCTTGTAATGCAAAAGCAGATTGACTGATACATAGTCCAATAAAACTTGCTAAAACAGTCTTTTGAAATGAATCCATATGGAGTATAGCCATCTTGACCTTCCTAATTAACCGATGCTCCGCACCTACGTTATATTTTTTCTTTCGTCCCTCTGAGTGATTTAAAAACTGCTTCCTAGCATCACTCAAGCTGTAGACAAATCATGTCTACCTCATCACAATTTATTATGCCGAATAATTACACAAATGCAAAACAAACTGGCTAAAAGTTACATTTTTCCGATAAGCGCATAAATAAAAAGCAGCCTGAGCTGCTTAAGTTTTTAAATAGGGACTTAGCAGAACTTTAAAGTACCGTAACAGTTCGGCGTGAATTTTTGAGTTGCTAATTCTAAATTCGTCAAAGCCATTTGTGGTCGTGTTGCATTGAATAAATTAACTGTTCCGACGGGAATATCGCCTCCAAATAAGCAATTTCCTGCAAGATTATTACCACATTGAATTCGCCCTTCATCCGTTTTTAAGAAATTACTTACTTGCCTAAATGCTTCATTGAGAGTGTCTTTAGGAATATCAACATTAAAAGTAGGTTGAATAAAACCGATATCAATTGGATTACTAAACTCTAACCACCAACCATTTTGAGATATAGATTTATTATTGGTCCATTGAATATTTTGAGACTGTAAAGACAGTGATGCTGCGGTACCGTTGAGATTTGCTTTATGGAAATATCCCAAATCTTCACTAATAGCAACATCAACCATCAAATTTTGAATAACCCCAGTTACATTTTTATTATTCAATGGCACGTCAATAAAGCCTAACGCTCTAGCGACTGCATCAATAGTACCAGTTAAAGCGATATCTCTAACCGCTGCTGTGGCCGTTAAATTCGCACTATTTATCCGTTTTCCTGTGATCTCCTGTTGTTTTAAAGTTAAATCACCTTTTAAAATATTACTACCACTCGCTTTATCACGAAGGTTTAAGTTATAAGCAGTTGTTGTAAATGGGATATTTCCCCTACCAAACAATGTACAACACACCTCGCCTGAAATAGCATTATATCCATCTGATTGTTTTAATGTTCCTTTTTCTGCCTCCCCTGAGACCAGGCTTGTACCAAAACCATTTACATTGGCAAGACCTGTTGTGGCCGCAATTTCCATATAACCACTGAGGGAATTAATCCCACTTTTCCCCGCGCCATTTTCCAGACCAAAGGTAATTAAACCTAAAGCCTTTTCTGCGCTTAAATTCAGTCCAACAATTTGACGCGTCGAAGCTTTATCCGGGTTTTTGATTGCAAATTCGATAAATGGATTGGTTAAAACTGCAGATGAACCCGCCCGAGCAGCACGATCAGCTGCACTATCAGTATTGGAAGTGGCAGAATTGCCTAGACCACTTAAGCTTAGATAATCAATATCAATATCACAACCCCCAGCTCCATTGACGCCACCACAACCCAACTGAAGTTTTTTAATGTTGACGTTGAGTTCCATTTCAGCTTCTAAACCGAGTTTATAAAAACCAATGGTGTTGTCTCCACCAAAACGCTTTGCTTCCTGATTGGCCGAATCAGTGGGTGAAATATAAGACAAACTCATCAATGCTTGCCCCGTCGTTGCAGACAGCTCACTATCGGTCATACTTTTCAAGGTATTTGGAACTGCATAGGCAACCGAATTTAAACCTAAACTGCCTAACAAAAGCATTGCTAGATGAAGTGACTTAAGCTGTCGCATAACCGACCTCCATGTATACCAATATCCATAACTCATTATTTTTATAACTTATTTACAAAATCACTCATTAGCTTATGCACCTAAGTTTCCTGTGATTTTGTACAAAAACAAATCAAACCTAATAGATTGTATCTTATTTTTTTTAAAATACTAGGTTCATTCGTCCGAACAATTTAGACGGTTAAAAGATAAATAATTTTTAAAGTCTACAGAGAAAAAACTCACCATATTTATGGTGAGTTTTTAAAAGATAATCAGGTCTTCGGCAATGTCACGCCAGTTTGACCTTGGTATTTACCACCACGATCTTTATATGAAGTTTCACATACTTCATCACTTTCAAAGAACAACATTTGTGCAACACCCTCACCTGCGTAAATACGTGCTGGCAAGTTGGTCGTATTCGAGAATTCCAGGGTAACGTGACCTTCCCACTCTGGCTCTAACGGCGTTACGTTTACAATAATGCCGCAACGTGCATAGGTTGATTTGCCAAGGCAAACAGTTAATACGTTGCGTGGAATACGGAAATATTCAATGGTACGTGCCAAGGCAAACGAGTTTGGTGGAATGATACACACATCAGACTCGATATCGATAAAGCTTTTATCATCAAAGTTCTTAGGGTCAACAATGGCTGAGTGGACATTGGTAAATACCTTGAACTCACGCGCACAACGGACATCATAGCCATAGCTCGATACCCCGTAAGAAATCAACTTTTCACCGTTTTTATCAAAACGAACTTGATTTTCCGCATAAGGTTCAATCATGCCGTGTTTTTCGCTCATTTCACGAATCCAACGATCAGATTTTATAGCCATGACTTTTTATCCAAAGACGAAGTTAATAATTGGCGAGTACTTTAACTTAAAATGCTATTAATGAAAACAACACCTCTCATGCGTTCGCTTCAATAGAGGTGGGAATGTTATAAATTGTTGAGTGCTGAATAGCTAATTGGAATCGCAAAGCTGACCAGCACCACACAGGCGGTACGTTGCAGTTTCGCTTGAGAGAGCCAGTTCACCTTCTTGCTTGCCACCATTGCACCGACTGAAATCCAAAATAAAGCAATCGGAAGAATTAAAGCCACAAATGTCCCCATATGTACCAAGTAAATATCCTGACTTTTCCAAGCAGCAGCAGGGAAAATAGCAGAAGCAAACAGTAAAGCCTTAGGATTGAGCAAGGTTGCGCAGAGGAGTTCTTTAGGGCGAATGGTCGGCTGATTTAAAACCACATCCTGATTCGCAGTCCGCCATAACTTGATGGCAAGAAAAATAATATAAGCCGCACTCAATAATTTCAAAAACGTCGGTAATAAAGGAAAAGTGGCCGATACTTTACCAATCAACATGCCCCAAGCCGTAATGGCAATAATATAGCCGACGGCTTCCGCCGGAATAAGCAGTAAAGATTTACGTAATCCGACCTGAATCCCTGAAGATGCAAGTAAGGTATTAGTTGGGCCTGGTGTCAGCAGAATGGTGATTACTAAACCAATAAAAAACCATGAAATCATTGAATGACCTCACTATGAGAGATTTTCAGATTAATCCAATTACTCAGCTATAGCAAAAAAATAACTGTAAGGACTTATGACGAAAATCTTTATAAGCTTTTATTTTATTTATGTTTTTAAAATTACAAGTAGTGCCAACTGCACAGTCACAGGCAGATGCCTGAGTATTTAAGATTCAAATTCTGGAGATGGCTTGATAAGTGTCCCCGCCACCCCCAGATAAATGGGGACATGATTTTAAGTTTTTGCTAAGTAATTAGTGTTATTTTATAAGCTGTTTCCCCTCCTATCTCTTATTCGCTCCACATGATTTATGCCTAAGCAATTTTTTCATAAGTGGCTACCTTCTTCGGAAAAAGTCGCTCGACTAAAATTTATGAAGATTTTTGGTGAACGCACCTTAAATCCACTGCTTTGGTATGTAAATCGCCGTTCTATTGCAAAAGCCATGTTTATTGGCACCTTCTGGGGCATTTTACCGGTTCCGTTTCATAGCGTGTTTATTATCCTGACCGTGCTACTGTTTGAAGTGAACTTGCCGATTGGATTATGCATGGCATGGTTAACCAATCCCTTTACGGTTGTACCGATTCTTTATTTAGGGTTCTGGTTCGGTAGCAAGATTTATCACGTCAATATGATCAATAAAGACATGTTGCTTGGTGTTCTGCATCAGATTCTAAACTGGATCAAAAATTTTGGGCATGGACATATTGATTTTAGCCTTGCCAAGATTCTGGTTTCAGGGCTGATGATTGAAGCAATTTTATTTGCGGTTTTATTTTATGCGGCGACACACTTACTCTGGCGTTGGAGTGTGATTCGAAGCTGGAGAAATCGTGAAAAAGGGAAAAAAGAAGAAACCATCTAAATGATTTCTTCTTAATAAAAATACTTATTTCGCTGCGGCTTTGGCCTTCATATATTGTTCTGCTACTTCAAGTGCATATTCCTGACATGCTTCACCTGTGGCAGGGTCATAGGCACCATTATTGGTAATGTTATTGGATAACACACGGATCCCCAAGAATGGCACATTGAATTGATGGGCAATCTGGGCCACTGAAACTGCTTCCATCTCTTCTACCGAAGTCCCATAAACCGTATGGAACTGCTTGATACGATCAAGCTCGTTATTCCAGGTATCTGCCGAACCAATCGTACCTTCCACCACTTGTCCTTTGCTGTAATTTGGTTTTGCCTTGTAAGCAGCAAGCAAGAGTTCTTTGTCACCTTCAAATTTACGGATCGCAATTGGCTCAGGTTTAGACTCATCATCAGGTAAGACATCAAAGGCTTCATTCCACTCTAAAGCATTTGAACCACCACCCAGAGGTTTATTGGGTGTTTTAAATGCACCGATATTGGTGGTGTATTTACCTAAAACAATATCAAAGACATGTAGGTCTGGATCATGACCACCGGCTGTGCCCTGATTGATAATCGCAATCGGTTTGTAATGTTGAATTGCAAGTGCAGTGGCAGCAGCAGAATTACTCATGCCCATACGCGTCTTGGAAATCACCACAGGATAACCTTTATAGGTGCCCTTCCAGAACTTCCATTCCCCAATCATTTCTACAGTCGCATTCTCTAACTGGGCAGCCATTTTTTCCGACTCGACAGGTAATGCCCCCTGAATCACGATCGGCTGGAGTTTCGCTTGTTCTTGAGGTTGAGTCGAATTTGAGTTGCTATCACCATTACATGCAGCTAAAAAAAGCGTCGTACATAGCGTGGCAATACCGATAAAAGATTTGAATTGCATCATTCACCTGTCTTAAAAAAGAAAGTCTATACAAAGCAAGTTATGTACCTACTTTGTTTTTAAAAGTAAGTTATGGAATGGTCTAGATCAAAAGTTGATTTCGATTAGAAAGCAAAAACCCAACATTTGCGTGTTGGGTTTTCGGTGGGCTTAGAAAATTCGTTTATCGTCTTTCTGGCGCTTTGGCAGCTTATCCATTTGTTGCAACACGGCCTGGGCAATATTGAGATAGCTTTCGGCGGCGGTATCCTTCGCGATTACACTTGGTGTGCCCTGATCGGCATGCTCACGGATTTTCGCATCTAAAGGTAAGCGTCCCAGTAATGGAATCTGGTATTGCGTTGACAATTGATCGCCACCGCCTGTACCAAAAATCTGTTCTTCGTGTCCGCAATTCGAGCAAATATGGGTCGACATATTTTCAATCACACCCAACACAGGAATATTCACTTTATTGAATAGCTCAATGCCTTTGGTCGCATCCATTAACGCCACATTTTGTGGGGTAGTGACAATCACCGCACCCGTGACCGGAATACGTTGTGCCAAGGTCAATTGAATATCGCCAGTTCCCGGTGGCATATCAATGACCAGTACATCCAGATCAGGCCATAAGGTCTGGTTAAATAACTGCATCAATGCACCGGTAGCTTTTGGTCCACGCCATGCCACAGGCGTATTGTGCTCACCGATTAAATGACCAATCGACAGTACGGCCATGCCATAGGCATCTAAAGGTACAAAGTGTTCATTTTCAATCAGTGGGGTTTTGCCGGCATTGTCCAACATGGTTGGAATACTTGGGCCATAGATATCGGCATCCAGCACACCTACTTTTAGGCCGAGCTGTTGTAGTGCAAGTGCAAGGTTTACTGTGGTGGTTGATTTACCCACACCGCCTTTACCTGATGACACCAGAATCACGTTTTGAATACGGGGATGAGCAGCAACATCGCGCTGTTGCGGTGCCGCTTTTTGAATCGGCGGATTATTAGGATCTGCTTCTGCCTGAGGTGAAGCATCCATCACAGGCGGTAAATTGCTATTTTCTGCTTTTGGTTTGGATGAGCAGCTGTGACCTGCCTCACCATGCGCCGCATGTTTTTGCTGAATAATATGTAGATTTAATTCCTGAATGCCACATTTTTCCAATGCTTCTGCAAGCTCATCATGAATCTGTTGCAAGTGATCTTTTTCTTGGGGAAAGGTATTGATGGTCAGCTGTAGAATGCGGCCTTGTACATTGACCTGACTAATCCGATCTTTGAGCGCATTTTCTGAATGCGGTAACACATAACTTTGTAGAACTGTTTGAATCTCGTCTTCCTTCACTTCTTGCGCTGGTGAAAAAACAGATTTTAAGGAAGAAAGCCACGACATTTTGTTTACTCCAAAAACAGATCAACATAGCATTGAGTTTGCTTAGTTTAGCAGTATTGAACAATTGACGCTCCTCTCAAAGCAGATAATTGCTCATTTTTTATAGCAACTTTTTTGCTTTAGATTTCTCTGCCCAACAATACACTTTTTTTGTCAGGAAAAGCTTAGATCGAACAACGCGAGACTGGATATTCAGTCTCATGTCGCCCAGATATTTTTAAATCCCTTTAAATAAAAAAATCCCCAAACATAGCATAGATATATTTGGGGAAGTCTTTCATCCTATTCGCAGAGTAAACGTATTAACCTTTGAATTTATTGATGGTATCCGTTGCGGCTTTCTTTAAATCATCCAGCTTGTGACTGGCCTGAGCTTTAAGATCGTCAAATTTTGCTGCAGCTTCATCTTTCAATTCAGCGGCTTTGGCTTTGGCATCATCCAGTTTATGGCTGGCTTCTTCTTTCAAGTGGTCAAATTTGTCTTGAACCGCATGCTGGGTATCTTCCAGTTTTGCTTTGATATCATCCACTTTGCTCGAAGCTGCTTCTTTACCTTCAGCATTTTTTTCAGAGACATCTTTCTTTAGATCATCGACGGCTTTTTCGCCTTTTAACTTCAGTTCTGCGGCAGAATGTTTTAAGTCATCAATTGCCTTTTCACCTTGTAGCTGAGTTTCTTTTGCTTTGTGTTTTAAGTCATCGCCCAATTCAGCGGCTTGGTTTTTTAATTCATCAAGTTTTTCATTTGTCATGGTATTTCCTCACTATAGGTAAAAAACATATTGTTTGGAGCAATCTTAGTTATACCGCGTTTAACGCTATTTTTTGCTGAGCGCTGCAAATTGAAACAAATGAAATACAGGAAGATTCAAATTATTGCTGAACAATAAATTATTTTTTTATCAGATATAAAAAGCATATAAATGAATAACATCCTGCCTAGCGAATAAAATCCTTGGCTAATATCTCATAGAGCACGTGCCAACTGAGTGGATGATCTTTGGCTATAGTGGGATGCTGAAATTCACCGACCTTATTCATGTTTAATTTATGCATGACCTTTTGCGACTTCGCATTGTCCACCGTGGTAAAGGCCACCACTTTATCCAGCTTTAACTGCTCAAAAGCAAATGCAAGCGCAGCTTGGGCAGCTTCAGGCGCATAACCCTGTCCCCAATAAGCCTGATCAAGTCGCCATCCAATTTCCACGCACGGAGAAAAGGAGAATTGTGTCGGTTGATTATGCAACCCGGTAAAGCCAATAAATTGCTGGTTATGTTTTAACTCAACCGCCCAGAACCCCCAGCCTTGCGTGTCAATAATTGATTTCATGCGCTCAATCAAGGCATCACTTTCTGCCCGTGTCAGCAGGTTTGGAAAATACTGCATTACTTGAGGATTGATACTCATGGCTGCAAAGGCTTCATTATCCTCTGCTCGCCATTGTCTGAGACGTAATCTGGCTGTTTCGATCATTTTTAGAACCAATAAATGTGTATTAAAAACTATTAACAATATAGGGAGATAGATCGGATATACTGCTGAAAATATCTCAATCATAGACCTTGTCGTCAAAATTGCCTATATGAATGAAAATGAACTTCTAGAAATTCAACAGGAACTTCAGGCCCAAGAAAAACGCTTGAAGTACATTGTTTCAAGTAAAAGAAGAATCCAGAATATGATTCTGTCTTTTGAAAAGGATTTGGCTGAACAGTTAATTCCCGTTATTGATCACATCAGTGATGATAAAACGCCGGTTGAAAGCAGTTTGGCGCTGACCATTTGCTGGAAATTTTCGAAAGCCGAGTTTCCTAAAACTGAACATTGGTGCAGCGAACTGAGCATTACTGACCTTGAAATCAAGGATCAATTTACTGTGGTGTTAAAAGCACAGGCATGGTTAGGGACATTGGGAAGTGATGAGCTTTGGCAAACGCCGATGTTTGCTGAGATTACGCTTGATCCGAAAACGGATGGCTTAAAGAGCTATTTCATCCATTTTCTGTCTAAAGGAAAAGTCATTTCGTTAAGAAAGAACTCCAAGCACAGCATCACAGTCAAGCAAATGCAAAGTATGTAATCCTTCGGGATGCATACTTTTCTGAAATAGATGTTCAATCAAAGTAATTCATTAGTATTTACTTAACAGTCTTTCGATCCAATTCGAAGTAATAAAGCCTAATATTAATGGAAATAACATAAATACAAATGAGAGGATTAAAGTTGTAAATATAGTCAAATCCAAGCTCTGAAAACTTAAGAAAACAACACTACTCATAACATAACCCAAAAATAGAAGACCTAAACCTTTCAGTATTTGAGAGATATCTACAATTTTTTTAGAGTGCCGTAGAAAATAATAACTAATAAAATAAAGAAAGCTATGCCAACCAATTAAAACTGGCGTGAACATGATGATTGCAGCAACGCCTCTAAGAGCCCCATTAGAAAGTTCTTGAGGTGAAAACGTCTGCTCATAAATCAAAAATCCCCAAACAAAAAACACGATACTGAGCGTTGCAACTGTGCCCGAAATCACTGAACGGATACACCACCAGACAAAAGAAGTCTGTTCGCCATAATAATTCTTCATCTATTTCTCTTTTTATTTAATATAAATATTAATCACTTACCCAAATACCTGACAAAGCAAGCATGTAAAATTTATTATAAGATAAATTCAGATAATCATCTTCAAATAACATCATAAATGCTAAATATTAGTTCAATTTAGATGACCTATAGAACAAGATCATAGAGAGAAAAAGCAAAGCCCATCCAGAAGTTATATCGTTAATTCTAGGGCAAATGAAGTCTGTATAAAGCCCTCAAAATTGCCTCCATACCTAGCTTGAAAAGATTTCACTGAATCCCTTGTGCAAGTCGGGGTCAAGTCATGTAAAATCATCTGCCTTGCAAATACGAATGAGAGAACAATATCCGTGCGTAAAATTTTAGTCACCAATGCCCTACCTTATGCCAATGGTCCTATCCATATGGGTCACTTACTCGGTTATATCCAAGCAGATATTTGGGTTCGTGCGATGCGTGCAATGGGCCATGACGTGACTTATGTATGTGCGGATGATGCTCACGGTACCGCGATCATGCTGCGTGCTGAAGCCAATGGCATTAGCCCAGAACAGCAAATTGCCAATGTTCAGAAAGAACATATCCGTGACTTTGATGGTTTTGGCGTACATTTCGATCACTATGATTCGACCAATAGTGACGAGAACAAAGCACGTTCAGAAGAGATTTATATTAAAAACCGTGAAGCAGGCAATATTGCGATTCGCCCTGTTACCCAGTTATTCGATCCTGAAAAAGGCATGTTCCTGTCTGACCGCTTTATTAAAGGCACATGCCCGAAATGTAAGGCTGAAGATCAATACGGCGATGCCTGTGAAGTATGCGGTACAACCTATAATGCCACTGAACTGGAAAACCCGCGCTCAACCTTAAGTGGTGCGACTCCTGTTGAGAAATCATCAGATCACTACTTCTTTAAACTTCCGAATTTTTCAGAATACTTACAGAAATGGACCCGTGACCAAGGTCGTCTGCCAGTTTCAATTGCCAATAAATTAGACGAATGGTTTGAAGCAGGTTTATCGGATTGGGATATTTCGCGTGATGCGCCTTATTTCGGTTTTGAAATTCCAGATGCGCCAAACAAATATTTCTACGTTTGGGTGGATGCACCAATTGGTTATATGTCAAGTTTTGAAAACTACATCAAAACCAAACGTCCAGATTTAAGCTTTGATGATTTCTGGAGAAAAGACAGCGATAAAGAAGTTTATCATTTCATCGGTAAAGACATTGTTTACTTCCATGCGCTGTTCTGGCCTGCAATGCTTGAAGGTGCCAACTACCGTACCCCATCAGGTTTATTCGTGAATGGTTTCTTGACAGTGAATGGCCAGAAGATGTCGAAGTCTCGCGGTACCTTCATCAAAGCTGAAACCTATTTACAGCATTTGAATCCTGAATATTTACGTTATTACTTTGCGTCTAAGCTGTCTGACAAAGTTGAAGATTCAGATTTGAACTTGGATGACTTCGTTCAGAAGGTGAATTCTGACCTTGTGGGTAAAGTGGTGAATATTGCCAGCCGTTGTGCAAAATTCATTAACAGCAACTTCAATAATACCTTGTCGAGTACATGTGCAGAATCTGAACTGGTGCAAGGCTTTATTGATGCAGGTGATTCAATCGCACAAGCTTATGAAGCACGTGAATTCTCGGCTGCGATCCGTGAAATCATGGCGTTGGCTGACCGCGCCAATCAATATATTGATGAGAAAAAACCGTGGGCACTTGCCAAGCAAGAAGGTCAGGAACAACAAGTACATGATGTGTGCTCGGTGGGTATTAACCTGTTCCGTCAACTTGCGATTTACTTGGCGCCAGTCTTACCAACGCTTGCTGCACAGGTTCAAGCCTTCTTACAACTTGAAAGCTTTGACTTTGCATCACGTCAGCAGATCTTGGTTGGTCATGAAATTGCGCAATTCCAGCCTTTAATGCAACGTGTTGATGCCAAAGCTGTGGCTGCAATGGTGGATGCCTCTAAAGATTCTTTAGCTGCGGCGGCAGAAGCGCCAAAAGCAGAGAAGAAAAAAGAAAAGAAAGCTGAGAAGAAGCCTGAGCCAAAAGTAGGTGAAGCTGACATCATTGATATTGAAGATTTCATGAAAATTGATCTTCGTGTGGCAAAAGTATTGGAAGCTGCGACGGTTGAAGGTTCTGATAAATTGCTGCAACTGACTTTAGATGTGGGTGAAGCTGAACCGCGTAATGTGTTTAGTGGTATTCGTGAGTTTTATCAGCCAGAAGACCTAAAAGACAAATTGGTGGTGATGGTGGCAAACCTTGCACCGCGTAAGATGCGTTTTGGTATTTCTAACGGTATGGTTCTTGCCGCTGGTAATGGCGAAGGGGTTTGGGTAATTTCTCCTGAATCTGGCGCAAAACCGGGCGATAAAGTGTCTTAATTTTTTAGACACTTATAAAAAGCCCTGCTATATTCTAGTAGGGCTTTTATTTTAGGTTACAATATTTTTAAAAATAAACTCTATGTCTTTTTTTAGGCAATTCATGGAGTTGCATAAGTGCAGAAATGAATATTTCTTTCTTTCTCTTACTTATACGGTCAGCATTAGCCGTATTATCAAACAAAAAATCTAAAAAATTGAAGAGCATTAATAAAGCCATTTTAAACATATAAGCAAAAAGAAATATAATTAAAGAAATAAATAAAATCCAAAAGAAAACCACCCAAAAATCTAAAGAATCATAGATCATATATAAATTATCTATATTTACTCCACTTGCAACATTCAACCCCATAAATAATGCAACCACACCCATAAACATAGCCAAAATTCTATTCTTAGATTCAGAGGAAAAAATATATCCAATAAATTTATCTCTATTTAAAGAAGGTTTGGCATACTTTTCTTCCAAAATATAATATTTATCGGTCTTTTCAGCGAGAGTTGCAAATTCATGTACAGGAATATCAATCGTATTTTCCAACCATTTTTTCTTAATTTCACTCAATCCCAGTGCCTTATTATACTTTTTCCCATATTTTTCAATTATATAATCATCTCTTTGCTTCTCCAAACTTCTAAATAACAATAAAGCAAAAACTTCTGCCATTAAGACAAAATATAGTCCAGAGTCTTGAAAAAGATAGTTTCTTTTGTCGGAGTCAAAAAGATTAAAAACAAAATAAATAAATAAGAATAGAGAAGCTATAGAAAAAAATAACTTAGGATTTTTTAAACTCCAAAAATTCCCATATGACTCAAATTCTTTATAATACATATTTATTATTCTATTCAAACAGATACCTCCAATAAAAAAACAAATTTCAACGTACTAAAAATTTAACCCAGCAACAAATCAAATAAAATATATTAACCAAAAAATAATTACTTCACAAAGCATTAAATTAGCTCTAAGTTTTTTAAAATAAATTTTCATCCAAAATACTAATCGAATAATTCTTATAAGTCAAAAATTTACTAACAACTTAAACTCTATATCAATTTGCATTGGAATAAGATTAGATGCTAAAAAGTAGACAATTCAACTAAACTTGAGAATATCTATAAATGAAAAAAACAGTCCTACTCCTTTCTGTCTCATTTTTGAGCAGCATCCCTTTACTGAGCCATGCAGAAACAAGCAAGACCCTGCCAATCATTGAACAACAAAAACAGGTTGCTGGCTTCTATCAATATCAGGCTGGTGATGTGCAAATCACTGCATTATTGGATGGCACTAACTTTATGTCGCCAAGCTTGTTTAAAGATATTTCATCGCAACAAGTTCAACAAATCCTGAAAAAGTATTACGCAGATCAAGACAAAGGCGTACAAACCTCTATCAATGCTTTCCTCGTCAATACAGGAAAATCACTGGTACTCGTCGATAGCGGTGCAGCCAGTTGTTTTGGCCCACATTTAGGTTCAATCCTGAAAAATCTGGTTGCTTCGGGTTATAAACCTGAACAGATCGATACCATTTTACTCACACATTTACACCCTGACCATGTCTGTGGCATCAGTAAAGATGACGTTGCCAATTTCCCCAATGCAACCGTATATGTCTCGAATGATGAAGCCAGTTACTGGTTAGATCCCAAACAGGCAGCCAAGCTTCCAAAAGACAAACAAGCGGGTTATGAAGCAACGGTGAAGCAAGTTAAACAGGCGATTGCACCTTACCAAGCCAAGCAACGCTTTAAAACTTATAAACTCGGTGATGACATTCAGGGCTTTAAAGTCATTAACACGGCGGGACATACTCCAGGCCACTTTAGTTATGAACTCAAAAGCAAAGGCGAAAGCGTAGTGTTTATTGGCGATATCGTGCATTCACATACCGTGCAATTTGAGCAACCCAAAACTGCGATTGAATACGATATTGATCCGAAAAAAGCCGTCGCTACACGCTTAAAACAGTTTGCTGATTTCGCCAAGAATGGACAAACCATTGCCGCACCACATTTACCTTTCCCGGGGATTGGACATATTTATTCAGCAGATGGTAAGAGCTATCAATGGATGCCGGTGCATTTTAAAGATTAAGCTGAATAAGTGGATTCTAGGCAATAAAAAAGCGACCTTCGTGGTCGCTTTTTTTGGGGCATTATTTCATGCCAAAAATCAGTTTTAATCCCAACAGCGTCATCACACCTCCTGCGATACGGTCAAACACAGATTTGGATTTTAAATAGACTTTGCGTGGCCCTTCTGCTGACAAGGCAACCGCCACCAGCGAATACCAGCCTGCATCAATAAAGAAGCACAACATCGGTAACACCACATAGTAGTAGCTTGGGATGTCTTTCGGTAATAAGGCCGTGAAAATACTGGCCAAGATAATGGCAATTTTCGGGTTACTGAGCTGGGTAATCAGCCCTAAACGAAAGGCTTGTGCATAGCTCATCTGATTCACAGTACCATTGACTGCTTCCATTGGCTCTTTGGCATGCTTAATAATTTTATAGGCCAGCCAAAGCAAATACAGGCCACCAAATACTTTTAAGGCGATATAGGCAGAAGGCACTGCCAATAAAATTGCCTGTAAACCCATGACTGCCAGCAAACCAAACAAGGCTGCCCCCGTGCCTGTACCTAAAGCGGTAAATAGGCCATGTTTACGTGAAATCGCAATTGAATTCTTCGCCACATAAATAAATGTAGGGCCCGGGCTAATCGCCCCTAACATTAAGGCCAACGCAATTGAGCCTAAAATCAATAACGATTCCAAGATAACCTCTAGATTAGAATAATTTTCAAGCAATGATTTTACTTAAAAACGGGATCAAGGTGATAGATAAATTTTGAGTTGTCCTCTTATTTTTCACGCTTGAATACAATATTTTGAGCCTATACCTTTTATATAAAACTTAAGCCCAACTCAAAACCAGATACATCACTTCACTACGAAATGAGCCATCGGCCTGAATCTGATAATAGTGACGCGTCTGATCGGAAGCTTTGTGCTGTAAATGCCGTATGGTCTGGACTGCATAATCAGGCGTTTGCATCCGTTCTGTCCAGCTCTGAAACTCTAACTCTAAATGCTGTTTTTCAACACATTCGATTCGAAATCCTGCACATTCAGCAAAGTGCATCCATTCTTGCAAACTATAATTGCGCACATGACTTGGATCGCGAATGCTTTCAATCGTCTGAAAGAAGGTATCCATGACAGGATTCGAGTTTCCCAAAATATCCACCATAATCACCTTACCTTGTGGCGCCAATACACGGCGAATTTCCGCCATCGCCTGTGCCACGTTCTGCCAATGATGCGCTGAATAACGGCTAATGACGCAATCAAAACTTTGTTCGGCAAAAGGCAAAGCCTCGGCAGCCCCTTGTACAGCTATGACATGATCAAAGCCTTTTTGCTGGGCCTGCTGAGCCACTAGTTCGACCATCGATGGCGTTAAGTCGTAGGCAGTCACCTGCTCTACAAAAGGTGCAATCTGATAACTGACATGCCCGCCGCCACAGCCCAAATCCAGTACTGTTTTAAATTGATGCGCCTGAATCAACTGCTGCATTTTCTGAAATTCAATACCCTGTGCATGCACAGTACTGCTTAAATAGGCCTGAGATTTATCCTGATATTGCTGTTGATTGACTTGATGCTGGGTGCTCATATTCATATCCTTGCTGTGTCTGATTGCCTTTACAATAAACAGCCACAATCAAAAATAAAAATGATCAATTTTAATTTTATTGATAAAAATAAGTTATTAATTCAATCCGATTAAACTCGCCGCGACATTGATCGCAACCGCCAGAATCACGGTATTAAAGATAAAGGCCAGTACACAATGAAAGATATTTAAGTGTCTGAGTGCAGAACTGGTAATCGACACATCTGCTGTCTGAGCCGAGGTACCAATGATGTAGCTGAAATAAATAAAATCCAGATAGTCGGGTTGATCTGTTTTAGGAAAGTCCAGTCCTGCTTCTTGATGACGGCTTTTGGCCAGATAATAGTCATGGGCATAGTGAATCGCAAATAAAGTATGCAGTAATAACCAGGTTGAAAATATCGTGCCGATGGTCAGTAGAATCAGGGCGCTTTTTAAAATAGGAAAATCTTTCGGCACATGACTGAGCTGTACCACAATTGAAATAAAACACACCACAATCGCAATCAATACCACCGTGAGGATCACCCACTTGCCTTCATCCTGTTGCCGGGCACGTTTTAAAATGTGGGTTGCATCCAGATGCCACATCATTTTCAGGGTCAGAAACAAATATAGCCATATGGCAATATTCCAGCCTAACTGCAAACAGGTGGCCCATTTCCAGTCGGTAAAAAAGTGCAATGCCGCATAGATCAGCAACCCCAGACTAAAAGTTGCGGACAGGTAAGGACGATGTTTTATCCCTCTCGCAAAACCCTGTACAAATGCTTGCATGCTTCACCTGATTGTATTTTTTATTCATGATTCATTTCACTTTATTTTTTAACATTGTATGCACTTGGAAAAATATCTTCTACGATGGATTTTACCGAAAATAAACAAAATAAATTTTCGCTACATATTTACTTCGGACAAAAATGTCCGTTTAATTCACATTATATCTTCCACGAGTCTTGGTCATGGCAAAACGTCAGCAATTGGCGGCTCACAATCGTGATGAACTCCTCAACGCCGCAGAGGAAATTTTCCGCAAGCAAGGGGTTCATGTGCCTTTACAGGCCATCATTGATCATGCCGGTGTGGGACGGGCAACTTTTTATCGTAATTTTGCTGATCGTAAAGCCTTGATTGCAGCTTTGCTGGAACGGGCCATCACGCGTCTGGAGCAGAAGGCCAAAGAATTACGGGTCTTTAATGATGGCTTTATCCGTTTAATCGAAGGTCATATCGAACAGATTCCACAGTTAGTGGTGCTGATTGATTACTGGCGCATCATTGATCGTCAAGACCCAATCATGCTAAACATTTATGAACGACGCGATAAAGCATTACAACCGCTGATTGATCAGGCGATCCAACACCAGTTATGTCGTGCTGATCTTACCCCTCAGGATTTTGGTATGATCACCGCGATTTTGGGGTCCTCCTTTCAGGGACATCAGGCGAGCGACCAGCTACGGCTGGCGAAACGCGCAATAGAATTATTATTAAACGGCATTAAAGTGTAGTTCGAGGAAGAATATGGATAAAAACCCTCGCTATCTAGAGACTCCTCCGGATTGGTCTGCAGACGAGCGTCCAACCTTACCTGGCTCGCCTGCAGCGATTGCACATGCTCGCCCGAAACGTTTCGCCTACTTTGTTATTGGCCTGCTGATCTGTATTGCTGCCAGTCTCAGTAATGGCTTCATTGTTGCCAATTTACCGATTTTTCAGGGGGAATATGGATTAACCGCTTCACAAGCGGCCTGGCTCCCTGCGGCCTATGTCATGGCCAATGTCAGTTCAAACCTGATCCTGTTTAAGGCCCGTCAGCAATATGGCTTACGCCTGTTTTCAGAAATCGGGTTACTGGTTTTTATTGGCGTACTGATTCTGCATATCTTTGTCAAAACCTATGAAATGGCGCTTTTTGTCCGTTTCATTGCCGGTCTGGCCGCAGCTCCCCTCAGCTCGCTCGGCATGTATTACACCATGCAGGCCTTTGGCAAGGCCGATATGGCCAAAGGCATTTATCTGGCTTTTGGCTTTCAGCAATTGGGATTGCCATTGGCCTGGATTATTTCACCGTTCCTCCTCAGCGCAAACCAGTGGGATGTGATTTATACCTTTGAGCTGGGTCTGGCCATTTGCTGTTTTGCCATGGTGGTATCGCTCAAATTGCCACGCAGCTTGCGTCTGGAAGTGTTTGAGAAGCAGGACTTCTTTACCTTTGCCCTGTTGGCACCCGGCTTTGCCTGTCTGTGTATCGTGCTCACCCAAGGACCAATTCTATGGTGGTTCGATAGTCCGTGGCTGGCTTATACCCTGATCGTGGGCTTCTGTCTGATTGTTTTGGGTCTCACCTACGAACATTACCGGACCAATCCGCTAATCATGACCCGTTGGCTGGCGGCGGGTGACTTACTCAGTTTTGTGGTCAGTGCGTTTGCATTACGCCTGCTGATGTCAGAGCAAAGTTATGCGGCCGTGAATTTCCTGAAGACCATGGGCATGGGGCCAGACCAGTTTGTGCCGTTATATGTGGTGATCTTTTGCGGAACCATTGCCGGTTCGGTTTTTAGTGCCCTGACCTTCCACCGTGAACGATTAATTTTAAATTTATTCCTTGCTGAAATCCTGATTCTGATTGCCTGTGCACTGGATTATCACCTGACCAGTGATGTACGCCCGGCCAATTTCTATCGTAGTCAGTTTTTAGTGAGCTTTGCCGGTGGTGTGTTTATTGGGCCACTGTTGCTGATGGGCTTTATGCGGACCTTGCAACGGGGGCCGCAATATGTGGTGACCTTTATTGTCCTGTTCTCAGCAACGCAAAACTTTGGTGGTCTGGTCGGTTCATCATTTTTTAATACCTACCAGCAACACCATACCTATGATTATAAAGTCGAGATTAACAGCAATCTTGACCCGACCGACCCATTGGTGGCCCAACGCTTACAGGCTTATCAGCGCAGTGCCATGGTGAGTACCAATGATCCGGTCCTGCAAAATAATCAGGCCTTGCAAAACCTGAATAAAGTGGTAACCCGCGAAGCACAGGTTCGCGCCTATAACGATGTGATTGTCTTAAATGGCATTTTTGCTGTGGTTTTACTGCTATGGGGCTTATTTAAATATGTGCGTAACAAGTACATGACCCGAAAAAATCTGCAAGCAGCCAGTTAACCCTGATGGTATTTGATTGAGAAAACATTATGTCTGAACAAGATAAACCAGAAAACACCAATGCCCAGAACAACGGGCAAAACCAGACGGTTCCAGCTGAAAAGGCGCCAGAAGCGGTGGCTCAAATGCCACCGCCTCCTCCACCGCCAACCAGTAAGCTGATCAAGACCAAGCGTTCAACCTTATGGTGGATGCTGCTGGTGCTTATTGTCGGGATCACGATTATTTTATGGGCTTGGCGAATCGGGCCATTCCACACGGCGATTGAACAGACCGACAACAGCTATGTGAAAGGTAAAACCACCATTCTTTCTTCACAGATTAATGGTTACATCAAGGATGTGCTGGTCAAGGACTTTGATCATGTCAAACAGGGTCAGGTACTCATGCATATTGATGCAACCACCTATGACCAGAAAGTGACTCAAGCTGTCTCTGGTGTAGAGCAGGCACAAAATAGCCTGGCCAACCAGACGCAGGCCATTGCCCAGCGTCAGGCCGATGTGGCTGCAGCGCAGGCCAAAATGGATCAGGTCAAGGCACAATACGATTTATCCGTTGCGCAACTCAAACGCTACCAACAACTTGGCGATAGTGGTGCGGCATCAAAATCAGAGCAGGATAAAGCAGCAGCCGATGCACAAAATAACCTTGCCTTGCTGAAACAGGCCCAAGCCAACATTCAGGTCGCGCAAGAAGCCTTAAAAACAGCGCAAGTGGCACAAGCCGGTTTAAAGGCTCAGGTCAATAGCGCACAGGCACAACTGGATCAGGCCAATACCACCAAGGATTACAGTACCATTGTGGCACCACTGGATGGTCAACTCGGCGAAGTCAATCCACGCGTGGGCCAGTACGTTGCTGCCGGTACACAATTACTGTATTTAATTCCGCGACAAACCTGGGTGATTGCCAACTTTAAGGAAACCCAAATCGCCAATATGAAAATTGGTCAAAAAGCCTCTTTCACGGTAGACGCCCTGAATCATCAGAAATTCACCGGACAAGTCGAACAGATCTCGCCTGCAGCTGGCTCAGAATTTAGTGTACTAAAACCGGACAATGCAACTGGTAATTTCACCAAGGTGGTACAGCGAATTGCGGTACGGATCACCGTAGATCCGAATCAGCAAGGCATAGAAAATTTACGTCCCGGGATGTCGGTGATTACTTCGGTCGATACCAGTTCCTAAACGATACTGACATTCTCAATCAAATCCATTTACAATGTGGTCAAATTTATTTCTCTTGTTCGAAAATGTTTGATCACATTGCTTTCCCCACTCCCTATCAAACATTAGCGCTTCCCGGTACGGTCCAACTAACCATTAAGCGTCTGGACCAGATTCATCCCTACATTTCAGGCAATAAGTTTTTTAAGCTCAAATACAACCTGCTTGCCGCACAGCAACAAGGTTTGACACAAGTACTGACCTTTGGTGGTGCATTCTCTAACCACATTGCAGCAACCGCTTATGCTGCCCAGCACTTCGGTTTGCACAGTATTGGCATGATTCGGGGTGAAGAGCTGGCTTTGCAAGCCTTAAACCCTACCCTACAAACTGCACAAGATTTGGGTATGCAACTGCATTTTGTGAGTCGGGCCGAATATCGGCTGCGCCATGAAGCCGCGTATTTACAGCAATTACAACAGCGCTATCCGCAAGCATTGATTATTCCTGAAGGAGGCAGCAATGCACTGGCGCTAAAAGGAACACAGGAAATCTTAACTGAAGATGACCGCGAAAATTATGATGTGATTTGCTGTGCAGTCGGCACCGGTGGAACCATTGCCGGGCTGATTGAAAGCAGTTCCGATCGACAGCATGTGCTGGGCTTTTCTGCCTTAAAAGGGGATTTTCTAAAACAAGACATTCAACAATGGACCAATAAACAGAACTGGGCTTTAACTGATGCCTATTGTTGTGGTGGCTATGCCAAAACCAGTCCAGCACTCCTGCACTTTATGCAACAGTTTGAACAGCAATACCGAATTCCTTTGGAACAGGTATATACCGCCAAAATGATGATGGGTCTGTTTGACCTGATGCAAAGGCAGCATTTCCCAGAACATACCCGTATTCTGGCGATTCACACAGGGGGGTTACAAGGAAAATTGAAAACATACTAAAAGCTGCATAAATCTTTTATAATTGCCCGCTTTTCCGCTCTTGAGTATTTCTCCCATGATTCATCAAGTTGATGTTGTTGTTTTAGGTGCAGGTGCATCAGGCTTGATGTTGGCTGCAGAAGCAGGCAAACGTGGGCGCTCGGTTGCTGTACTGGAAAAAGCCAATAAAGTCGGTAAGAAGATTTTGATGTCTGGTGGCGGTAAATGTAACTTTACCAATCTGGAGGTCGAACCTGCCAACTATCTTTCTGAAAATCCGCATTTTGTTATTTCTGCCCTGACCCGTTATACCAACTGGGATTTTATTGGTCTGGTATGCGAATACGGGATTGAATATGAAGAACGCAAACACGGTCAGCTGTTTACCTTGAAAGGATCAAAAGAAATCCTGGAACTGTTACTGGCAGAATGTGCAAAAGCCAAGCGTGTACAGATTCAGACGCATTGCGAAGTCCTGCAAGTCAAGGCACAAGCAGAGTCAGGTTTTAGCATTGAAACCAGTCAAGGGACTTATCAGTGTGAATCACTAGTGGTTGCCACAGGCGGCTTGTCTATTCCAACTTTAGGCGGTTCAGGCTTTGGCTATGAGCTGGCACAGCAGTTCGGGCATCATGTTTACCCGACCCGTGCAGGTCTGGTTCCGTTTACCTTCTCTGATCAATTCAAAGAGGTAACGACACGTCTAAGTGGTAATGCACTGGATGCAACGCTAATGAATGAGCGTCATCAATTTACCGAAGCCTTACTGTTTACCCATCGCGGACTTAGCGGCCCAAGTTCCTTGCAACTTTCCAACTACTGGCATGTCGGTGAAAGCTTTAAAATTGATTTCTTCCCAAGTCAGGATTTTGCTGAATTTTTCAAGGACAAGAAAAAATCTCAACCGAAGGTACTGCTACGGACCCTACTTAGTGAATTTACCGCCAAAAGTATCGTGCTGGAATTGCAGCAATTGATCTGGGCAGAGCAAAGCGAAACTGCGATTGGCAATATCAGCGACCTGCAACTGGAACAGATTGCAGCACAACTTCATGCCTTCTCGGTCAAACCTTCTGGAACCGAAGGTTATCGCACCGCAGAGGTAACGCTTGGTGGTGTCGACACCAGCGAAGTTTCATCCAAAACCATGGAAAGTAAAAAACAGAAAGGTCTCTATTTTATTGGCGAAGTACTGGATGTGACCGGACACTTGGGGGGTTATAACTTCCAGTGGGCATGGTCATCTGCACAGGCAGCAGCCCAATTCGTTTAAATAGGGTTTTGACGCAAACCACTGCTTTTTCAGATGAATCAATGCTTAATGTTGTTCATCTGAAGAATTAGCGGCTTCTGACGAAGGCATTTTCTGTGTTTTTTGCATTGACTTGTCTTTGCTTGGGCTTGATTTCGCCACCACAAATTTGTAGGCACTCGCCAAAAAACCGACAGTAATACCTGCAATAATAACTGGTGCAAATACACGATTTGGCCTCTTCATTCTGTTCTCCTATCGACTTTTTATTGAGAGACTAGGGCGACTAGCTCTATAAATGAATTGCTTTTTAGGCCAAATTTTACTTCGACCACCTCAAATGCCCCATCCATACTTTCGACGTCACTCAGGATTTAGGTCATTTCCCGTTCGGCGATATTAAGAAGCTTATGTCTTAATATTGCTGATCTGGTTATAACCAAAGGCCTTCCTACTCATAAAAAACAAAACGACCACCCTGCTTAGAGTGGTCGAATTGCTAAAAAAAATCAAAGATTATTTTTACGACTCATCCGAATAAGGCGGAGTCGGTGGAGTTGAGTTATCTGGAGTATTTGGTGACACTGGTGTTGGGCTCACTGGAGTTGTTGGTGAGGTAGGTGTCGGACTCACAGGATTAGTCGATGAAGCAGGTGTTGGACTCACAGGATTAACTGGAGACACTGGCGTTGGAGTCATAACATTGTTTGATCCAGCATCATCTTTGTGCAATGGGTTCGGTTGCTTCCCTTCTGTTTTTGCCTTGTCTAATAAATCACTTAACAGACGCTCTGCTGGCTGGCGACCACCTAAACCAAAGGCCAGAGCAAAGGCGACAGCAACTGCACCCAGGGTTAAACCAAATGCCAGATTGACGATAGAATCGGCAATACCCATTGCTCTTAAGCCCATCGCAATCACAAGGCCCATAATTAAGACACGGACCAGATTACCTAACCATCGTGAGCTATTATATTCACCGCGCTGAACCACATTGGCAACCACATTGGCCAGCCAGAAGCCAATCACCAGAATTACCGCACCCAGCAAGATACTTGCACCGAACTGGATGAACATGGCAATCAGCACACTCACCTGTTCCAGACCCAAACGGTCCGCCGCTTCTGACACCGCAAACAGCATGGTGAAGAAAACGATCAGATAACCGACAATGTCAGAAACACGTGTTTGACCTAGAAAACGCTGTAGATCGAGTTTTGCCGGAATTTCATCAACGCCTGCACCTGAAATCAGTTCAGCCACCAAGCGTCCAACAAAACGTGAAACGATATAAGCCACGATTAGAATCAGGCCTGCTGCAATAATTTGTGGAATTGCATGCATGATTTCATTCAGCATCGAGGTTGCCGGTTGCGAAATCGCCTCAATACCCAATGCTTCAAATGCCACGATTAAAGTGGTAATAATAATGACCGCAAAAACAAACGATCCTAAAAATTTCGAGACATTTGAATTTTTAAATAGACCGACTTTTTCAGCCTGTGCCTGTAAACCGAAGCTATTACTGAGACCTTCCACAATGCCACGGACAATCTTCGCGAGAATATAACCCACAAAGATAATCACACCTGTAATAAACAGATTCGGTAAATAAGCCACTGCTTCATTGACCATGTTCTGTACAGGAATCAGTAGACCTGTTAAACCCAGGATTGACAGTACAATCGGCAAGAATAGTAATAAAACCAACCAGTAGAAAATTTCGGCAATATTGCTGCTCAGTGAACTGACACCCACCTCGCCACTGAGTTTCTCATCCAGTTGGGTTCTTGCCAGAACATTGGTCAAGCCTGCACGTACCAGACGGGCAACGATCCAGCCGATAAAGCCGACTGCAACGGCAGCAAACAGATTCGGGATAAAGGCCAGAATACGCCCGACCATATTGCTGAATGGATCACTTACACCACTAATATTTAAAACATTTAATGCACCCACGACCGCCAGAATCATGATAAACCAGAACACCAGCTTGGAAATAAGATTCTCAATATTTGGGGTACGGCCAGTTGCAGACGACAATTTATGATTGGTATCAAGTTTTTGCAGTAATTTTTTCACGCCAGCAGCAATCAGCAACGCGATAATCCAGCCCACCAGCAGGATCACGATTGCAGCTAAAATAGGGTGAAATTGATCCCAATAATACATTGCGTCAAATCCTCCACGGTTGGAGGGGTCATTAAAAAAATCATTCATGTTGTTATCCTTATGTTGTGTTTTTCGGTTTTGGTCTAAACCACCCATGCTTGCTCTATGAACTAAGAACATGATTTATGGATGCTTCCACCATAATTTTTGTCTATTTTCCAATCAATAAATGGCAGCACTAATACAACAAAAAGTGCGCAAAATATTGCAAAAAAGCTCATTGATTCACACCAATGAGCTTTTTGAAGAATTAATTCTCGGTCTTAAAATATGCTTGTCTAAGCATTCAGAACTGCCGACTGCATTTGTGACAAGATCACTTGCGCAGTTGGATTGGCCGAATGGTCAGCAACCATATAAACAAGTAATGCAACCAGAAAGATTCCCACTAGAATCAAAATATAAACGGGTAATCTTCTCTTTTTGGTAACTTCTTCTTTGCTCGCCACATGGGGTTGTGGCTTACTAAAATCATGCATGATAGCAGCCCTCTTCCTTATTACTTTTCAATATTTATATTAACAATCCCCTATGTAGCATTGTGTGAAGAAGCTTCGGACTATCGTTGCGCCAGTTGCAGAACTCTACTTTTTTTATTTTATTTTTTGTTTAAAATATAGTCGGCTTTAGCGGGCAACAAAAATAAGCTATACTATCCAGTCCCGTTTTTTAAATGTTTTGCTTTATGTCCTATAGCCAACAAAGCGTTTCTCTTGATTTGGACACTGATGTTACGCATCAATGTTTTTTACATCACACGCGCGATGAACATTTGATTGGCATTATTGAATTTAATAAGCCAAGCTATATCCTGAAATGGGGAGATCTGGAATATTTTCGTCGCCGTACAGAAGAGTTTTCGGTGATGCCCCTGCCTGACTGTATCAATGCCATGATCATTGATATTCGTAATGTACGGCCTTTCCTCGACAATGAAGTACCCATTTTACCCTGGCGCCTGCTTGAAGAAGATTGTCCAGTCCGTCTGGTCGTTCCCCAAGAACGCCTGGAGCACTATATCGGGTTATTTGAACCGACTTGGCTAACCACCGATGTAGACACCGCGATTCAGGAAATTCGTGAATTTATGGATATGTTTGTCCATTAATTTTGTATTTAATTTATGCTCTTATGGCTTTAGCTGCCTGCAAAAAACAATAATATCAACCCCATTGCCAAGCCATGTAGTCCCATAGCCCAATTTGTGAGAGACAAATCCAAGTTGGGCTGTTTCTGATAAACAAGCCAAAGATACAGTGAACAAATAAAAAAGAATAAGCAATACACAGCAAAAGCCAATAAGGTTAGCCCTAGCATGATATTCCGGCTTAAATCGCCCCAGCCTCCTGCATAAACCGTCGTGTAGCTATAAATGAGCAGCACAAGCATCAACAGCAGACCGACAAAAAAAGCCATATAAGGTACTTTGCCTATTCTCTTTTTTTTATCTTGTTCTTGCATGCCATTGTTTTTCCTTATTATTGAGTAAGCTGGAATCACTCACCCTTACTTTACCAATAATTCTCCACGGCAATATTGCCTTCACCACGGCGGTTCATAATCAGACCCCGTTGCTTCAAGGCTTCCTTGGTATCTTCCACCATCTGCGGATTACCACATAACATCACATGACTACTCTCCCGGTTAAAAGAGAGTCCTGCTGCTTTTTCCAGTTCACCATTGCCAATCAAAACTGGTAAGCGATCATGTAAGGCTGCATTCGGATCACGGGTAATAATCGGAATAAACTTAAAGCCGGTATGCCCTTCGCCAAAGAGTGCTGCAATCTCCTGAATACGCTCGACATAAGCCAACTCAGATTCAGTACGAACGCTGTAAACCAGATTGATTTGCTGATATTTATTCCATGTTTCAAAATCTTGCAACATGGATAAGAATGGCGCCAGACCCGTCCCGGTCCCCAACAACCATAAATCCTGTGGCAAAGGTTGCTGATAACGAGCAAGGGTTAAATAACCATAGGAGATCTTTTCCAGATACAGCTCATCACCCACTTTCAGATGTTGCAGATTAGAGGTAAATGCGCCATCGGGTACCACAATCGAAAAGAATTCTAGCGTTTCATCAAAGGGTGAAGACACCACAGAATAAGCACGGACCACCAGTTCGCCATCCACCATTAAACCGATTCGGGCAAACTGCCCTGCAGTAAATTTAAAATGGGCTGGACGGGTCATGGTAAAACTAAACAGATTGTCAGTCCAACCCTGTACAGATAAAACCTTTTCTACGCTAAATTTTTCAATTGACATGATTTGAACGTGGCACGAAACAGTAGGCTCATGTTAGCATGATCGAATAAATGATGGATACTCAAAACATTAAGGCTATTTAACATGCGCATGACTTTACGCCAGTTGGCTGTTTTTGTGGCGGTCGCTCAAGAGGGAACTGTAACCAAAGCGAGTGATGCTGTTCGTCTCACACAAAGTGCGGCAAGTATGGCCTTAGCAGATTTAGAAGATGGTCTGGGTGCACCACTGTTTGACCGCCTCGGGAAACGCCTACAACTCAATGATTTAGGCCGTTTTCTACTTCCTCAAGCCCTTGAAATTTTAGGTCGTTGCGACGCTTTTGAGCAGGCAGCCAAAGGTGAGTTGCAAAGTATTGATTTACGTCTCGGGGCGACACTCACCATCAGTGATTATTTAATGCCTGACTTAATGGCTGACTTCTTACAGCGTCATCCACAAGCACATTTGCAATTGCAAGTGGGTAATACCCGTCAAATGATCGAAGCGGTGAATCAGTTCCAGCTTGATCTGGCCTTAATTGAAGGTTCCTGCCATTTACCGCAACTGCAATGCATTCATTGGCGCAATGATGAACTGGCCGTGTGTTGTGCGCCGGAGCATCCGTTGGCACAACTCAACCGCCCGATTACCCCGGCAGATTTTCATGAAGTGGAATGGATCTTGCGTGAAGAAGGTTCGGGCACACGTGAAGTCTTTGATAATGCCATTTTACAAGATTTACCCGATGCCAATATCCGTTTAACCCTGGGCCATAACGAAGCAATTTTAAAAATCGTCGCCGGTGGTTTAGGCATGTCCTGTATCTCCAAACTGGCAATTGAACCGCTTCAGGAAAAAGGTCAGTTGGTGATTCTGGATACCCCTTATTGGGAATTAACCCGTCCGCTGTATATGCTGGTACATCGTCAGAAATATCAGGGTCCCGGTTTAAAAGCCTTTTTGCAATTCTGCGAAGCTCAGGTTTAACTTTTAAAATAAAAAATGCTTCCAGTTGGAAGCATTTTTTATACCGTTCAATTTAGAAATCGAAGCTCACCCCGAGTTTATAAGTACGGCCTGCGCCAACTGTCGTAAAGCCACTGGTAAACACACCATCCCAATATTTCTTATCAGCGACATTATCTACATTGGCACGGAACGTTGTATTTACTCCACCCAGTTTAGTTGCGTACTTCGCACCTAAATCAACCAAGGTATAATCAGGTAATTTTAAATTATTGTTCGCAGTTAAATATTGGTCATCCACATAAGTCACAAATGCGTTCATGCTTAAACCTTCCACATAGGGCAAGGTGTAATCTACACCAACGCCTGCGGTAATCTCTGGTGTACCCTCAATGGTATTGCCAGATATATCGACTCCGCCCGTTAAAAGTCCTTTCTTATATTCAGTATCAATATAAGCCAGATTACCGTAAACGATTAAGTCTTCCGTCACTTTACCAGAGAAACCGTACTCAACACCTTTTGATTCAGTCTTCGCACCATCCGTTGTGATTTGCTTAATATTGGCATTGTTCGGATCACGATAGCCTGTATCCGTCATCGTGCTCGGTTTTTTAATTTGATACAGCGCTAAAGTATGTAACCAACGGTCCCCTTGATATTTCGCACCAATTTCATATTGCTTACTTTCAAATGGAGCAAATGTTTTATTGTAATTTGCATCTGCCTCATTAGATACTGTTGCACCTCGAACCAGACCTTCCACATAACTCGCATAGAATGAAGTTTCTTCACCAAAAGGTTTCACGACAATAGCGGCACTTGGAGATAACTTATCATCTTTCAATTTGGTATTGGTGGTGAGCGCTTTTAAATTCATATCTTGATAACGTACACCTAAAATAAACTGTAATTTGTCATCTAGCATGGAAATCTGGTCACTCAGACTATAGCTGACATAAACATCATCTGCTGTCGGAACAATTTCTGGCCATGTATCAGGCATATGCCCTTCGCTACTTGGATTATAGATATTGGTCGGGAAATAAACTTCTTTTGCGCCACGACCTTTATGCTGGCTATATTTACGTTTCAGGTAATCAGTGCGAAATGCCAGCGTATGAGAAATATCACCGGTAAAAATCTGACCTTCCAAACCTGCATTAAAGGTGGTGTTATGTTCTTTTGAGCCTACACGATAATATTGTGCCAGTGCATCACCATTCGCGCCAACTAATGGACTGGTATTGCCCATACCCTGATGATTCATAGGATAGTCACCTACAATCATACGGGTACCAAATAAATGCCCACGGTATTCACGCTCATTGAATCCAGCGCCAGCAAATACTTTTAAATTCGGTAGTAGCTTATATTCTCCTGATAAGCCCACATAATTAGCACTTTGCATACCTTCTAAATGTGGGAAATAATTCAGTTTTCCATCTGGTGCGGGTAAAACACGCCCTAAAGTCGCAAAAGAGATCATTGCTGGTGAACCACCATCACGCTTATCTCTTACCGAATAAGCATCAAAGTTAATTTTGGCCTGATCGGTCGTATAGTCGAGTGCCAGTACCGCAGCCGTATTTTCATCTTCCAGCCCGTCAACAATATGTTCACCTTGTCCATAAGTCGCACTGACACGCGCACCAAATTTGTTGTCTTCACCAAAACGGCGAGATACATCAAAACCTGATTTGTAATAACCACCATCTTCGTACATCGCAGAGACTTGGGTCAGATCCCGATCCGCACGTTTGGTTGTTGCCATCACGACTCCACCAATACTCCCGCCTGGTGCCATGCCTGCGATTAACGCATTGGGACCTTTCAATACACTGGCAGAACTTAAAATATCAGTCGGTGTACGACCACTTGGTGACATACCATAAGCACCATTAATGTTGGCATCTTCCCATGTCACCGCAAAGCCGCGAATCATAAAGTTTTCGTTTAAATGCCCACTGTTAGTGGTGGTACGAATACTTGGATCATTTTTAAGAATACCTGCGATCGAATCCGCCTGCTTATCCTTGATTGCCTGCTCGGTATAGGACTGGATACTGAATGGTGTATCCAATACAGCTTTCTCACCAAGGATGCCTAAACTGGTATCTTTTTTAAGCTTACCTGTTGCATCTGTTGCTTGTGAATCAGCCTTCACGACAATAGTGGGTAAAACCGTATTGTCTTCAGCAACGGCAAACATCGGTAATGCAATGAGAGATAAAAATAATAAATTCTTTTTCATGTAATCAGTCCCCGATAAAAATTTGATCACATTATATAAGATAAATTAACAAATGATAATAAAAATCATTAACAACATCATAACTATTTCATATTTTAATATTACAGGCCAAATAAAAAAGAGGCGCTAAAGCCTCTTTTCTCATCATATTTAAATGGATAATTGAACAAAGAAATAATAAATAAAGCGCAGTTAACGGCGGAAGTTTGACAATAATGCCGATGTAATCGAATTATTGTGCTCAGCAATTTTGGTCTTCTTGGTTTTGGCAGGATTCGGATCAAGACGTTCAATCTTGGTCGCTTTGTACTTCCCGTCATTTTCAACCACGATAAATTTTACTTTTTCATTTCTTTTCGGCTCAGCATCCGCTGGATATTCAGAAATATGAAAAAATACATCCCCTTCAGAAGTCCCAATAAAACCAAAGCCTTTGTCTGGATTATATTGTTTAATTTTGCCTTGATAGAATTCTTGCTTCATGACATTTATCCTATTTTCTCAATGCGATGATGACAGTATATAAAAATAAAAAAGAGACTTTCAATCGATCCCCAAAACAGCTTCAGGATGAGATCAAGTCTCTTTTTATGAATGTGTCAAAAATTAGTCTTTTTGAACACTACCAAAGATTTTATCGCCTGCATCACCCAGACCAGGAACGATATAACCTTCTTCATTTAAACCTTGGTCAATCGATGCGGTATAAATGCGAACATCCGGATGTGCCGCTTCAACTTTAGCTACGCCCTCTGGTGCAGCCACCAGCACCATAACACGAATATCTTTACAGCCACTGGCTTTCAATACATCAATCGCAGCGATGAGTGAATTACCCGTCGCCAGCATTGGATCAATAATCATGGCTAGGCGATTGGCAACATCTGGTACTAACTTTTTATAGTAAGTACGAACTTCCAACGTTGCTTCATCACGCTCTAAACCCAAAACACTCACTTTGGCACTTGGGATCAGGCTCAATACGCCTTCCAGCATCCCAATACCCGCACGCAAGATCGGTACAATGGTGATTTTCTTCCCTGCGATACGCTGAGTTGAGACTTTCCCTGCCCACCCATCAATTTCATGCTCAACAACAGGAAGATCCTTTGTTGCTTCATAAGTCAGTAACATCGTGACTTCTTGCGCTAATTCACGAAAGTTCTTGGTACTGATGTCAGAACGACGTAGTAAACCAAGTTTATGGCGAATTAGCGGATGACGAATTTCTTGAATCGACACGAGTGAGTACCTAGGTAATGTTAATCTTTGTCTATTATAAAGCGTTTTTTTACTCGGCAATAAAAAAGCCCCCAATTTTGGAGGCTTTTTTGTACAAATCAGACGATTACTGTTGTTGAGACAACATAAAGTGCAATGGAGACAATATCTCAGCCTTCAAAGCCAGATTAATCATCGGATCTGGGTAGACACCCATCACGAACACCAGTAATGCAGCAGCAAGCACCATCAAGCCACCCACTTTAGTTCCCCAGTGTGCATCGGCATCAATACGTGGTACATCTGGTGGTGTCATGTACATCACCACCATCACACGTAAGTAGTAATACAAACCGATACCACTGCCTACCACGATCATGGCAGCCAGGAACCAGTGCTGAGTGGTGACCGCAGCCATGACGACAAGGAACTTACCAATAAAGCCTGCAGTTAATGGAATACCCGCTAAAGACAGCATCATTACCGTTAATGTTGCGGTCAAGATCGGACGGCGCCAGAATAAACCACGGTAGTCGGCAAGACTTTGTGCTTCATCCACGTTGTTGTACGGGCTCGACATTAATGCAACTGCACCGAACGCACCGATAGTGGTGAGTACATAGGTAATCACGTAAACCGTTACGCTACCGAGGCTTGCATAAGTCATGCTGATCAAAGCAATCAACAAATAACCAAAGTGTGCAATGGATGAATAACCGAGGATACGCTTCAAGTTGACTTGACGTACTGCAAGTAAGTTACCCACCACAATCGACAAGACTGCAATGATGGTAATCACTGTCACAATCGACTCAATCAGGATCGCGCCCGAAGTGAGTAAGTAACGCACAAACAAACCGATCGTTGCCACTTTCGCAGCCGTAGCCAAAAAGGTAGCCATTGGCGCTGGTGCACCGGCATACACATCTGGCGTCCATTTATGGAATGGCGCAAGTGAAAGTTTGAATGCCACAGCAAAGATAATTAAGCCTAAGCCCAATAACACCATGGGTTGTTTGATGGCAGTAAACAATGCCTGAACAGAGTCATAGAATGACAATGAACCGGTATATGCATAGATATACGCCATACCCATCAACAACATTGCAGACGCAGTCGCTGAAAGTACCAGGTATTTAATCCCCGCTTCCAAAGACTGGCTACGTTGATAGGTATATGCCAACATGCCGTACACAGGAATCGACATCAACTCCAAGCTGATGAAGAATGCTGCATAGTGCGAACTTGCCACCAATAACATTGCACCTGCTACTGAAGACAGCAGCAAGATGTAAAGTTCTTCGCGGTTTTCCTTATAAGTCTCGATATACGCATGAGACAAAGTACAGCACGCCAAGGCAGCAATCAGAATCAGGAATTGATAGAGCATGGTAAATGGATCAACCATAAACATGCCCATCACGTTGACTGGGGCAAAGTGCCCAGTAAACATGGTGTATGCAATAAAGATTGCAGCAAGGTTTAAACCGACAACCGAAGTGGTCGCAATGAGGTTGTGATTACGCTTAATCGCAGTCAACAACATCACGACGATTGCGGTCAGTGCCACAATCATCACGGGAGCTAAAGGCATCAGCTCAGAAAAAGAAATTGTGAAGTTCATGGTTTATTGCATCTCCACATGTTCAAGTTGAGTTGCAGCCTGTTGAACAGTTTCAACAACTTCTTGTACTGGCATATAACTATTTACTAACCACTGCATGCTTGAATGTGACATATCCAGGAATGTTTGCGGGTAAATACCTAACCAAACCAGACCGATCACACAGATCATCAAAATGCTAACTTCACGCACTGATAAATCTTTCAGAGGAGTTTTGTAGTGTTGCTTTTGCTCTGGGTTTGGCTCACCAAACAATGCTTTGTGAATCAGGATCAGACCGTAAAGACCAGCAAATACCAGACTCACTGCTGCAATGATGGTGAAAGCTGGATAAGCTTTGAATGAACCCATCAAGATCAGAAATTCACCAATAAAGTTACCTAGACCTGGTACACCAACCAATGCTGCTACAAAGAACATCAGGAAGAATGGCAAGTATTGCAGCTGACCACGCAGGCCACCCATTAAGCGTAAATCACGTGTGTGTAAACGCTCATACACCTGACCAGACATAATGAACAACGCAGCAGATGACAAGCCATGTGCCAACATCATGATCATGAGGCCCTGGAATGTCAGGATATTACCTGCATAGATTGCAAGTAAGATGAAACCCATGTGCGAAATAGACGTATACGCAAGTAAGCGCTTCATATCGGTTTGCTGGTAAGCAAGGAATGCGCCGTAGAAAATACCAATCAAGCCCAGAATAATAGCGATATCAGCGAATTGTGCTGACGCTGCCGGGAAGAATGGAATAACGAAACGAAGCAAACCGTAGGCAGCTGTCTTAATCAAGATACCCGCTAAATCCACAGAACCCGCTGTTGGTGCTTGCGCATGCGCATCAGGCAACCAGCCGTGTAATGGGAATACTGGTAATTTCACCGCAAAACCGATGAAGAAACACAGCATGAATGCATAAGCAACTTCAGGTGGTAAGTGGTTCGCAACCGCCAAGAGGTAGTTGTAATCGAAACCGATCATGCCTGTCATCATGTATCCATAGACCACGAGGCCCAAGATACCGATCAACATGATCAAACCAGCGATTTGGGTATAGAGGAAGAATTTGGTTGCAGCGTAAACACGTGAACGACCATTCGAACCTTTATGACCCCATAACGCGATCAGGAAGTAGATTGGTACCAGCATCATCTCCCAGAAGAAGAAGAACAGGAACAAGTCAATCGCCAGGAATACACCGATGACCCCACCTAAACTCCAAAGCAAGTTTAAATGGAAGAAACCAACATTCTTCTGAATCTCACCCCATGAACAGCCAACTGCAAGTACACCGAGTAATGCGGTTAACAACACCATAAGAAGAGATAAACCATCCACTGCCAAGTGAATGCTAATACCTAAAGTCTGAATCCATGGAAGATGGAATTCAGCTGCCCAAGTCGGGACTTTACCGCCCAACTCGTAGCTATATGTACCACTTTGCCAAAGTGCAATGCCCAAACCAAAAGTAATGAGCATACCAATTAAGGCAATCCAGCGCGGTAAGTGCTGGTCGAATTTATCAACCAACCAGCAAATAAAACCAGCAATGAAAGGAACTAAAATCAGTGCGGGTAAAATTAAATTGTTTTCCATTTTATTTCCCCACAACCTGAATCACGATCAAGATCATCAATAACACCACTACACCGAGTGACATGCTTGATGCGTATTCACGTAATGAACCTGTTTGACGCGAACTTGTAAAGCTATTACCGCCCTTCACAATGGCAGGGAGCACTAACCATAAACCGTCAACCGGATCACGACCTAAAATTTTCGCAATCAATAAATAAGGTTTTACAAAGACGATGTCATACAAGGCATCGAAACCGAATGCAGTACGGCAGATATGCGCTAAACCTGAACCCAAAGAACTTTGAGCAAATGATTTAACTGCACCATACGCAAAGGCAAACAAGAAGATACCCACAGCCAGACCCACAAGTGCAACACCACTTGCTAAGTGTTCGGCATGAGAAACAGCAGCTTCTAAGCTTTCAGGAATCACAAAACTTGGGATATTTGCAGCCGTCAATAACTTGGCAACGGGTGCTTGCAAGAAGTAACCAATACCTGTTGACAATGCAGCAAGAATCGCAAGCGGACCCCAGTAAGTGACACCATGAATGGCATGTGCATGGGTTTTCTCTTCGCCGAAGAAGACCACCCAGATTAAGCGGAATGTATAAATAGACGTTAAGAATGCGCCCGCAACACCTACCCAGTACAAGGTATTATAAAGTGGAAGGTTAGCAATGGTCGATTGAGCATATACCGCACCCAAGATCGCATCTTTAGAGAAGAAGCCCACGGTTACGATTGGAAGTGCTGCCAATGCGCCACCACCAATGACGAAACACCAGAATACGAATGGGATCTTGTGACGCAAGCCACCCATTTTGAAAATGTTCTGTTCGTGATGACATGCAAGAATCACTGCACCTGAAGAAAGGAACAATAATGCTTTAAAGAAGGCGTGAGCCAGCATGTGGAATAAACCTGCCTGGTACGCTTCAGCACCCACCGCCATAAACATATAACCGAGCTGACTCATGGTTGAGTAAGCCAGAATACGTTTGATATCGGTTTGAACCAATGCGGCAAAACCAGCCACAAGCAAAGTTACTGCACCCGTAATCGAGATGAACTGCATTACTTCTGGTGCCATTTCCATCACAGAGAACATACGGCAGCATAAGTACACACCTGCTGTTACCATGGTCGCAGCGTGGATCAATGCAGATACTGGTGTAGGACCCGCCATCGCATCGGCTAACCAGGTTTGCAATGGGATTTGCGCAGATTTACCTGCTGCACCCAAGAACAACATCAATGCGGTCCAGATCGACAATGATGAGCTTTGCGTCATTACGGTCGCTGCATTTTCAACAATATACTGTGTATTCAAAGTACCAAACTGTTGATAAAGCAAGAACAATGCAATCAGTAAGAAAACGTCACCCACACGTGTTACGGTGAATGCTTTGATTGCTGCCCAGCCATTTGCAGGATTTGAGTAGTAGAAACCAATCAACAGGTATGAACACAGACCTACGCCTTCCCAACCCAGGAATAATAACGCCAGGTTATCACCGAGTACCAACAACAACATGCTGGCAACGAACAGGTTGAAATAAGAGAAGAAACGCGCATAGCCTTCTTCACCACGCATATACCATGATGCGAAGATGTGAATCAGGAAACCAACACCTGTGATCATGCCAGTCATCAATAATGACAAGCCGTCTAAATGTAAGCTAATGCCTGGCTCAAAACCGCCAACACTGAACCAGGTCCATAAGTGCTGAACAAAAACGGTTTGACCGCTGCTGGTAAATGCAAGACCAGCAATTAAAGCAAATAACGCAGATAAACCAACTGAACCGACACCAATAATGGCAGCGACATTTTCAGAAAGTTTGTCACGCCCTGCCGCTAAAAGGATAAAACCAATGAGCGGGAATAAAACGGTTAAATATAATGTACTCATCCGCGCATCTCACTAGCAGCATCCACATCCAGATGATGGAAGCGATGATAAAACTGAAGGACGATCGCAAGACCGATACATGCCTCTGCTGCAGCAAGGGTCAGAATCAGGATGAACATGACCTGTCCATCTGGCTGTGCCCAAACACTACCTGCCAAAACGAATGCCAACGCAGCAGCATTCATCATGATTTCAAGGCTCATTAGCATAAATAATAGGTTGCGTCGCACCATCACACCGTAAAAACCCAGTGCAAAAAGGATGGTTGCAACGATCAAACCATGTTCTAAAGGGATGTGTCCCATTATTCTTTATCCTCTTCTGCACCTGGTTCACGTTTGCCTAAGTGGAATGCTGCAACCAATGCTGCAAGCAATAACATCGCGGCAACTTCTACCAATAATAGATAGTGAGTAAATAGGGCTTGACCGACTGCTTTCGGGCCAACAACTTCTGTACCCATTGGCGCAGAAATTGTGGTGTATTCACCGCCTAGCATCCACACAAGGATTAAGCCCAACAAGAAGCTCATCAGTGCAGGATAGGCCCAGGCATCTGAGGTCAACCATTTGCTTTCCTGTTCAATCGTATCCTGGCCAAGATTCAGCATCATGACAACGAAGACGAACAAGACCATGATGGCACCTGCATACACGATGATCTCAAGCGCACCAGCAAACGGCGCGCCTACGATCATGAAAATGCCTGCAACAGCAAGAAGAGAAACGATCAAACTTAATAATGCATGCACAGGATTGGTGTTGGTTACAACACGTACTGTCGAAACAATGGCCACGAGTGCCATCAAATAAAATGGCCACATCATGGTAATAAGCTCCGTACATCAACTGGTGCACTTTCTTTTTGTGCCTGACCTTTGTCTTTACCGCTCACAGCCATACCGGTAACACGGTAGAAGTTGTAGTCAGGATATTTACCCGGTCCAGAGATGAGTAAGTTTTCTTTCTCATAGACCAAGTCTTGACGTACATATTCACCGAGTTCGAAATCTGGTGTCATCTGAATGGCAGTCGTTGGGCATGCTTCTTCACACATACCGCAGAAAATGCAGCGTGAGAAGTTAATACGGAAAAATTCCGGATACCAACGTCCATCTTCTTTTTCCGCTTTCTGCAATGAAATACAGCCAACCGGGCAAGCAACCGCACAAAGGTTACATGCCACACAACGCTCTTCACCATCCGGGTCACGTGTTAACACGATACGACCACGATAGCGTGGAGGTGCAATTTGTTCACCTGGTACTTCTGGATATAAGATCGTGTCACGTTTACGTGTTACATGGCTGAACACCATCCACAACGAACGTACAATCGATCCGAAGCCAGCTAGAATTTTATACATTTTGTACTCCCTGCTGTCCTAGGCCTGATTCATCAGAATCACAGCACCAGTCACTAACAAGTTGACCAACGCCAATGGCAAACAAACTTTCCAACCAAAGTTCATCACTTGGTCATAACGCGGACGCATTAACGAACCACGTGCCAAGACAAACATCATTACAAAGAATGCTGTTTTGATAATGAACCAGAATAATGGTGGAACAAATGGAATTTCCAGGTTAAATGGTGCAAGCCATCCGCCGAAGAATAAAGTTACGATCAAGGCAGAGATCAAGACCACGTTGACGTATTCCGCAACGAAGAACATCCCCCACTTCATCCCACCGTATTCTACGTGGTAACCTTCGGCCAATTCTTGCTCAGCTTCCGGTTGGTCAAATGGATGACGATGCGTAACCGCAACACCCGCAACCACAAAGATCAGGAAGCCTAAGAATTGCGGAATGATGAACCACATATCACGTTGTGCTTCAACAATCTCACGCATGTTGAATGAGCCTGCAATCGCAACCACACCCATTAACGAGATACCCAAGAACACTTCATAAGAAATGGTTTGAGCAGCAGAACGCAGACCACCGAGTAATGAGTATTTGTTGTTAGATGCCCAACCACCAAATAGCACTGCATAAACTGCGATACCCGCCATTGCCATAAAGAACAACAGGCCGATACTCATGTCCGCAACGCCCAGTGTAGGACTTACTGGAATCACCATGAACGAAAGTACCGCAGTTGCCATCGCAACTGCTGGTGCTAAACGGAAAGTCAGCTTATCCGCAAACTTTGGTGTCCAGTCTTCTTTGAACATGATCTTGAGCATGTCGGCAACGATCTGGAACATACCACCCGGACCAACACGGTTTGGACCATAACGGTCTTGCCATAATGCCAAGAGACGACGCTCAATAAATGACATTAACGCAGCAACCAAAACCACCACCAGCAAGATCACAATGGCTTGAATCACTGAATAAGCGATTGGCCAGTTCTCAGCCCAAAGTGGCGTTTGACGTATAATTTCTTGATTCATGAATTACACTCCTACCGCCACAGACACTGGCTCTGCCAATGAAACTGTTGGTGCCAGACCAATTGGATAACCGATATAACCTGTTGGTAAATATTCAATCACTTGTACAGGTAAGCTGATGCTGGTCTCGCCCGCTTGCACGGTAATACGTTGACCATCCTGAACATTTAAACGGGTCGCATCTTGCTCGCCCACCGCAAACATCGCTTCAGGAATACGAGATTCCATTGCAGGTGTTTTAATGGTGAATTCGCCAGAACCAAAAATATGGTGCATTGGTACAAGACGGAAGCTTTCAGGATTCACAACAACTGCTGATGGCGCCACATAGCTACGTGCAGGACGTTTTGCTAAACGATCGAATAAACGCACACCCGAATCACCACCTTTTAAGTGACCGCCCACTTCATCCTGGTATTTGTTCCAAGCTTGTGGTGAGTTCCAGCCCGCAGACCATGCGAATGGGACCAGTGACGATGCAGTCTGATTCCCCACATAACCTTCCATTGAGAAGGTTAATGCCGAATCAGGATCAGTCGGTTGTTTCGGTTCGTGAACCGATAATGGCGCACGCATTGCAGTACGGCCAGAATAACGACGTGGTTCACGTGCAATTTTCAAACCGTGAATACGATAGCCTGCATCCGGTGCAACATCTTGAATCGCTTCAAGCACAGGAACATTCTTCACGATGTCATCAATCACATCATCAAGAAGTGTCCAGTCTACCGCTTTGCCTTTAAGACCAGTCTCAATGGCATGTAACCAGCGCCAAGATTCTTTGATCGCATATTCAGGCTTGTAGTAGCTTGGGTCATACACTTGATAGAAACGTTGTGCACGGCCTTCTTGACTCACGACAGTACCATCACCCTCAGCAAAGCTTGCTGCTGAAAGTACGATATCTGCAAGTTTCAAGGTTTCAGTTTCGCTATGATCGAGTACGATCACAGTTTCAGCCTTGTCAAATGCAGCTTTCACTTGCGCTACAGGTAAACGACGAGTCAAGTCATTTTCAATCACAACCACTGCATCATAATCTTGTGCAAATGCTTGCTCCAAGCTTAATCCGCCAAACAGTGCCAAGCCCATTGAGTTCACTTCAGGAACGGTCAATGACAAGCCTGCATGTTCACCAAGGTTTTGTGCAACTTGAGCTGCAGCTTCCATGATGGCAGGATCTTGTAAGCTGGTACCCGAGATAATCAATGGCTTTTTCGCTGCTTTCAAGGTATCCGCAATGGTTTGCGCAAATGCTTTGGCATCATCTGCCAAACCAGAAAGCGCTTCGCCTTTAACAGCAGCAGCAACCGCGAAACCTAAACGTGCGATGTCATTTGGAGATGCAACCACTTCACCTGTTGCCACATCCGCTAAACGGGTTTGTGTTGCAGCAAGGATATAGATTGGTGATTTCGCATCTTGACCGATACGTTGAACAGGTTCAGCTAACCAGTCTGGGGTACGTGTTGCAGCAGCCATTTCTTTGGCTTTGTTTTTCGCAGCTTGACGAACCGATAAAGCCATACGTGGCGCAGTTTGGGTTAAGTCTTCACCCAGAATCAACACGGCATCATAGCTTTCAATTTCACGCATGTTCGGGTTATAGATCCCCTGTGTTTGCATGATTGATGCTGCTAACTCCACCAGATTCTGGTCTTTTTGCGACATACCGGTTGAATAGTTATCTTGTCCAACCAATTCACGCAGTGCATAGTTTGATTCCAGGCTTGCGCGTGGTGAACCAATACCTAACACTTTCTTGCCTTGCAATTGGGCAATTACCTGATCCAGTGCCTGATCCACACTCACAGTTGCAACCGTTTCAGCATTACGGAATTGCGGTTGACGTGGACGGTCTGCACGGTTCACATAGCCCACACCGAAACGGCCTTTATCGCAAAGGAAGTATTGGTTAACTGAGCCGTTGAAACGGTTTTCAACACGACGGATTTCGCCATAACGCTCACCCGGAGAGATGTTACAACCTGAAGAACAGCCATGACATACGCTTGGCGCATACTGCATATCCCATTTACGGTTGTAGCGTGCTGAGTGGGTTTTATCGGTGAACACACCGGTTGGACACACTTCAGTCAGGTTACCCGAGAATTCAGATTCTAAAGTGCCTGATTCTGGACGACCGAAATACACACGTGAAGCGTTGGCATAAACACCAAAGTCAGTACCGCCAGCATAGTCTTTGTAGTAACGCACACAACGGTAGCACGCGATACAACGGTTCATCTCATGCGCAATAAACGAACCTAACTCTTGGTTATAGTGGGTACGTTTGGTAAAGCGGTAGCGACGACGGTCGTGCTGGGTCATCACCGTCATATCTTGTAAATGACAGTGTCCACCCTCTTCACAGACTGGACAGTCGTGCGGGTGATTGGTCATCAAGAATTCAACGATCGACGCACGGAAATCCGTTGCTTCTTTGTCTTCAATCGAGATATAGGTATTGTCGGCAGCAGGTGTCATACATGACATCACCAAGCGTCCACGTGTGTCCTCAGGATTTGCATACTGAGTCACCGCACATTGACGACATGAACCAACAGAACCTAAGGATGGGTGCCAACAAAAATACGGGATGTCGATGCCAAGGCTGAGACATGCTTGTAGCAAGTTTTCTGAGCCGTTAACTTCATACGATTTTCCATCGACATGAATTGTAGCCATAGTCGAATTCCTTAAGCTTGTTCTACGTCTAGAGCTGGAGCATGGGTTTTAACCTTTGCTTCAAACTCGCTACGGAAATATTTAAGTGCGCCCATAAGCGGCTCCATCGCACCTGGTGCGTGAGCACAGAAAGTTTTACCGATCCACAATTTACGCGTCAGTTCTTGTAAATGGTCGATATCTTCTTTCTTACCTTCGCCTGTTTCCAGTGCTTTAAGCGCTTTCACTGCCCAAGGTAAACCATCACGGCATGGTGTACAGAAACCACATGATTCACGCGCAAAGAATTCTTCTAAATTACGTGTCGCAGAGACCATACATTGAGTTTCATCCACCACCATCAACAGACAGGTACCTAAACGTGAACCTGCTTTCATAATGCTTTCAGAATCCATTGGTAGATCAATGTGTTCAGCGGCCAGGAAGTCCGTTGATGCACCACCCGGTAACCAGGCTTTCAAGGTCAAACCGTCACGCATACCGCCCGCATGTTCTTCAATCACTTCACGCGCAGTGGTACCGAATGGCAGTTCCCAAAGACCCGGGAATTTGACTTTACCTGATGCACCATAAATCTTGGTGCCTGGATCTTTCGACTTACCTGCTGAAAGGTTGATATACCACTCAGGACCACGCAACATGATGGCTGGCAAGTTATTGTAGGTTTCAACGTTGTTGACAATCGTTGGACGGCCCCATGCTCCTGCAACTTGCGGGAATGGTGGCTTGGTACGCGGATTGGCACGACGGCCTTCAAGCGAGTTAATCAATGCAGTTTCTTCACCGCAAATATAACGACCTGCACCGGTATGAACGTGTAAATCAAAGTTCCAGCCAGTTCCGAGGATATTTTCACCTAGGTAACCTTTAGCACGGATTTGCTCTAATGCTTCATTTAAGTATTGAGCTGCTTCGATATATTCGCCACGGATGAAGATATAACCTTGAGTTGCCTCTAGGGTATAACCTGCAATCAGCATCCCTTCAATCAATTGATGTGGAAGTTTTTCCATCAACAAACGGTCTTTAAAGGTACCCGGTTCCATTTCATCGGCATTACAGATCAAATAACGTGGACCACCATCATTTGGCGCCATCAATGACCATTTAATCCCTGCCGGGAAACCTGCACCACCACGACCTTTAACCGTCGCAGCTTTAATCACTTCAAGTACATCTTTTGGTGGCATACCGAGTGCTTTTTTAAAGCCAGCATAGCCTTCTAGTGTTTCGTACTCGTCAGCATTACGTACTGCATCCTGTTTGCTCAAACGCCAGGTCAGCGGATGAGTTTCTGGATTACCGTCGCCATAAATTGGTTTTGGTTCAGTATTCATACATACTTCTCCAATAACTGTTTAACTGATGACACTTCCACTAAACCGTGAGTATCTTCATCAATCATTAAGGTTGGCCCTTTGTCGCAGTTGCCTAGACAGCAAATCGGGAGCAAGGTAAAACGACCATCTGCTGTGGTTTGTCCATACTGGATACCCAACTCGCGCTGGAACGCTTCTGCCAAAGTTTCCGCACCCATCAAGAAGCATGCAATCGAGTCACACAATAAAATCACGTGACGACCCACAGGTTGACGGTAGATACGGTTATAGAACGTTGCTACGCCTTCCAGATCCGCCACACTCATGCTGAGCAATTGTGCAATCGCATTCATTTGTGCGTCATCTACCCAGCCATTACGGCGCTGTACACACTTCAACGCATCCAGAGAGGCTGCACGTGGGTATGGGTAATGACCAATGTGATGTTCAATTTCATGGATTTCGTCCGCAGTCAAAATCCCTTCAACATTCACACGTGGTTTTTTATCAGTCAAAATCATCATAATCGTTTACCCCTAGCGATCCACGTCAGCCATAACCACGTCAATGGTCGCCAAATAAATGATCAAGTCAGACACCAGACTGCCGTTAATCACCGATGGCATTTGCTGTAAATGCGTGAACGTTGGCGTACGAATACGGGTACGGTAGCTCATGGTTGACTTGTCAGAAGTGAGGTAATAGGTACTCGCACCCTTCACCACTTCAGTCATGAATGAAGACTCGCCTGCCGGCATTACAGGACCCCAAGATACGCTTAGGAAGTGCGTAATCAAGGTTTCAATATCTTGTAATGTCTTGTCTTTTGGTGGTGGAACAGCCAATGGGTGATCCGCTTTATATGGACCAGATGGCATGTTATCCAAGCACTGTTGAATAATTTTCAATGATTCAGTGATTTCACGGAAGTGAACCAAGACACGTGCATATGCATCGCCTTCATATTCCACTGGAATATCAAAGTCGAAGTTTTCATAACCACTGTATGGACGATATTTACGAACGTCAAAATCAATACCTGTCGCACGTAAACCTGTACCGGTCACACCCCAAGCCAACGCAGATTTAGCATCGTATTGCGCAACGTTACGCGTACGACCAATAAATACCGAGTTTTTAAGTGCAGCTGTGTAGTACTCGTTCAGACGCTTCGGCATCCAATCCAGCAAATCTTTCACTAGTTTTTGCCAGTTGTTTGGAAGGTCGTGTGCTGTACCACCGATACGGAACCATGCTGGGTGCATACGGTAACCGGTAATCGCTTCAACGATGTCATAGACTTTTTGACGGTCTGCGAACATATAGAATACTGGTGTCATACCACCGGCATCCTGAATCGCGGTACCACAGAATAACAAGTGGTTATTGATACGGAATAATTCGTTCAACAACACACGAATGACTTGTGCACGCTCAGGAACTTTAATTCCTGCCATTTGCTCAACAGCCATGACGTAAGGCATGTTTTGCGCACAACCACCAAGGTAGTCAACACGATCGGTATACGGAATGAATGAATGCCAAGTTTGACGTTCAGCCATCTTTTCTACACCACGGTGGTGATAACCGATATCCGGCACACAGTCTTTGACTTCTTCACCGTCCAGCTGTAACACCACACGGAACGCACCATGCGCAGATGGATGGTTAGGACCCAAGTTCAGGAACATGAAGTCTTCGTCATCATTACCGCGTTTTAGACCCCAGTCTTCAGGGACAAAGCGTAAGTGTTCTTGTTCGAAATCCTGCTTTGCCTGGTCTTGCATATACGGCGTATATTCTGTCGCACGCGCAGAATATTCTTTACGTAACGGATGACCTTCCCAATAGGTTGGCAACAAGATACGACGAAGCATTGGATGCCCGGCGAAATCGATACCAAACATATCGTAAGCTTCACGCTCGTACCAGTTGGCATTTGGCCAGATATTGGTTGCGGTTGGAATGCTTAAATCATTTTCATTCAAGGCAACTTTGATACGGATGTCACTGTTACGCTCAAGCGATAACAAATGATAGAACACAGTAAAGTCAGATGCAGGCAAACCGTCACGGTGAACACGTAAACGCTCATCTACCGCAGACAAGTCAAACAGCATGACATAAGGACGTTCCACTTTACGGAGGAACATGAGGACTTCTTGCACGCGTGCGCGCTCAACCCAGACTGTTGGAAACTCTTCAAAAGTCGCCTGCACGTAAAAGTTCTCACCAAATTTGGTTTTGAGCTCTTCTACGATTGCAAATGCTGGGCGTGAATCAACTGGCGTTGATTCTGGCATAGCAATGTCAGTTTCAGCCATTGGCTTGGCTTCCTATTTAATACAAATTCTGGAAATTTTTCCGATGACCATACCCATCACGGGACATGTCAAAAACTCATCGTTAAAATTATTTAATTTCATCCATAGAGCGTAAATTTTTCACCGCAATACGTTCAGCATTTTTACGGTCACGTTCTGGCATCATCTTTGGCTTATACACAGGCTGAAGATCATCACCAATAACCGCTGAAAGTGGACGGCGCTCTAGTTGAATTTGGTCTTGAAGTAACATCAATGCTTGGATCAATGCTTCTGGACGAGGCGGACAACCTGGGATGTACACATCAACAGGAATAATTTTGTCTACACCCTGAACCACGGAATAGATGTCGTACATACCACCTGAGTTAGCACAAGCACCCATTGAGATGACCCATTTAGGCTCAAGCATCTGTTCATACAAACGTTGAATGACAGGTGCCATTTTGACAAAGCAGGTTCCTGCAACAATCATCAAGTCTGCCTGACGCGGTGAAGCACGAATTACTTCGGCACCAAAGCGTGACAAGTCATGAACGCCTGTTAATGTAGTTGCATATTCAACGTAGCAGCATGAAGTACCAAAGTTAAATGGCCACAAAGAGTTTTTACGCCCCCAGTTCACTGCGGTATGCAACACATCTTCTAGACGCGTCATCATCACACTTTTATTCACTTCTTCCTCAAGTGGATCAGTGACGATTTGACGATCTTGTAATGGATATTGATCGGCATCCGGATTCGCACGGGTTAAAGTATATTTCATCCCGACTTACTCCTGTTCAGATGTTGAGGTAGTCGGTGTTTTAGATTTAACACGACCAGAAGACTGTGCTGGAATATGACCAGTAGGATCGACAACCAACTCTTCAATGTTATTGAATCGGGTAATGTCAGCAATGTTCATATTTGGCGAACCGATATGGGTTTTGACACCGGCAGCTTTACGGCGATCAGAAGGTGCCCAGTTCAGTGCACCGGTTGAAAGTTCGTAAATCAAACCAATTAATAAAACCAGAATAAACACGGCAGCCGTTGCAAAACCCACCCAACCCACTTCACGAACTGAAGTTGACCAAGCGTAAAGATAGAGGGCTTCCAGATCGAAGACCACAAAGAAAATTGCAACTAAATAGAACTTGGCAGACAAGCGGATACGAGCACCGCCCGCACCAACTACACCTGACTCAAACTGCTCTTGCTTCGCACGTCCCCATGCTTTACCCCCTAGGAGTAAGGGAACAGTGAGCATAAAAACGCAAAGAAATGTAACGCCGATCACGAAGGCAATAATTGCCCAATCGTATGGAGTAATGGCACTCATGCGGGGATAACTCCTGGCAGGCCTATTTTTAACAAAGAATGTATGTATTGGCCTTCAAATACACCAAACACAAAATTAATCCCGCCAATTGTACCTGATTTCTAATTTCTCATGCTAGTTGAAGCGCTTTAGTCTTTCGGATGATTTTGTCCATAAAGTTACGGATATAGACGGGATCATGCTTAATTCACCCCTAGAAATCGAATTATCTAATCAAACACCCTATATTGATCATTTTTTTCTTTATTAACGCATCAAAGACATTCAGCATTTCTGCTCAATGCACAAAAATATGGCAGCATGAACCCTATGATTGCATTGCTGCAAATCTATGTTGAAAATTTAACCGCAAGCTGTATATATCCAGCGACGGATTATTTTTATCTGGCCAGAAAGTAGTATTTTAATGAATCATAATTTCAACTGGCAGATCAGACGATTGATCCAGCCAGATAACAATATCGAAACCGGGTTGCCATTTCGACATAATATGTTGCAATTCAGCTAAATACTTTAATTATCTTTATACACAGCTCTAGCAATAGATCGTTATTCTAATAGAAGCAAAGAAGGAGAAAAACATGCATCTAGAATACACACACGACTCGGATTATTTCTTTTTTTCACAACTACTGATGCGTCATATAGAAAGTTATGTTCGAAAACATCCAGATGCTGATAACGCGATTTTTGATTTAAGAGACATCTACCAGGTTTTTAGAGAGGATTTTGCCGCCACCACCACCAATTTAGACAGTATTCTCAATATTGCCGACAGCTATAAAGTCGAAACCTTAAATGGAGATCAGGCACTGATTCAGGGCTATAAAATCGACATCAAGAACAATTCACTCCTGATTGATTTCAATGCTGATGCATTACAGGCGCTTCGCTCAGGCAAATCCTTGATCGAACCCGACCCTTCGGTACATGAATAAATACAGATAGATGGATCAGTACTGTTCTGATCAATTGAGCCAAGGCATTTAACGCCTTGGCTTTTTTATGGGGCTAAAACAAAAAAAGGAATGGCACTTGCCATTCCTTTCTTAATTATTTCTTCAAGCCTTGCTTATAACGTTTTGCCGGCCAGGTCATGATAAACCGTGCACCGCCCAGATTTGGACTCTGATCCACCTGAATCGTGCCACCAAACCAGTAAGCAATACGACTGACAATCGACAAGCCCAGGCCATAACCACCCGAAGCACGGGTACGGCTATCATCCAGACGCGCAAAGGCTTCAAAGATACGGGCACGCTCTTGCTCAGGAATCCCCGGCCCATCATCTTCAACACAGACATAGGCATTACCATCGGCACGGATACCGCCACTAATGCGCACCTTATGATCACAGTAGCGTACCGCATTTCCGACCAGGTTCTGCACCACACGGTGTAGATAACGACGCTCTGCGTCAACCTGCAAGGCCAATGGCGGTGCAATCAGCTCGATTTCCTTTTGCGTCTTCAACGCTTCGGTTTCCATTGCCACCTGATCCAGAACTTCAACCAGTACAATTTCTTCGAAATCCAGCGAAGGAGTGCCCTGCTCCAGCTTGGCATAGGTCATGATTTCATCAATCAGGGTATTGAGTGCTTCAATATCCTTATCGATCATGTCGACTTGCTGGATACGGTAATTATAGTCATCTTCCTCTGCCAGCATTTCCATACCAAAACGAATCCGCGCGACAGGGGTTCTGAGCTCATGTGATACCGCACGCATCAACTCACGCTGCGCCTCAATCAGACGCTGAATATGATCCGACATGTTGTTATAACTGGAAGCCAGATTGGCCATCTCATCACTTCCCTCAATCGGGACACGCAATGACAAATCACCTGACTTCATCTTGTTCAAGGCATGGCGCACCTGACGGATTTTACGTTCCAGCGGCAGAATCAGACCATAAACGCCCAGACTCAGCAAGAACAGGCTGAACAAGGTAATCCCCGCAGAAAGCTGGAATGGCATCCAGTTAAACATCGGTACCGGACCCAGAATCAGCGCCTGCGCAGGATGGTTTGGCATTGGAGACACAATTGAAATGGTGGTGCCACGAACGGTTGCGCTGTCTTTATATAACAAGATGCTTTGATCCTGACGTAAACGACCAATTTGCTCCGAATCCAGATTGATATCTTTAATATCGGCAATTTCAATCGGGTAATAGAAATGCTTTTTGATTTTCTCTAAGTACTCACGCTCCTGTCCCGGATAAAAAATCAGGTAATCCAGTACAAAAATCGGCAGCGCTTTCATCTGGCGTTCGCCAATTTTATCTTTATCGACTTTAATATAGAGAAAATGTTCAGGATCGTCTTTCAGACCGATAATGATATAGCCAACGCCGTTATTGGCATCGTAACGAACTACTGACTTTTGCTCGGCAATGCGTTTTTTCTCGGTACGGGATAACTCGACCCGTTCTGAATCCACATAGTAGATCGGCAATTCCAGCAAATCAGAAGCATCGGAAATCCAGTCGAGTTTCTGCTGTTTTTCTGGCTGTCGAGATACCCCCTCACTAATGACATAGGAAATGCCATCGGTCAGAGATTCACGATATTCCTGCGCGCGTTGGTAGTTGATAATCTGGACCAGCAAATAACAAAATGCGGCAACCACAACCACCAAAACCACCAAGCCAGCATAAATACGCAAGAATATGCTGTTTTTCAGTACTCGACTTACCATAAGCTAAATAATTCCAAGCTCATTAAAACCCCCCTTGAGCAGCGCTACTACGCAAGTCCTTTGTGGAAAGGAAAAAATCCCCCTGAATGCAGGGGGATTCCAGGGATTTAAATCCCGTTGGTTTCTTTAACGAATAAATAACCTTTACTGCGGACGGTTTTAATACGTTTTGGATTTTCCGGATCATCACCGATTTTTGGACGGATACGGGAAATACGCACATCAATCGAACGGTCCTGACCGTCATATTCAATGCCGCGTAAACGCTCGAAGATATCTTCACGAGACAGGATGCGACCGGCATTTGAAGCAAGTAACCATAACAGGTCATATTCAGCGCTGGTGAAATCAACCAGATCACCATTTAAAGTCACTGAACGACCACCGTTATCAATTACCAGATCATCAAACTCGATACGTTGTGCGACTTCGTCTTCAACCGTTTTATCGGTACGACGTAATAAGGCACGAATACGCGCTAACAGGACGCGTGGCTGAACTGGCTTGGCAACATAATCATCTGCACCCATTTCCAGACCCAGTACCTGATCCATATCTTCGGTACGTGCAGTTAACATCAAGATCGGTTGATGGTAATGCGGACGTACTTCACGACAAACGGTTAAGCCATCTGCACCAGGTAACATCACATCGAGAACCACTAAATCTGGCTGCTCGCTGATAATACGACGAATGGCACGATTACCATCAGTTTCAACACCAACTTCTAAACCGTTACGAATCAAATACTCTTGTGTTAAACGTGCTAAACGCTCGTCATCTTCTACAATCAAAATCTTCGGTAACTTTTCTTCTTGGCTCATTTGTTGCCCCTAAAATCTGAGTGAATCTGTCTATGAAATCTGACAGATACATTGGTTTATGAATTGCAATATACACACGTTTACATTGTAAACAAGTAGCCGTTCACCAAACTGATACACGCTTACCCTGTTTTGTTATCTTTTTATTAAAATTATGAATTTTAATATATTTTTCAGAATTGTAAGCGTTTTTTCTTCAGGATGGATGTTTAGTATAGATTTTGTGCCAATCTTAAACAATTTGTTTCTTTCTTCGCCTATAACAATTTAAGTGTCTGTTTTTTGACTTATCCACAGAGTTATCTATAAGCCTTTTTTAACGGCTTTGTTATGCTATGTCCCTGTGAATTCAGCAGTTAAGACATGAAAAAAAATTTACTAAAATGTCAAGGATTGATCTACTGCTAAAAATCCCGTATCTTGTGTTGAAAATAAACTTTAACCACTAAGTATTGTGTTTATCCCTCAAACATCGTGGCATACTTTTTGCTCGATTCAAACGGTCCATGAACATAAAAATAGATGATAATGGAGCTATGCTGACATGAGCATCATCACTTCTACTCCTGGCCAACTTCAGGTCATTAAGCGCACCGGTGAGATTGCGCCATTTAATGCCGAGAAAATTTCTGTTGCGATTGGGAAAGCATTTCTGGCTGTTGAAGGTCAACAAGGTACCGACTCTAGTCGTATCCATGACCGCATCACCCAATTGACAGAAATGGTTATGAACACATTTAACCGTCGTTTACCTTCGGGTGGCACGATTCATATCGAAGAAATTCAGGATCAGGTTGAACTGGCCCTGATGCGTACTGGCGAGCAAAAAGTTGCCCGTGCCTATGTGATCTATCGTGACCAACGCGCAAGTGCCCGTCAGCAAACTGGTGCGAACCATCACCCTACCCTTCAGATTACCGACAACAATGGCCAGCTCCAGCCATTGGATCTTGATGCGTTGACTGCAACCATCCAGACGGCAAGTGAAGGTCTGGAAGGGATCGATGTTCAGGCGATCGTGGATGAGACCGTAAAGAATCTCTATAACGGCGTAAAAGAAAGCGACATCGCGACCACGATGATGATGGCGACTCGTACCCGTATCGAACAAGAGCCAAACTATACTTATGTGACTGCACGTTTATTATCAAATGAATTGGTCAGCACAGGTCTTGAATTCTTAGGTCTACCTTCAGATACACCAGAAGGCAATGCTTTAGAAACCTTCCTCAAGAAAGGTATTGAGCTTGATCTGCTTTCTGCTGACCTGCTTGACTTTGATCTTGAAAAATTGGCCGCAGCAATCAAGCCTGAGCGCTCAAACCAGTTTACTTATTTAGGTCTACAAACCTTATTTGACCGTTACTTCATTCACTCGAATGGCGTACGTTTCGAATTACCACAATTATTCTTTATGCGTGTGTCGATGGGTCTTGCGCTTAACGAAGAACATAAAGAAGATCGTGCGATCGAATTCTATGACTTATTGTCTAGCTTCGATTACATGGCGTCTACACCGACCCTGTTTAACTCAGGGACATTACGTCCACAGTTATCAAGCTGTTACTTAACCACCATCGGCGATGACCTGTATGACATTTATGGTGCAATGCGTGACAACGCCATGCTATCAAAATGGGCAGGCGGTTTAGGTAATGACTGGACTCCTGTACGTGCCTTGAATTCTTATATCAAAGGCACCAACGGTAAATCTCAAGGTGTTGTGCCATTCCTGAAAGTTGCGAATGATACAGCGGTTGCGGTTAACCAGGGTGGTAAGCGTAAAGGTGCTGTCTGTGCGTACCTCGAAACTTGGCACTTGGATGTTGAAGAATTCCTAGAGCTACGTAAAAACACGGGTGATGACCGTCGTCGTACCCATGACATGAACACTGCAAACTGGGTTCCTGACCTGTTCATGCAACGTGTATTTGAAGATGCGGAATGGACCCTGTTCACCCCTTCTGAAACACCAGACCTGCATGACTTGACCGGTGCTGAATTTGCTGAGCGTTATGCACACTACGAAGCAGTCGCAAAAGAACAAAACATGCTACACAAGAAAGTACGTGCCAAAGACTTATGGCGCAAAATGCTTTCGATGTTGTTCGAAACAGGTCATCCGTGGATCACGTTCAAAGATGTATGTAACTTACGTTCACCACAACAACACGTGGGCGTGGTGCATTCATCGAACTTGTGTACAGAAATCACCTTAAACACCAACCAAGACGAAATCGCGGTATGTAACCTCGGTTCGATCAACCTTGTACAACACGTTCAAGGTGGTGTGTTAGACCGTGAGAAGCTTGCTCGTACCATCAAAACAGCAGTACGTATGCTCGATAACGTCATCGACATTAACTACTACGCGGTACCACAAGCGAAAAACTCAAACATGAAACACCGCCCAGTGGGTATGGGGATCATGGGCTTCCAAGATGCATTGTATGAAATGAATCTTGCTTACGGTTCTGACGCAGCAGTTGATTTTGCTGACGAATCAATGGAAGTAATCAGCTACTACGCAATTCAAACGTCAAGCGACCTTGCAATCGAACGTGGTGCTTACTCAACATTCAAAGGTTCATTGTGGGATCAAGGGATTCTGCCAATCGACTCTTTGGAAATCGTTGCCAAATCACGTCCGGAACGCATGTTCGAAGTGGATCGTACCCAACGTTTAGACTGGGACACATTACGTGCCAAAGTTCAAAAAGACGGTATGCGTAACTCGAATGTGATGGCGATTGCACCGACTGCAACCATTTCAAACATTTGTGGCGTGTCTCAATCGATTGAGCCGACTTTCCAGAACTTGTATGTGAAGTCGAACCTATCTGGTGAATTCACCGTGATCAACCCTTACCTGGTTCGTGCATTAAAAGAGCGCGGTCTTTGGGATAGCGTGATGGTGAATGACCTGAAACACTTTGAAGGTTCGGTGCAGAAGATTGCACGTATTCCTGAGGAATTAAAAGCCATCTTCGCAACTGCATTCGAAGTGGATACCCGCTGGATCGTTGATGCTGCTTCACGTCGTCAAAAATGGATCGACCAGGCGCAGTCATTGAACCTGTACATCGCTGGCGCGAACGGTAAGAAACTTGACATCACCTATAAGATGGCATGGTTACGTGGTCTTAAAACCACTTATTACCTTCGAGCTTTAGGTGCAACCTCTGCCGAGAAATCAACCATCAATACCGGTGCACTGAATGCAGTAAAACCGGCATCGGTTGAAGCTCCGGTTGTTGCAGCAGCACCTGCGGCCGTTGCAGAGAAAAAACCAGAAACTCCAGTAGAAGAAGATGGTTTTACGACAGCAGCACCAGTGCCAATGGCTTGTTCGATCGACAACCCAGACTGTGAAGCTTGTCAGTAATTAAATCCGCATACGCCCTTCTCACTCTGGAAGGGCCTTGCAAGATTTAAATCTATAGAGGCATAGATCATGTTCCATCTCAGTCATAATTATCAATTTGGTGTGATAGTGCTGATTTGTGCCTTTCTAGTGTTTTATATCCCCCTCGTTTACGCGTTTTTTAAAATACGTAGACAACAGCGTAATCAAAATAAGTCTTAGGGATTGCGAGTGACGACTGGTCACTTTTAAAAAATCAATCAATAAAACTTAATTTTGCTTACACAAATTGAGCGTATAGTAAGGACATCTTCTTGATTGAGATGTCTTCATAAAAGATATAAAGCAACGAAGAGAGAATTGATATGTCTATCCTTAGTTGGGACGATTTTGAAGATGATTCGCAAAAACCGACTGCACCTGAACACAAGTCTGCGCCCATCGACACGCAAAAAACGGTTAATACGCAAGTGGTATCTGATTCAGAGCAATCATCGCCGCGCGTGGCAGCTGCACAATCCGCTGGAACCAGTACCGTGCGATCAACAGATTCAGCCGATTCGCTGGCTCGAGCATCTGCAGCCCTAGAACACCTAGACGTTGCCCCTGGCCTGGAAGAACTTGAAATGGGCGCTCAGCGCGTTCAGGTTGATGATAAAGCCATGATCAACTGTCGTGCAGACTTGAACCAGCTGGTACCATTCAAATACGAGTGGGCTTGGCAGAAGTACCTTGACGGGTGTGCAAACCACTGGATGCCGCAAGAAGTCAACATGAACCATGACATCGCGCTTTGGAAGTCTGAAAATGGCTTAACCGAAGATGAGCGTACCATCATCATGCGTTCTTTAGGTTTCTTCTCGACTGCAGACTCATTGGTTGCAAACAACCTGGTATTGGCGATTTACCGTCACATTACCAACCCTGAATGCCGCCAGTACATCTTGCGTCAGGCATTTGAAGAAGCAATTCACACCCATGCTTACCAGTACTGTATCGAATCTTTGGGTATGGACGAAGGCGAAGTCTTCAACATGTACCGCGAGATTCCATCTGTTGCGCGTAAAGCATCTTGGGGCTTGAAGTATACGCAATCTTTAAGCGATCCGACGTTCCACACTGGCACACCTGAAAACGACCAGCGTTTACTGCGTAACCTGATTGCATTCTACTGTGTGCTTGAAGGGATCTTCTTCTACTGTGGCTTTACTCAAATCCTGAGTATGGGTCGTCGTAACAAGATGAACGGTGTTGCCGAGCAATTCCAGTATATCTTGCGTGATGAGTCGATGCACCTGAACTTCGGTATCGACATGATCAACCAGATCAAGATCGAGAACCCGCACTTGTGGACGGCCGAGTTCCAGGAAGAAGTGATTCAAATGATTCTTGAAGGCACCATGCTTGAGATCGAATATGCGCGTGACACTATGCCACGTGGTGTACTCGGTATGAATGCAAGCATGATGGAAGAGTACCTGAAGTTCATCTGTAACCGTCGTTTAGCGCAGCTTGGTTTACCAGAGCAGTTTGCCGGTGTAACCAACCCGTTTGGCTGGATGTCTGAGATGATGGACTTGCGTAAAGAGAAAAACTTCTTTGAAACGCGTGTAACGGATTACCAAACTGGTGGTGCGTTAAGCTGGTAAGTTGAATTATGCCACGTTGTTATAAAATAATAGCGTGGCATAACACTATAATAAGCGGGTTTGTAAATCTTTTATCTTGCATATCATCATTGCCATAGCAAAAATATTTTTAAATTTTAATATCCATTTACCTGACGCTTAGATTATCAATAACAAATAACGAGCTTTTGAATCCAATGTCTTACTTTCGCCTTAAATGGTTTGTTATCCTCTTAATTCTTATAATACTAGGGTTTTATCTTACGATAATAACCGCAGCAAAATACGAGTGGTTTGGTGAAAAACCCCAAAAACAAATATTTGCCAGCGTAGACACTCCTTTTCAAAGAGAAATGCAACAGTTTTGTACTGGCATAAAAGTAACACCTAGCGGTACATGGTTAGTTGCCCGAGATGATTCTCCAAATTTAAGTGATGATGAAACGAGTAAATCTTTCAATCTGAGCACACTACTCCCTGCTAAAGAAGCTGATGAGTATAGTAATTTTATGGGAATGAATCGGGAAGAACCCATTACTTACGTCTCAAAACTCAATAATCAAGGACATTTTGAAGAAGTTGCACGCCTTCAAGGTATTGGATGCTTGGTTCCGATATTAAATAGCGTCCTACTCTTAACAGATGTAAATCAAGGTCAACAGGGTTATTCAAAACAGACTGCCGTATTCCGTAGCGATGATCAAGGTCGTCATTGGAAAATTCAAAATGAGGGCTTTTTTGCCCCAGTTCAACAACAAGCATGGACAATCCGCCCTACAGCATACAAAGACAATGCTCTTTGGGCATGGAAAGACTTTCCTTTTGAACAACCAACAGAGGGACTGGCAGCCAATCAGCCAAGTGGACTTTATTTTTCTAAAGACCAAGGTAAAAGTATAGAAACCATTATGGCTTCGGCTCCTCTTTTATTAGATATCACTTCTCTTCCAGATAAAGCCACTTTAAACCCTGACTGGAAGGCCGATGATCTTGGAGAAATAAAAGCCTTTATTACTCAGACACATGATGATCATGCAATCTTATGGGTTACACAGATTTTCAGTCAGGCTCTGACCACAGGCCCATTTCAAGTGACTACCCGAGCCAAGCTTGATCGAGTCAATGGCAATTGGGTCATGGGGGAAGTTAAACGTATTCAGGGTTTAGCAATCAAGAAGTTAGCACAGAATACTCAGGGTAAAATTATTACCATTCAGAACCAAATGAATCAAGATCAGGATGTAATTGCAGAGTTAGTCCCAGAAAATTTAAGTTGGAAAATACATGGAACTTTACCCCACCCTTTTTCACCTTTTAACGGTTCTTCATATGTTTATGATATCTGGATAACCGATGATGCACTTTTGATTACTACAATGAGTGAACACATTGCAGCGCGTATTTTGCAGCCAAGTACCTGGCGTAAACCAGCAGGCTCTGGCGGAACAGTTTCTGCAACTGCGGTCTTTTACTCAAAAGACTGGGGAACATCTTGGCAAAAATTAGCAATTCAGGGTTATCTCAAAGTATTGGGCGTTGAAGCAAACTCTGACCAAGTTTTTTGGGTAGAAGGTTCAGTGTATGAAAATAAAAAAGACACCCATATTTATAGTCATCAACTAAAATAAACAGGATTTGTTGGATTTAAGGCAGTCACGGAACTGCCTATCTAACATTTATGAAATAATATTTTTAGAGATTTCTCGGCTTGAGAACTCTCTCATATTCAGAATTGATAAATTCACCTCCCCAACCCTACCAAAAACCCTTCAATCAACCGCTCTGGATCGTCCACCCCATTCCTGCCGCCCAAAAGCAAAATCATTGCCCCATCGACCACAAATAAAAACATATGCGCATCCTTTTTAGAGGCATGTGCCGAATTGGCTGAAAGCAGCTTAAAAATTTCATTAATCAGCCATTTCCGATAATTCACTACAATCTGATAAGCCGCCGGATAACGCTTTTCAATCTCAAAAATCGCTTTAAACGGCAAATGATAAGGCCCGTCCAGATGCGCATGTAAAAAGAATATCCGTTTCAGTTTTTCATGTAGCGTAAGCTGTTTTTGCCGATAAATCAGCGCAAATACGTCTTCTTTAAGTGCTTCGGTTTGAAACCCCAGACTCATTTCAATCAGCTGTTCTTTGGATTGAAAATATTTATAAAAGGTTACTTTGGCGATTTGAGATGACTCAATAATCAGATCAACCCCGACGCCATGAAAACCATGAGCATTAAACAACTTTCGGGAAGTCTCCAGCACCTTTAAAGCGCGAAATGAAATTTCTAAATGCGACATATAGTGTCCCTATAATTTTATTGTTCTCACTGTACCCGCCAACGTGTTAGCGGCAAAAAAGGCATACAAAAGCCCGAAAAGACGGCTCAAGCACATCTCTGATTTTATTGTTGATTTGGATTTTTAAGTCATGACGACCTAATGCCTAAATACCTAAAAGCATTTAAACGCAATCAAGCATTATTTAGGATAAATAAGAATACGATACATGGCCAACTCCTACAAAATTCGGAACGCTGCCAAGGCATAAAGATTATGGTGGCAGGGTGAAAGAGGGTTAGCAGACTGAACCTAAGAATCAGCACGCCCGGAGGCGTCCCCCTTTCGCCCTACCGCTACAAAAGGGGGACGAACGAGTCTACATCAAAAAAACAAGTTTTTTCAATGTACTTAGGATACGGTCTGCTAAAACCGGCTGGCGATGTAGGCCAGCACTTAAAGAATAATCAGGGTATGTAGAGGTGTCAATTTACACTTTAGGCCAAAATAATTTTATTATTAATTTTCAAAAAGTTATGAGTTTATTATTTTTTAATTATTATATAAGATTATTTTAATAATAAGTTTTTTTACTCTCATATCCACACCTTAAGCTCGTTGACTATCTATTTCACTTAGGGCCATGATACTTAAACAGCAAACAACCTACATCAAAAACTGCTTTTTAGGGCAGTTTTTGATACTTATTCAAACCATAGATTTATTTCTTTATCAACTCATTTAATTTGGGGTTATAAGTTGTATAGATCAGTCTCCAAGTTTTTCCTTTATCCTCAGAAACTTTAACAAGCGCATAATCATTCCATGCATAAGTACTTAGCAATATTCCTGAATTAAGTACTGTTATAGAAGCAGGTGCCATGACATCAGGGTAATATTCCCAGGTCTTGCCATGATCATGACTAACGGCTAACTTTGTAGAACGTAAAAAACCACCATTCACAGCATATATATCTCCCTGTATGGAAAGTTTTGGAGCGGCATAATTAGTTGGGAATGGCATTTCAAGTTTTTCCCATGTAGTTCCATGATCTTTGGTAAGATAAGGTTGATCCCCCATCCCAAGTAACATGCTAAGTGTCTGGTCAGGACTAGAAGCTAACTGGGTAATAATCTTATTATCCGGCGTTTTCGTCTTATACCATTTGTTCACTCGATAATCATAATAGTTGATCTCCCCATTCATATTGGCATAACCAAATCCGGACTTATCTTCCCAAGTCCAAAATATCCTAAAATAATCAGGCATTCCATTAATAACGGTTTGTCTTTTTTCGACTGGCTTCCAATCCCCTTTTTCTAGCCGGTCACTATGGTAAATTGTTGTATTAATACCAACAAAATGCTCAATAAACCATCCCGATGTCTCATTTCCAGAAACAGAAACAATCACACCTATAGGTAAATTGCCCGTATCAACAGGACTCAGCACATCACTACCTTTTTGATGCTTATATAAACTGTTCATCTCTCCATAAGCGAGAAAATCAAAACTGCTATTTTGTTTTATGGTTAAACATTCAAAAGCCAATCCATCTTTACTATGCAGTATTTTCGCTTTTTCTTTCTTATCCTTAATGTCATCGGTTAAGGAAAAAGAAAAAATAGCTCCTGTTTTACTTGCTGCAACAACCCTATTTTCTGAAGTTTCTTTAAAACACTGCATACCATAAGGTAATAATTTACTTTCATTACCAAAATGTTTCTCTATCGCAGTGATGGGCCGAGTCCATCCTGTTAGAACTTTATCTTTGTAGATTGCCTGAAGATATTTATCTCCAAATTTGGCAACAAGCTCTTTATTAGAAGGATAATTCTCAGATCTTGAAAAAATATAGGCATCATTTACATGAGTTAAAAACATACGACCAAGATCAGTCGTCGTATCTTCAGCCACTTTAAAGGTACCGATATAATCGGCTTTGTTCTGTTCGTCCAGTTTAATAAATTTTGAAGCTCCTCTAACCATGGTAGGGTTTGAACTTGATACCGAGTTACTTAGCTCAACAATACGATATTCACCGACCGGTAATTTTCCACTATAAATCAGGGTAGAACGTGAAACACCGGGATTAATCATACCCATTCTATAGGTTTTATTATTTTTCTGGATTAAGGTCTTTTCAGAAAGGCTTTCTATCACCAAGGTCTGAAAATTCATTCCAGTATTAAATCCAATACTGATAACCACTGGATAGAGCTTTTCCTCCTGCTTCTCAGGTGCAAGCACATTTTTCGCCCAAGCATTTATCACTCTTGGCTGCGGTGTTGTCGCACATGCTTGTAGCAACAAACAGAATAATAATGTCGCCCCACTTTTTAATATTAACTTTAGTTTATTCATTGATGTCATCTTTTGATTTTCAGGAATATGAAATATAGCAGGAGAGATTAACCTCCCCTTAGCCAAGGCAGTAAATATTGAAAAATTGCCCTTTGTGACAATTTTTACTGACTCAAGGTAGCGAATTATTTTTTAACTGCAACCCCTGGTTTTTTCTCTAACTCCTGTAATTTAGAGTTAAAGGTTGAATAGACCGATATCCATGTTTTGCCTTTATCTTTAGAAGCATCAACAACAGCAAAATTAGGTGAGAAATAACTATTTAAAATCGTGCCAGAACCCAGCACCGTGATATAACTCTGCGGTATTATTTTACGTTTTTCCCAGATTGATGATCCCTGCTCCTTAACAGCCAACTCCCCCCAACTGAATGGCCCCGAGGCAATATACATATCGCCTTGCGTTGAAACTTGCGCAGGCCAAATATTGACCTTAAATGGACTCTCAATTTTTTGCCAAGTTGCACCATGATCTTTTGAATTGAATTGTTTCGCAAACACGCCCGCAAAACCACCTTTTGAAGTAATCAAACTAAATGATTGATCTGGGTTCACAAACAACTGTGTAATATTGGCGTTATCAGGTACTTTATGTTGACTCCACTGTTTAGTGGCATAGTCATACCGATTAATATTTCCATATATATCAGCATAATCGAAGCCGTGCTCATCCTCCCACATCCAGAAGCCATTGAGTCCTAACCAGGCATCAAATATTTTTTTTGTTAAAAGTGGCTTCCAATCACCTTTTTCTAAACGATCACTCCGGTAAATTGTAAGATTAGCGCCTACAATATGCGCTAAATACCAGCCCTGTTGGTCATTACCCACAATATAGGCAATAATTCCGATCGGTAAATTTCCGGTATCAACAGGAATCAGCCCATCACTGCCTTTTTGATGCTTATAAACATTATTCATCTCCCCATAAGCGAGAAAATCAAAACTGCTATTCTGTTTGGTAGTCAAACAATCAAAAGCCAGTCCATTTTTACTTTGCGGTATTTTTGCTTTTTCATTTTTATCCTTGATGTCATTGTCTAATGAAAAGGAAAAAATGGCGCCGATCTTACTTGCCGCAACCACTCTGTTGTCTTGTGTTTCCTTAAAACATTGCATCCCAAAGGGTAATAACTTATTTACATTACCAAAATGTTTTTCTATCGCGGTGATGGGCTGAGTCCAGCCCGGTAGAACTTTATCTTTATAAATTGCCTGAAGATATTTATCTCCAAATTTGGTAATAAGCTCTTTATTAGAAGGATAATTTTCAGATCTTGAAAAAATATAGGCGTCATTTGCATGCGTCAAAAACATACGACCAAGATCAGTCGTCGTATTTTCAACTACATTAAAGGTACCTATATAGTTGGCTTTATTCTGGTAATCCAGTTTAATAAATTTTGTCTTCCCGACAAGCATCGGATTGGCACTGGGAACAAAAGTATTTAGCTCAACAATACGATATTCACCCGCAGGTAATTTCCCACTATAAATCAGGGTAGAACGGGCAACATCCGTATTAATAACATTAATTTTATACGTTTTATTATTCTTCCTGATCATGGTTTTTTCTGAAAGGCTTTCTACCAACAAGTAGGGGAAATTCATTCCACCATTAAATCCAACACTCAAGATCACGGGATAGAGTTTCTCTTCCTGTTCCACGGGTTCAAATACATCTTTCGCCAATGCATTCATTTCTCTGGATTGCGGTGTTGTCGCACATGCTTGTAGCAACATACAGAATAATAATGTTGCTCCACTTTTTAATATTAACTCTAGTTTATGCATTGATATCGTCTTTTGATTTTTCAAGAATATGAAATACAACAGGAGAGATTGATCTTTCCGTACCCAATAAAGTGGAACATTACTAGAATTATTAACAATAAACCATCTTAAAAATAATCATAATCAACTTGATTCGTACACTTTGAAACATTTATTAACTAAAACACTGTCTAATTTAAAGTAAAATTTACGACCAAACTCTCTTTAACGTCAGTGACAAGGTCATCCCTTAACTGATGTGCCTTTATTGCGTCTGTATCATCATTTAAATTCTTTCTCTCTATATGCTCTGTCATATAGAGCGTCATTTAATTTTTAAGGTAAATTGAATGAAAAAATTTTGGAAATATTTATTAGTACTGCTCGTGGTACTAATTATTATTGCAATTGCCTTTCTTTTTAGACCAGTTGCGTCTAAGGCAATTAAAACAGCAAATGACGAACCGACTGTCGATGTTGTACTCATCGGCGGCGGGATCATGAGTGCCACCTTGGGGACTTACCTCAACGAATTACAACCCGACTGGAATATCCGCATGTATGAGCGTCTTGATGCAGTAGCACAAGAAAGTTCAAACGGTTTCAACAATGCGGGTACAGGTCACTCTGGCTTTATGGAAATGAACTATACCGAAGAAAAAGACGGTAAAATGGACATTTCTAAAGCCATCAACGTGGCAAGCCAGTTCGAAATTGCAAAGCAGTTCTGGGCTTACCAAGTGAAGCAAGGTGTGCTTGAAACACCAAATACCTTCATTAACCCGGTGCCGCATATTGCATTTGTCTGGGGCGATAATGTGAACTTTATGGAAAAGCGTTATGCTGCCATGGTTCAAAACCCGTTATTCGCTGGCATGAAAATGAGTGAAGACAAAGCTGAAATTCAACAATGGGCACCATTGGTGATGGACGGTCGTGATCCTCAACAGAAAGTTGCTGCAACCCGTATGGACGTTGGTTCTGACGTGAACTACGGTGCAATCACCAAGCAGTTGATTGGCAACCTTGAAAAGAGTCCAAACTTCAAACTCAGCACGTCAACTGAAGTGACGGGCATCAGCAAAAACGATGACAACACTTGGTCTGTGGCTTTTAAAGATGTAAAATCTGGCAAAGTTGATCATGTGAAAACGCGTTTTGTGTTTATTGGTGCGGGCGGTGCTGCAATCAAACTCTTGCAAATGACTGGCTTACCAGAAGCGCAACAATATGCTGGCTTCCCGGTAGGTGGTGAGTTCCTTGTCACTGACAATCCGGCGATTACTGCTAAACATACCGCTAAAGTCTATGGCCGTGCTGATCTTGGTGCGCCACCAATGTCTGTGCCACATATTGATACCCGTTATATCGACGGTAAAAAATATGTACTGTTTGGCCCATTTGCAACCTATTCAAACAAGTTCCTGAAAAATGGTTCTCAGCTTGATTTGCTTGCATCAACCAACAAAAACAATGTGTTGCCTATGGCTGCAATTGGTCTACAAAATGCTGATCTGGTTCAGTACCTTGTAAGTCAGGTATTGATGTCGGATGCTGACCGTTTCAACGAGTTGAAAAAATACTACCCTGAAGCTGATCCAAAAGACTGGCATCTACAACAAGGTGGTCAACGTGTTCAGATCATCAAGAAAGAGCCGGGTAAACCAGCTAAATTGCAATTCGGTACAGAAATCTTTGCTTCTAAAGATAAATCTGTAACTGCATTACTTGGTGCTTCACCAGGTGCATCGACCTCACCTTACATCATGCTTAACTTGCTTGAAAAAGCATTCCCAGAGCAAACCAAAGGTGTATGGAATGACAAGTTGCATGAGATTGTCCGTTCTTATGGTCAAGACCTTGCCAATGATCCAGCCCTGCTTGATCAAATCCGTCATTATTCAAGCTCAACACTTGGCTTGAACTATACGACACCAGCCAACATGGTCCCTGCAAAAAAAGCGGTAAAAGCTGAAGCTGTTGCTCAGTAATTCCGTGTAAGAACATGTTAAAAGGGAGGAGTTTCGGCTCTTCCCTTTTTTTATTTTTTCGCTGTTTTTTATTTTCTCTCTGTCTTTTTAAATCTATGTCTTCTGCTACAAGCCTATCTGCTTTTGCCGCATTTGCCTGTCGTGACTTCAAGTTATTGACCATCAATCAATGCTGCCTAACTTTCGCGGTGCTGATTCAGGAAGTGCTGATTGCCTTTCATCTGTATCAGATCACCAAGAATCCGCTGCTATTGGGGCTGGTCGGAATCATGGATTTTTTGCCTTTTCTGGCGCTTTCTTTGTGGGGCGGTTATATTGCCGACCGTTTTAACCGGCAGCGTATTTTACAGATCAGCTTCAGTATTGCCATTCCCCTTTCCATCGCTTTATGGCTGTGCTTTGACCTGTTTCAATCTGAAAAAATCACCACTACGGTGTTAGTAATTTCCAGCTTTAGCATTTTATTTTTATTTGGCTGCATTCGCGGTATTTATAGCCCGTGCTTTAACTCGTTACGACCTTTTGTGGTACCCGAACATCTTTATACCAATGCCGCAACATGGACCAGTATGTGCTGGCAGGCCAGTGGTATCCTTGCCCCTGTGCTCGGTGGCTTTTTGCTGGCGCATTTTAATCTGGATATTAGCTTTGGCGTTATTGTCGGATTATTTGCTGCCGGCAGTATTGCGTTATGGAACTTACAAACACGAGAGTTTCCACAACTCCAGACTGAATCGATTTCCCAGAGCCTGCAACAGGCACTACAATTTATTTTTAAAACCAAAATTATTTTTTGGGCCATGTTTCTCGATCTGGGCTCGGTCTTTTTTGGCGGCATAATTGCCCTACTTCCCATTTTTGCGCAGGATGTGTTACATATCGGTGCCGACGGTTTCGGTCTATTGCGTGCTGCGCCTGCGTTTGGCGGCCTGATCATGATGATGATTCTAGTTCGTTATCCTCCCAAACATAAACCTTGGCAGATCATGTTAATGGCCGTTGCAGGATTTGGTTGTTGCACATTGTTATTTGCTGTTACCAGACACCTCTATTTTTCTGTCGCAGTTCTCATTATCATGGGGGCTTGTGACAGTATCAACATTGTCATCCGTCAAACCATACTGCAACTTATCCCTCCCAAGGACATGCTTGGACGTATTGCGGCCATTAATGGCATCTTTGTCACGTCTAGTAATGAGCTAGGCGCCTTGCAGTCCAGTGTGATGACACGCTTTTTCAGCGTGGTTCCAGCAATGTTGATCGGCGGCACACTTTCTTTGCTCTGCGTGGCTTTAACCAGCGTCAGAAGCAAAGCGTTATTTAAATTCCGTTTTTAAATTCTTTTATATCGCTGTTTAGAAAAATCAATGTAAGTCATATGAAACACACTTTGCCCGCATCCTCTGGTGCATCTAGGTTTATTCTTGTTTCCATTTTTGTATGGCTGGTACTTTTGTGCCTTCAATCCATCTATATCGTGATTATTGGCGGCAGCGCTTATCTTTTCTGGACCTCTTTTGGCTTACTGATCTTAAATGTACTCAGCCTTCGTCCAACCATTTTAAAAAACCTAATTGCCACCGTTGTGACGGCAGCCTTATTGATTTATCTGGTGCTTAACTCACTGTTTTGCACTTATCTGATTGTCGCATTCTATTGTATTTTCCATTTATATTCCGATGAGTATAAGAATAAACGTCTGATTAAACTAGTGGGTTTATTCCTGATCATGATTATTTTTGCGCTCTATCAAAGCCAGTCCCTACATGAACTAAAACAAAAATATGCGCCTTATGAAACAGGTGAAACTTGGCAACAACACGGCGCTTTATAAAAACTATCCAATAAAAAAACCTCACATGACGTGAGGTTTTTTTATTGCGAGTACTAATCTTGCGAATCAGGATACAAAGGACGGTTTCCGGGACTAATGCGGTTGATATGCAAGAAAGTCATGTGACGTTCATACTTATCCAGAATGTCATTAATCACCTGTTCTTTGGTGTATCCCACCAAGTCATTGTCCTGCGACCCTTCATACAGGAAGGTTTCTAAACGGTAGTAATGTTGCTTACCACGTTTACCGCGCTCACTGAAGGTCGGCGCGATATAGCGCACAGGCCAGATCTGATACACGAAGTTATGCTCTTCTTCAATGTAAATGGTCAGATCAAGATGATACAGCGTATCGCTGTCTTCTACCTCACCTTGCGTGACTTCAACACTCATACCACGCTTGACCAATTCATCTGCCACAGTCTGCACCGCAGGTTTACACACACTGTCGAGCATGCGCTGGGTCTCGCTACTGCCGGGATGGTGCATCACACGCGATAAACGTTGCTTCCAGTTCAGGATATCCACGTTACCCACTACAGGTGCAGCATTCAGGCTGCGACTGGCTTTACGATAATCTTCCAGTCGTAAGGACTTATACAGCCCCGCCATGACCAGCAACATGACAAAACTAAATGGCAAGCCCATGATGACAGTGGCACTTTGCAAGGCGGTAATGCCGTTTGCCATCAACATGGCAACCGTCAACAAGCCAATCGCCGTGGCCCAGAATATCCGTAGCCAGCGCGGCGCATCATTATCGACATTGGAGAATTTAGTGGTGAAGTTACCCAGTACCAAAGCACCAGAATCCGCCGAAGTCACATAGAACAATAAACCCGTAATGGTGGCAATACCCGCAATAAAGGCAAAGCCCGGATATTGAGCCAGCAAGTCATAGAAACCATGCGCAGGATCGGTCAATACCGTTTGTGCCAGTGCGGTATTTCCATCAAAGATCACGCTATGTAAGGCACTATTCCCAAAAATAGATAACCAGGTAATGGTGAACAATAATGGAATGATCAAGGTACCGCAGACAAATTCACGGATGGTACGACCACGCGAAATTCGCGCCAGGAACAGGCCCACAAATGGCGACCACGCCACCCACCATGCCCAGAAGAACAAGGTCCAGCTATTCATCCAGTCTTTTGGACGGTCAAAGGCAAAGCTTTCTAGCGCCAGACTCGGGAATCGGCTAATGTAATCGCCAAAGTTTTGTACCAGTGCATTGAGCAGGAATTCGGTATTGCCAAGGAACAACACAAACAGCATCAGGCCAATGGCAGCATAGATATTGATTTCAGATAAAATCTTGATGCCTTTATTGACCCCTGCTGTGACTGAAATAATGGTGACGATTACCGCAAGGCCAATCAGGGCGATCTGAATCCACAGATTCTCAGGCAGGCCAAATAGTACATGCAGACCATAATTGATCTGTACCACCGCAATACCACAGGTCGTCGCGATACCGAAAATGGTACCGATTACAGCGGCAGTATCGACGGTATGACCAATCGGACCATCAATTTTATTCCCGAAAATCGGGTACAAGGCTGAACGGATGGTCAGTGGCAGGTTATAGCGATAACTAAAGTAACCTAACGCCATCCCGACCAGTGCATACATGCCCCAACCGGTTAAACCGTAATGGAACAGTGTCCACACCATTCCTTGACGCGCCGCCTCAAAGGTCTGACCTTCGCCCACAGGCGGATTCATATAATGGGAGAGCGGCTCTGCAACCGAGAAGAACATCAAGTCTGTGCCGATCCCGGCCGCAAACAGCATGGCCGACCAGCTCAGTAGACTAAACTCAGGTTTGGAATGTTTTGGGCCGAGCTTGATATCGCCATAACGCGAACAGGCAATAAACACCACAAATACCAGATAAAGTGTCGCTGCTAACAGGTAGTACCAGCTAAATTTATCACTGACCCAGGCCAGTACCACATTCAATAAGTGGTTGGAGAAGTCGTTAAAAAAAATCGTAACCAGTGCAAATGTTAAAATAAGTAGAGCTGAAACATAAAAGACCACACGATTCAAATGATCTTTATTCGCTAATGTAGAATCATCAACTGCTCTTGGATTATCTGTTGCCATACAATCCTCAGGGAGTTAGAGAACAAAAAGAAAATATTCAACCTCGTCTTTCCATTGCATTTTCAATGAAAAGACAGATCTGAATAAAAAATGAAAAATAAAAGTCATTACCCAAATTACAATGTTTCTGATTTTTCAGTTGCAAAATGTGATGGTGGCGTTACTGGCGCTATTGCTTGCGGTGGTTGAGGTCGAAAAGCATCCTGCTTCAGGGCTTTGGCTAACCCAAACATATACAGCAAAATAATAACGGAAAATGGCAAACCACAGAGTACCACTGCGCTTTGCATGGAGTGAAAACTCCCTGCCAAAAGCAGTCCGATACTGACAATGGTAATCACCACCGACCAGAAAACTCTTAACCAAATTGGCGAATCACTTTCATTGCTACCCCCTTTCGAGGACAGATTTGCGATCATCAGTGTACCAGAACCCACCGGGGTCAAAAACAATACGAAACAAATCACCACAACAATGCCAGCAATATAGGGGTTGAATGGTAAATATTCGAGAAGCTTGAATAGCGATAAAGCGGCATCGGTCAGTACCATATCGCCGAGCGCCTGCTGCTTCTGGTTCAAAATCAGGTCAATTGCGGTATTTCCAAAAATCGAGATCCAGGCCAGCGTAAAGCCCAGCGGCACCAGACACACGCCCAGCACCACTTCACGAATGGTACGGCCCTTAGAAATACGCGCGATAAACATGCCGACAAATGGCGCCCAGGCAATCCACCATGCCCAGTAAAACACCGTCCATGCACCCTGCCACTCACTTGCCTTGCCATTGTAGAGATACATATCAAAACTCTTGGCAATGAAATGATCGAGGTAATCCCCGGTGTTCTGCACCAGACCATTGAGTAAATGATTGGTTGGGCCAGTGAGGAAGACGAATAACAATAAGGCATATAGCAAACGCAGATTGATACGAGACAGCCAAGCCAGACCTTTTTCAATACCGACCACCGTGGTAATGGTCGCCACAAACATCATCAATAACACCACAGCAATCAATGTTGTATTGTTATTGGGAAGATCAGGCAGCAGATAATGCAGCCCTGATACCAGCACCAAGGCACCAATGCCGAGGTTGGTGACCAGGGAAATGACAGTCGCCAATATGCCAAAACCATCGACAAAATCACCGACCAGTCCATAAATACGCTCACCAAATATCGGATACAGCGCAGAACGTAATGCCAGCGGCAAATCCAGACGGAAGGCAAAATAACCCAGCGTTACACCGAGCAAGGCATATAGCACCCAGCCATGTATGCCCCAATGCAGGAAGCTATACATCATGGCATCGCGTGCTGCCTGTACTGTACCGCCGGTCCCTTCTGGGGGGCGCAAAAAGTGGTCCACTGGTTCAGCCACACCGTAATACAGCAAGACAATCCCGATTCCGGCTGAAAACAGCATCGACACCCAGGCTAGATAACCGAACTCGGGTTTGTCGTCATCGCGTCCTAATGGAATCTGTCCGACCCGCGAAAATGCCAGCCAGGCCACAAAACCGAGACACAGAATAATGACCAGCATGTAATACCAGCCAAATAGCTGGTTGGCCTGTCCTTGGACATAGGTCAGCCAGAACTGGCTTTGCTCAGGAAACAACACAAACAACAGGCCAAAAATGCCAATACTGATTGCAGAGCTCCAAAAAACAAACAAATTTAAACGTATCGGTTCGGATGCGGATCCTTCATTACTTTTTGACACCATGTTCTTGCTCCTTGCAATTGGTGTACCTTCTTAAAAAATAACAAGATAAGTTCTATTGAACCCTTACCTGCTTATCCATAAGAAGCCTTCATTTATTACTTTAGTTCTATTCTTGCCTAGCAAAAATTCATTGATTTTTACAGATTATACTTTTTATTGATTGAACGTTCAATCAATAAAAAGTATGATAAAAAAATGTTATGATGCTCTACATTGAGAAATGTTGAATAAAAAGCACCTTGGCAGGGCTTTAAATGGATAAGCATGACAAAGCGTAGAGTAAAACCGGAACATGTGCGACGTGAAGAAATCATTAACGCCGCATTTTATGTGATTTCTGAAGTGGGGTTATCCAATACCACCATTGCACAGATTGCAAAAAAGGCCGAGCTATCAACCGGTATTGTGAGTCACTATTTTGGTGACAAACAGGGATTAATTAATACCTGTATGCAGGAAATGCTCAACGTTTTGCGTCAGAAAACTGACCAATATAAAACCGAAGCAGATCCACATCCAGAAAGCCAGATCAAGGCAATTATTGATTCCAACTTTGATATCAGTCAGGTCAACAAACAAGCCATGCGGGTCTGGTTAGATTTCTGGTCTGCCAGTATGCACCTTCCCGAACTTGGACGTTTACAACGAATTAATGATCAACGCCTGTATTCCAACCTGAAACATTATTTCCTCATGTTGGTCGATGATAAACAACAGGCAAGCATTGCCGCCCGAGGATTGGCGGCTTTGATTGACGGATTATGGTTACGTGGCAGTTTAAGCAGTCATGATGAGTTTGACAGCCAGCTGGCCCGTTCCATTGCTTACGATTATGTAAAAACGCAATTGCAATTTGCGAACAAGCCTTTGCAGGAGAAACAGAATGAGTGATGCACAAGTTCATCAATTGTATATCCACGGACGTTATGTCGCAGCGACCAGTGGTAAAACATTTACCAGTATTAACCCTGCCAACGGTGAAGTGATCGCAACACTTCAACAAGCCTCACAACAAGACATTGAAGCGGCTGTTCAAAGCGCACAACAAGGCCAGAAAGTCTGGGCTGCCATGACCGCAATGGAGCGTTCTCGTATCCTGCGTCGTGCAGTTGATATCTTACGTGAACGTAATGATGAGCTTGCCCAGCTCGAAACCCTCGATACAGGTAAAGCCTACAGCGAAACATCAACTGTCGATATCGTGACCGGTGCCGATGTACTTGAATACTATGCTGGCCTTGCGACTGCCATTCAGGGCGAACAGGTTCCCCTGCGTGAATCAAGCTTCTTCTATACCCGTCGCGAACCCCTCGGTGTCGTGGCTGGGATCGGCGCATGGAACTATCCAATTCAAATCGCCATGTGGAAATCTGCCCCTGCCCTGGCTGCAGGAAATGCCATGATTTTCAAACCAAGCGAAACCACACCGCTGACTGCATTTAAACTTGCTGAAATCTATACTGAAGCGGGTGTGCCGGACGGTGTATTTAACGTGGTGCAAGGTGCGGGTCGTGACATTGGTCAATGGCTGACTGAACATCCGGTGATTGAAAAAATCTCGTTCACGGGCGGCGTCGAAACCGGCAAGAAAGTCATGGCCAGCGCTGCGGGTTCAACCTTGAAAGAAGTGACCATGGAGCTTGGCGGTAAATCTCCGCTGGTTATTTGTGATGATGCCAACCTTGACCGCGCTGCGGATATTGCAGTGATGGCCAACTTCTTTAGTTCAGGTCAGGTGTGTACCAACGGCACGCGCGTATTTGTACCAAAAGCCATGCTGGCTGATTTTGAAGCAGCGATTGTGGAGCGTGTAAAACGTATCCGTATTGGTGATCCAATGGCTGAGCAAACCAATTTTGGTCCACTCACCAGCTTCCCGCATATGGAAAAAGTATTGTCATTCATCGAGTCTGGCAAACAGCAAGGTGCGAAAGTTCTGATCGGTGGTGGCCGTGCTACTGAAGGTGATCTAGCCAAAGGCGCCTATGTATTACCAACCGTTTTCAGTGATTGCCGAGATGATATGGCGATTGTGCAGGAAGAAATCTTTGGCCCAGTGATGAGCATTCTCAGCTATGAAACTGAGGAAGAAGTGATTCGTCGTGCCAATGCCACAGATTTCGGTCTGGCAGCAGGTGTGGTGACTCAAGACATTACTAAGGCACATCGCATTATTCACCAGCTTGAAGCCGGCATCTGCTGGATCAATACCTGGGGTGAATCCCCTGCGGAAATGCCGGTCGGTGGCTATAAGCAATCAGGCGTGGGCCGTGAAAATGGCTTAACCACATTGGGTCATTACACCCGTATCAAATCGATTCAAGTTGAGTTAGGTGAATATCAAAGCATTTTCTAATGCGTTCACCCTTCCCCCTCAAGATTAATCCTATGTGCCCTGCCATCAGCTGATGGCACTGGCACTCTCCAGAATACAAAAGGGATAACGATGAATACTCAAGCATATGACTACATTATCATTGGCGCAGGATCTGCCGGAAATGTACTTGCAACACGTCTGACTGAAGACAAAGATGTGTCTGTTTTACTGTTGGAAGCCGGTGGCCCAGACTACCGTTTAGATTTCCGTACTCAAATGCCAGCTGCTTTGGCCTTTCCTTTACAAGGCCGTCGCTATAACTGGGCTTATGAAACCGATCCTGAACCACACATGAACAATCGTCGTATGGAATGTGGTCGTGGTAAAGGTTTAGGCGGTTCTTCCCTGATTAACGGGATGTGCTACATCCGTGGTAATGCCATGGATCTGGATCAGTGGGCAAGCATGAAAGGTCTGGAAGACTGGACTTATGCAGACTGCTTACCGTATTACAGAAAAGCTGAAACTCGCGATATTGGTGCCAATGATTATCACGGCGGTGATGGTCCTGTTTCAGTGGCAACACCTAAAAATGGCAACAACGTACTGTTCCATGCCATGGTTGAAGCTGGCGTACAGGCGGGTTATCCACGTACCGATGACTTAAATGGTTATCAACAGGAAGGCTTCGGTCCAATGGACCGTACCGTGACCCCAAATGGTCGTCGTTCAAGTACAGCACGCGGTTATCTGGATATGGCCAAGGGTCGTCCAAACCTGACCATCGTCACGCATGCCACCACCAACCGCATCCTGTTTAATCAAAAGCAGGCTGTAGGCGTGGAATATATTATTGGTGCAGATCAAGCCAATATGAAACAGGCACAGGCCAAGCGTGAAGTCTTGCTTTGCGCAGGTGCGATTGCTTCGCCACAAATCCTGCAACGTTCAGGCGTAGGCGAAAGCACTTTCCTGAAATCGATGGACATTGATGTGATACATGATCTACCGGGTGTCGGTGAAAACCTGCAAGACCATCTGGAAATGTATTTGCAATACCAATGTAAGCAACCGGTTTCACTTTACCCTGCCCTACAATGGTATAACCAGCCTATGATTGGTGCCGAATGGTTATTCAACGGTACCGGCGTTGGCGCGAGTAACCAGTTCGAAGCGGGTGGTTTTATCCGTAGTTCGGAAGAATTTGACTGGCCGAATATCCAGTACCACTTCTTGCCTGTGGCGATTAACTACAACGGTAGTAATGCAGTGAAAGAACACGGCTTCCAGGCGCATGTTGGTTCAATGCGTTCACCTTCGCGTGGTCGGGTCAAATTGAAATCAAAAGATCCGTTTGAGCATCCAAGTATCCTGTTCAACTATATGTCAACCGAACAGGACTGGCGCGAGTTCCGTGATGCGATCCGTATCACCCGTGAAATCATGGCGCAACCAGCGCTTGATCCATATCGCGGTGAAGAAATCAGCCCGGGTAAACATATCCAGACTGATGCCGAGCTGGATGAGTTCGTGCGTACCCATGCCGAAACCGCGTTCCATCCATCATGTAGCTGTAAAATGGGTGAAGATGAGATGGCGGTGGTCGATGGTCAAGGTCGCGTTCACGGCGTACAAGGCTTACGTGTGGTCGATGCGTCCATCATGCCATTGATCATTACCGGTAACCTGAATGCCACCACCATCATGATCGCAGAAAAAATTGCCGATCAGATCCGTGGCAAAAAACTGCCGCGTTCAGAGGCGGGTTATTACAAAGCGGGTACAACCCCGGCACGCCAAGCACCGTTACGTCCAATACAATAAAAAGGAAATTCCTCTAGGGAATACCCGGGGCTTCGGCTTCGGGTTTCACTTCATTCAGGGAGAAATGATGAAAAAAACGTTGTTTGTAATTGCACCCTTGGCTTTTTATTTTCAAAGCACCCACGCCACTGAACCCACCTCACCTTACTCTGCCAATCTCACGGCTGCCAGCCAATACGTCTCACGTGGTTTCCAGCAAACCTGGGGTAAAGCTGCCTTGCAAGGTGGACTGGACTACAACCATGACAGCGGTTTTTATGCAGGCACCTGGGCATCGACGGTAAGTGATCATTTTATTCGAGATGCATCAGTTGAATGGGATGTGTATACCGGTTATAGCCGTACGATCGGGGATTTTACTGTCGGCACTAAAGTCGCCTATTACTATTATCCAGGCGCAAAAACCACGGCTGACACAGGCAACACCCGCTTTGACTATGGAGAAATCATTCCTGAAATCAGTTATGGTCCGTTAAGCGTTAAATATGCGATTACCTATACACAGGACTATTTTGGCAATAATTCAGATACCTTAGGCATCGGCAATAATAAGCACTCACGTGGCTCAGGTTATCTGGATGTAAACTGGTATCAACCGATTACTCAAGGCTGGTCGGTCAATGCCCATTACGGCAATCAGCGCATCAAAAACTTTTCTGCAGCCAACTTTCAGGATGCCAGTTTTGCAGTGAACAAAGAATTGCCATATAACCTTTCCGGCAGCCTGATCTATAGCAAAGCCTGGGATAAAGACGGTTTTTATCAGCAATATAGCAATGGCAATCCCAATGCCAAGGTCTCGAATCCGATTGATTCCACCGTGACATTCTCACTGACCAAAACCTTTTAATCAGGCAGTATCAATCAAAGCTCAATCAAAAAGCCGCTACATTGACAGCGGCTTTTCTCATTTCCACGGTTAAGACTTGATCAGTTCAATGCCTGAACCCGCCCGTTTGGGATCGATCAGGATCTTGGCATGTTGCTCTGGATCACGTAAGGCTTCAAAGGCATGACTCACCCCTTCCAGTCCTACGACACCGGTGATCAACGGTGAACAATCAACCTTACCTTCCGCAATCATATGCAGGGTGTCACGGAATTCCAGCGGGGTATAGCCCAGCACATACTGGATTTCCAGTTCCTTATTAATCGCCAATGCAGGTTCAATCTTGTCGCTTTGCATGCAGACACCCACCCCGACAATCCGTGAGAATAACGGTGCGCCCTCCAGAATCTGCTGCATAATCCCTGCCACGCCGACACATTCAAAAATCACCGGACGTTTCGGTAATACGCCGAGTTTATCGCCGACGCGCATGGCATTGACCCAAGGTAGTGAGTAAGTCTGAACCTTGTCAAAAATCCCCATGCCCATATTAATCGCTTCTGAAACATTGCCTAATAAGCCAAGCTCTTTCCAGTTACTAAATGGCGATTGCTGTTGAGGATCAATCAATATATCTGCACCACATTGTTCAGCCAGACGACGACGATTTGGTGAAAAATCACTGGCAATCACGGTTTTAACACCTGCCGCTTTCAGCATAATAATCACGCCCAAACCCACAGGACCACAACCGATCACGATAGCAGGTTCATTTTTCTTGATTCGGCTGCGACGTACCGCATGTAAGGCAACCGCCATCGGCTCAGTCAGCGCGGCACGATCCGCATCTAAACCATTAGGTACTTCAAACATTAAACTGGATTGTACCAAGACTTGTTCTGCATAACCGCCAGAAGCACTTGGTGACAGCCCGGTCGGCACATAACCTTGCGGATCGACATTTAATAAAGGCATGGCACACACCAGCGTATCTGCTTTTAATTTACGTCGTGTTTTGGGGCCGTAATCCAAGACCTTGCCACAGAACTCATGACCAAACACCAGTTTATCCGAGGACTTTGCTACCCCATTAAAACCGACGCGCGCAGCCAGATCATGCATGTGATCACAGTGATGCTGCATGTGTAAATCAGAACCACAAATCCCGCAGCGGACCACTTCAAGTAAAACTTGCCCCTTTGCAGGAACCAATTGAAGACTGTCTTCCAGTTTTAACTCAGCGTTATGACAAATCAGAGATTTCATCGGATGCTTTCCTTTTTTGTTTTATTCACCTTGTTTACCTTGAGCACTTTGACCTGTTGCAATGCCAAGCAAACAACACACATCAATCCTGACAAGGATAATTGTCAAAAACCATGACCTAAATATCAATATCTCGCAGCAACAAAGTCAGCTTCTTGGTGATCGCCAACGCATTAAAAAAAGTTTAAAAAATATTCTCTTTTAACTTCAAATAGATGAATCGATATTTTTAAACAATGTGTCTGTTTTGATTAAAACGATCAAATTTAAGCCTTGCATTTAATAGTGTCATTATGCCAATATATATTTACTGGCTTTAAGCCACTATAAAAGAGAAGCTAAAAATGGCGATTCAACTTATGACAGCTCAAGCGAATGTTCCCATCGAGTTTTTGCAGTTTTCAGGTGGTGAACGTCATATTCAACTACAAGCTGAGTTATTAAACCAATTACAGGCCAATACCCAGATCAAAGCCTCTCTACAGAACAGCGCAGATGTGATGGATTATCTATTACTAGAAAATGTGTTGCTGCAACAAGGTACTCGCCTTTCCGTAGAAATCCCTTATTTTCCTTATGCACGTCAAGACCGGATCTGTGCACAAGGTCAGGCCTTCTCACTGGATTTAATGACCAGATTATTGAATAGCAACAGCGAAAAATTTGCAGGGCAACGTCAGAAAATTGTGGTGTGGGATTGTCATAGCCCAGTGACCCTTGAACTATTACGCAAAAATACCTGCTTTCAAGAAGTGATCAACGTCGAGCCAATCGAGATCATCCAGCAAAGCCCTGCCTTGATGCAGATTTTAAACTCTGACAATAGCGTGTTGGTTTGTCCCGATGCTGGTGCAATACAACGCACTCAAGCCATTGCAAACGGTATCAATCCGCAACGCCAACAGGCTATCGAAGTGATTCACTGTGAAAAGAAACGCGATCCAAGCACTGGAAAAATTACAACAACGGCGGTGGATAGCCCTGATTTGACAGGAAAAACAGCCGTGATCACCGATGATATTTGTGACGGCGGTGCCACTTTTATCGGGATTGCCAAGCAACTCCGCAGCCTAAATTGTCAAAACATTATTTTGTATGTCACGCATGGCATTTTTAGCAAAGGTCTCGCGGTATTTGATGGCTTGGTCGATCAGGTCTTTACCAGCAATAGCCTGCCACAAGCAGAAGCAAGCAAACTCAACATCATCAATTTTCAAAATTAAGATTTAAAGCAAGAGGCCAATAAAAATGAGTATTAAAATTAACCCACTCAATGCAATTGATTTCTATAAAGCAGATCACCGTCGTCAGTATCCAGTGGGAACTGAATACGTTTATGCCAACTTTACTCCGCGTTCATCACGTCTAGCCAAAATGCTGCCTGATTTTGATGACAAGATTGTATTTTTTGGTCTGCAAGGCTTTATCAAACACTTTCTGATTGAAACCTGGAATGAAGGCTTCTTCAATCAACCTAAAGCCAAAGTGGTGGCAGCCTATCAACGCCGTATGGATAATGCCTTAGGTGAAGGTGCGGTGCCGGTCGAGCACATCGAGGCCTTGCACGATCTCGGCTATTTACCATTAAAAATTAAAGCCTTGCCAGAAGGCAGCCGGGTCAATATCAAGGTGCCGGTATTGACTATTATCAATACGGACCCGAATTTCTTTTGGTTAACCAACTATATTGAAACTGTGCTCAGTGCCGAGCTATGGAAAAGCTGTACCACCGCCAGCATTGCCTATGAATACAAACGCTTGTTGACCCAATATGCAGAAAAGACGGGTGCTCCTTTAGACTTTGTTCCGGTTCAAGGCCATGATTTTAGTAGCCGTGGCATGAGTGGGATCTATGATGCAGCCCAGTCAGGCGTGGGTCACTTGACCAGTTTTATCGGGACAGATTCTGTCGCTTCGATTGACTATGCCGAAGAGTACTACAATGCCACAGGTATCGTAGGCGTTTCAGTACCTGCCACAGAACACAGTGTGATGTGTATGGGCAGTGAAGAAAGTGAAATCGAGACCTTTAGACGTCTGATCTGTGAACTCTATCCTGCCGGTGTAGTCAGTATCGTGTCTGATACTTGGGATTTCTGGCGTGTCATCACTGAATTTAGCGTGGCATTAAAAACAGAGATTTTAAAACGTCAACCGAATGCGCTCGGACTTGCCAAAGTGGTGTTCCGTCCAGACTCAGGTGATCCTGTGAAAATTATCTGCGGTGATCCTGAGGCAGAGCAAGATAGTCCTGCTTATAAAGGTGCAGTGCAATGTCTATGGGAAATTTTTGGCGGTACCGAAACAGCGCAAGGCTATAAAGTCCTTAACGAACGTGTTGGCTTAATCTATGGTGACTCAATTACCCTGAAGCGTGCCCAAAATATCCTAAAAGGTTTGCAAGCCAAAGGCTTTGCTTCAAATAATCTGGTGTTTGGGATCGGGAGCTACACCTATAACTATTTGACTCGCGATAGCTTTGGTTTTGCCGTCAAAGCCACTTGGGGTCAGGTTAACGGTGTCGGTCGTGAACTATTCAAAGACCCAGTAACCGACTCTGGTGTTAAAAAATCAGCCAAGGGCTTATTGCGGGTTGAACAGACTGAGAATGGTTTTGAGCTCTTTGATCAACAAAACTTTGAACAGGAGAACATGGGTGCACTGCAAACGGTATTTGAAAATGGTCAATTGTTAAAAGAATGCTCGCTTGATCAGATTCGGGAAAGATTAATGTGAAAAATCTCTTTCAATGCAGCCATATTGCTACATCAAGATTGATGACATATCTATCGGTCAAACAGGCATCTATTAGCTTTTGAAAAAAGGAGAATAGAGTACCAAGCCAATAAAAAATCTTGCGCAGCTTAACTCGTTACTCACGGGCTGACGGTACCTGCTTGTTACCGCAGCCCAACAGGGAGATAACCTACCAGTGGCACTTTCGAGTTTTACATCTTAACTTACAGCTTGATACCTACATCACAGAAGCAAACATCTCACGCCATCTAAAATCATTTATACTCAATCTCAGATCAAATGCCCGAGATGTTTAAACCGTGACCCACGCCTCCGAACAAGAATACCTTGCCCACTATCAAAAAACCGACTATGACACCCCGCTGTTTACGGTCGATATGGCAATTTTTTCTGTGGCAAAAGGTCAGTTACAGGTATTAATGATCCAGCGCTCCAACTTTCCTGAAAAAGGCAAATGGGCCCTTCCCGGTGGTTTTGTTGATTTAAAAACCGATCCGGATTTAATGGCAACAGCACATCGTAAACTACTGGAAAAAACAGGCATTCAATCGCCCTATCTGGAACAGGTTGAAACCATTGGCAATCAACATCGTGATCCACGCGGCTGGTCCATCACTGCTTTATATTTCGCTCTGATTGATTTTGAAAAATTTGCAATTCAAGCCACCAGCACTGCAGAACACAGTCAATGGCTTTCAATCGATCAGGCATTACAACTGGATTTGGCCTTTGATCACAAACAGTTACTGCAGCTGGCATTTGAGCGCCTTTGCAATAAAACCCGATATACCACGCTGCCGGTCAGCTTGATGCCAGAAGTATTTACCTTGACCGAATTACAGAATATTTATGAAATTATTCTAGGGCATACTTTAGAAAAAAAATCCTTTAGACGGCGCATGCAAGAAGCGGGTGCAGTTGAAGAAACAGGACAGCAAAAAATTGTCGGTAAGCGCCCTGCTCAACTGTTCCGCTATGCACTCGAGCATTATCATTTTACGTTTCCACGGATGCTGGAAACACCACGCAACCCAACTGAACATGAAAAGAGCTAAGGCAGAACCTTAGCTCTAAACGTTTACTTCCAGGTCTGGCGAATCATATCCACCGCTTTTTCAGCAATCATCACGGTCGGTGCATTAGTATTGCCATTGACCACGGTTGGCATGATCGAGGCATCGATTACACGTAGCCCTTCAACGCCATACACTTTAAGTTCAGGATCAACCACCGCCATCTCATCCACACCCATTTTACAACTGCCGACCGGATGATAAACCGTATCGACACGCTGACGTAAAACCTCACGGATCTCATCATCGGTTTTTACATTGGCAGTAAACATATCTTCTTTGATTTTGTCTTGTAAAGCAGGCGCCTGCATCAACTTTTGCGTGACTTTATAACCATCGACCAAATCCTGAAGATCCTGTTCATCCTCAAGGAATTTAAAGTCGATCAGCAATGGATCATCTACATGCTTACCGCTGAGTTTGACCGAACCGCGCGCCCGTGGATTTAACAAACAGACGTGACAGGAAATCCCGTGCCCCATATGCATGGTTCGGGCATGATTATCCACTACGGCGATCACAAAGTGTAATTGCAGGTTCGGTTTGTCTAACTCAGGACGACTCTTTAAGAAACCACCACATTCTGCATAGTTGGTTGTGAGCAGACCGCGACGTTCTTTACGATAACGTCCCACCTGCTTGAATAGATCCAGACTGCCCCCCATCGAAACTCCAAAGGTACCATCCATCAGCTTGGTTTTATAGGCAAAGATAAAATCTGGATGGTCATGTAGGTTTTCACCCACTCCTGCAAGCTCTTTCACCACTGGAATGCCGTGCTTTTCTAGCTCCTGACGTGGACCAATACCAGAAAGCATCAGGATATGCGGTGACTGGAAGGCCCCCGCTGATAGTAAGACTTCTTTATCGGCCTTAATCGTGGTGGTCTGGCCTTTATGCTTATACTCAACGCCTACCGCACGGCCATTTTCAATCACAATGCGTGAAACTTTGGCTTGAGTGACTACATGCAGATTCGGACGTTTTCCAATATACGGGAATAAGTAGCCACGTGCCGCACTCCAGCGCTCGCCTTTCTTCTGGGTGACTTGATAGACACCCAAACCCTCTTGTTCCGCACCATTAAAATCATCATTCAGTGGATAACCGACCTGTTTTGCTGCTTCGATGAAGGTTTGCTGATAAGGATTATCTGAATGTAAGTCACTGACGTTTAAGGGGCCATGTTGACCATGATAGTCATTATGGATACGTTCGTTATGTTCTGATTTTCTAAAATATGGCAGCACGTCTTGATATGACCAGCCCGTATTACCCAAGGCTGCCCAGTGATCATAGTCACTACGATGTCCACGGATATAAACCATGGCATTAACAGCCGAACATCCACCTAAACATTTACCGCGCGGCTGATAGCCTCGACGACCATTGAGGCCTTTTTGCGGAATGGTTTCAAATGCCCAGTTATTAATTTTCGTGGGAATGCTGATGACTGCAGCGGCAGGTGTATTCACCAGCCAGCTATTACCCTCTCCACCGGCTTCTAATAAACATACCGAAATATTCGGGTTCTCGGTTAATCGTCCAGCCAGCACCGAACCTGCCGAACCACCACCTATAATTACAAAATCAAAAGCTGTTTGTGTCATCTCAATACTCTGTTTTTTCTTTTTAAAAAGCGGCAATAGTATGCCGAACATGGCATTTCAATACTGTTGTATTTATCTAACCATTTTACTTCATCAAAATTAACTTAACTGGAACGCAATCAAACTACAAGCGCCAAATCTTTCAGTGGATATGCAATAAATCGCAAGTATGCAGAATCACGAAACAGAGTCTTTCTCCAGTTTTTTCTGTTTTAAATATTCAACATGCTGTCGGTCTGTTTTCTAAGACGGCTCCAGTACTTCTTTTTCTATACGATAACGAACTCTTTTTTGCTTCATTGGACTAATCACTTCTTGATTAAAACCTTTTATATAGTTTAACCAGGATTTACCACGGCATACATTTTCAGGCATTACTGCTTTAAATTCACTCCGCGCGGTAAATACAATAACTGAATGGATATATTCAGGCACCAAAACATCATTTAAAACCATTTCCAGCGCTTTGCTATATTTATAGTTCTGATGTAAAGGATTTTTGAAACTTATATTTTTTGTCCACTGTTTTTTGTCTTGCATTGCATTGTTTTGAGCTCAATACTCAAAAAAAATAAAAACATATCATTAATATTATTCCTAAATTTATTTTTATAAAAATATTTTTATACCGAATCAAGCATTTATCTTCCTATATTCGTTATAAATTAAGATTAAGCCTCCTATAAATATAAAGAATAGCCCACACAACTTTAATCCATCTATTTTTCTAATCTCTACTCCTAAAAATCCAGTACCATCAACCACCGTTGCAAAAACCATTTGTCCCAAGAATACCCATAATAATGTATTTGTTACTCCTATTTTAGGTGCAGCAACAAACATACATAAGATATAAAGAGATCCAAGAAATCCTGGGAGCCACATCCACCAAGAAGCTTGCTGATATAATGGTGGTTTGATACCTCCATCAAGAATGAATGCAATAATCAGTGATACGATTGCTCCCCCCATATAAAGTACAAAAGTTGATTGGATTTGAGAAGCACCACTTGAATTTCGAAAAGCACTTATCATTGCGAGCTGTAAGGGAACAATTATCCCGCCCAATAAGCTGATAAAGACATAACTAATGTTGTGCATAGTAATTTTCTCTTTTTTTATTTCTAGTTTAATCATAGTTTAAATTTGATACCCAACCCATCATTTCAGCTCTCTATTTTTAATAGAACAGGCCAACATATACACTTTGCTTAACTTTAAATTGACAAATATATCAAATAAAAAATTAAATAATTTTATTAAAACAAACTTTTTAAATAGCTCAATATAATTTACTGGATGAAAAATGAAGGCTCTCATTACCAAAGGTTGTCATACAGACCACGGTGGCATAGTACAAGAATCAGAAAATTCATTTTTAGTTGAAGGTATACCCGTACATATTGAAGGTATGAAACATTTTTGTCCTCAATGCCAAGCAATGGTTTCTGCACAATCATCAGGGCGAGGCTTCTTACAGGCTGCTGGTAGAACAATTATCATGGCTGGTGATAAAGCTACCTGTGGAGCCACATATAAGCCAAACCAAAACCTTGTTTTAAGGGAAGTAGGTTCTAGCTCTGGATCATCTGTAAGTGAAACTGCCGTGAGCAATTTCATCAATTCAGGAACAACCAAAATTTTTGATGAACAAGTTGCAGCACAGTTCAGTTTCGCAGAAGGTATGCCCTATTTTATAGAAACAAATGACGGGAGAACGTATCAAGGTACCATCGGAGCTGATGGACGATTACCACGTATTGAAGATGTAGAACAAGGCTCATATTCACTATATCTGGGCGAGGAAGCACTTGAACGGAGTTCGACCTAATGCCAGTAAATCAGACAGTAACAGTCAAAACGAATCCTAAACGTGGCTCAGTCGCTTCTTGTAGTATGGTTGGAATCGTCCCGATTACCTTTAAAGAGCTCTGGGATAATTTTTATGATGATAAGACCCCACCTTATACAATCAATGGGGAAATTCCAGATGATTTTGAAAATCAATGTGCCATTCGTTTAAGCGTTACATTTCATCGTGTTGGAATAAAAATGACAACATTCTCTGAAAAATACATAAAGCCAGAAAATAATGAAGCAACTATCGGTCGCTTACTCTTAAATGGACTACCCACTTCAACGAGAGCTAATGAATTTGCACAATGGCTACAAACACGCCCAGTATGTGGTATTGGCCCAGCAGAAAATATTACTGGTAAAGATTGGCAAAAAAAAATTAAAGGAAGAACAGGAATAGTATTCTTTGGTGAGTTTTGGCAAAGAGATGGGCTTGAAGAAATAAGAGACATTGCCTCTGGTGGACATATAGATTTATGGAATACATTTAAATTAACCAGTAACTGGACAACAATTCCTAGATTCTTTTTCGGTATAAATAGCATGAATATGCCTGGGTTTATATATACTGATTACGCAAAAGCTAAACGAATATTATTTTTCGAGGTTAAATGATGCGTAAAATTTTATACGTAATTTTGGGTGTTGTACTGACAATATTATTGATATACACCATACCCAATTTGTATTTAACTATTATTGATCGAAACACTTGTGCCGAAGGCTGTAGCTTAGCATATATCAATTTCAGTAGATGGTCTCTTCTAGTCTCCGTTATTATTGGAGGTATTCTTGGATACTTAAAAAGTTCCAATAAATTATCTCATGCAAATCTTCTTACTATCATAATACTTCTTTCGATAATATGGATTGCGATAACTTGGTACGGCCTAGATTATGGTTATGGAAAAAACCTAAGTTATTAATTGGTATTCAGGGCATATGCTGACCAACTAATTTTAATTAATGCCTTTATAAAAAAGCCCTCAACATTGAGGGTTTTTTTATATTGATTAGAAAAAGTACAAATAAATTAATACGACAATTTTGTCGCAATAATTATTGTTAATGCGACATTTATGTCGTATAATAGCGTTATCGTTTAAACAAGTTGGAGTTTATGAGCTACAACGAATTTAAACGGTGGCTTCTAGCTCAAGGTGTAATATTTTTACGTAAGGGTAAGGGTTCTCACATGATTATTGAATACAACGGAAAAAAGACGGTTTTCCCAAGTCATGGAAAAAAAGAGATACCAGAAGGCACTCGTTTGAAGATTAAAAAGGACTTGGGGCTTTAGCCCCTTGATCCATGTAGTTTATAAACACTTTTCTCGAACTGTTAGTCGAGGTACACAGAATATGAAATATGCGTTAATGCTTACCCAAGAGGGCAATAATTTCTTGGTTAGCTCTCGTGATATACCAGAGTTAAACAGTGTGGGTGAATCTTTAGAAGATGCACTAAAAGAAGCGCGGGACGGAATTGAAACAGCTTTTATAATTTATATGGAAGATCGGGTTCCAATTCCATTACCATCTGCTCCGGAGGAAGGTGAACATTTAGTTGCCCTTCCTATTTTAGTCGCAGCAAAGGTTTATTTATATAATGAGATGTTAGCTCAAAACGTGACGAAGGCAGAACTTGCTCGACGTCTCGATTGGCAACAAAAACAAGCTGATCGATTATTATCTTTGAAGCATGCAACAAAGATCGAATCGATTGAAAATGCGTTTCACGCTATGGGTAAAGAATTAGACGTCCAAATCGCCTAAACTGAAACCTATAACCATCAAAGCCGGCAAATGCTGGCTTTTTTGTTGCCTACAGGAAAATGAGAGTGATTCTCATCTAAATACCCCCCAGCCATCACCGCGCGCAGTTGCCCCACCCCACCTGCGGTAACTAAATGTGGCTGGTTTACTGCAAGGCCAGCCAATCACGCAACAGGGCGCAACACGTGCCGTTATTAGGGAGTTTTACTGCTTAGGCTATATTTTCGATACTGCATTTCACTGCAAAAGGTACAAAGCAGCACAGAGCGATATACAGCGAACATTTAAAAAGGCGAGAAGCAAGAAAAGGAATGTTTATTTGTTCTTTGTCTGGGTCACATGCACAACAGAGGTAATAAAGTAATAAGTTTTCATAAGTTACTGTTTTGTAAGAAAAATACATATTACAAATAAGAGTAATTTTTTGTAATATTAAAAGTAATATTTTATAAGATACTGATTTATAAAAGAATAAAAATATAGAAATATGACAAATATATACAGTAATAAATTACTTATACCTTACTTAATTATTACTTTCATCTTACCTGTTATCTTATTGAATTAATTAAACTAAAATAAATTTATTACTTTATTACTTCAAAATTTCGCTACCCCCGCTCTTTTTTCAAAAGGCAGAATATAGCCATTTCGTGTGGTTTTTAAACGAAATAAGAAAAATTTACGGGATTAAAATGGGAATGAAATGATGCTTGGGATGGTCTTTCACACATGCTATTAAAGGGTAATAAATAGGCTTTGATCGTGTGATTAGATTTGCTTGGGAAGCTAACTCAGGAAAGAAATTCCTTTGTTTTCAAGAATATGGTCGGAGCAGTAGGATTCGAACCTACGACCCCCTGGTCCCAAACCAGGTGCACTACCAGGCTGTGCTATGCTCCGAAATTGGGGTGAATGACGGGATTCGAACCCGCGACAACTGGAATCACAATCCAGGGCTCTACCAACTGAGCTACATCCACCATCAAAATTTAGTTCTATGTACCAAGCGACCAAATGGCGCGCCTGACAGGATTCGAACCTGTGACCATCCGCTTAGAAGGCGGATGCTCTATCCAACTGAGCTACAGGCGCATAACGATGATAATAATATCAAGCGATACTTCGCCGATCTTAAAATAATGTTTTACAACATTATTTTAAATGGTCGGAGCAGTAGGATTCGAACCTACGACCCCCTGGTCCCAAACCAGGTGCACTACCAGGCTGTGCTATGCTCCGATTTCTCAGCTTTTAGTGTATCGCACATCGTGCGGTACGGTGTGCATTCTAGGCGCGACGCTCTGGAACGTCAACACCTATTTTTCAAAAATATTAAAAATCCTTACCAAATGTATATTTAACAAGCATCTTGATGCTTTTTAACGCTTTAATGAGGCACTAAAGTTCAACATTCGATCTAAAGGTAATTTAGCGCGTTCTGCCAAAGCTGGGTCAACGTGTATTTCTTGATCGGCATGCTGCAAGACATGCAAAATTCCATCCAGTTCATTCATTGCCATCCACGGACAATGCGCACATGAACGGCAAGTTGCCCCCTCACCTGCAGTTGGTGCTTCAAATAATTCTTTATCAGGCACTGCTTGCTGCATTTTATAGAAAATACCCCGATCGGTTGCCACGATCATTTGCTGATGCGGTAAAGTCTGGGCAGCTTTGATCAGTTGCGAGGTACTTCCCACGGCATCGGCAATATCGACCACCGATTCAGGTGACTCTGGGTGCACCAATACCGCTGCCTCTGGATAAAGCGCTTTCATTTGAGCAATGCCGCGGGCACGGAATTCTTCATGCACGATACAGGCACCATCCCACAACAACATGTCAGCGCCGGTTTTCTTCTGAATATAGCGGCCTAAATGCTGATCTGGTGCCCAAATAATTTTTTCACCCAAACTGTCCAGATGCTCAATGATCTCAACCGCACAACTTGAAGTCACCACCCAGTCCGCACGTGCTTTAACCGCTGCTGAAGTATTGGCATACACCACCACGGTATGATCAGGATGCTGATCACAGAATGCCGCGAACTCATCCACAGGACAACCCAGATCCAGTGAGCAGGTTGCTTCCAGTGTCGGCATCAATACCGTTTTTTCAGGGGATAAGATTTTGGAAGTTTCTCCCATAAACTTTACCCCTGCTACCACCAGCGTCGTTGCAGGATGATCGCGACCAAAACGCGCCATTTCCAATGAGTCAGAAACACAGCCACCCGTCAGTTCTGCAAGCTCTTGCACTTCCGGATCACAGTAATAGTGCGCCACAAGCACAGCATTACGTTTTTTAAGCTCTGCTGCGATTTGAGCGAACTTTTCTTGTTTCACTTCTGGGCTGAGGCTATTGTCCTTTGGCTCGCCCAAACGATCTAAATGCGCCTGCACAATATTTTTGGCTTCGTTCGCAATTAAATTCGCATCATTCATAAAACGTCTTCTCTATCCTGCGTGCTTGCATCATTGCAAAGCTATAACGTGGGTGTCGGGGTGATCATTTGTTGAGAATCACACTGTCCACAAACCAGCTTATAAAAAAAGCCCCACTGTGGAGGCTTCATTATAACGCAAATTTATGAGCGATAATCGGCATTAATTTTCACATAGTCGTAAGAAAAGTCACAGGTATAAACCGTGTCTTTTGCCGTACCACGACCGAGATCAATCCGGATGGTAATTTCTTTTTCAGCCATCACCGCAGCACCTGCTTCTTCGGTATAGTCCGGGTTTGCACCACCATCCAGGCAAATTTGCACGTCACCCAACCAGACTTGAACCTTGCTACTGTCGAGATTTGGTACGCCCGCCTTACCAATCGCCATCACAATACGGCCCCAGTTTGGATCTGACGCAAATAATGCAGTTTTAATGAGTGGTGACTCGGCAACGCTATACGCCACATCACAACATTCTTGCGTATTTGCGCCGCCCTCAACCTGAACGGTAATGAACTTGGTTGCCCCTTCACCATCACGTACGATTAATTGCGCCAAACGATCCATAATACGGGCAAGCACATCGAGCACGTGTTGATAACGTGCATCGTCTTGGTTCTGGATTTCTGCACCACCTGCCAAACCGGTTGCCACAAAGATACAGGAATCATTGGTCGAGGTATCACCATCAATGGTAATGCGGTTAAAGGAATGCTCAACCGTGGTTTGCAATAAGCGCTGTACCAGTTCTTGGCTAATCGGCGCATCGGTTGCAACGAAGCTGAGCATGGTCGCCATATTCGGACGGATCATACCTGCACCTTTACTGATTCCCGTCATGGTATAGGTCACCCCATCCAGTTCGAACTGTTCGGATGCACCTTTCGGCGTAGTGTCAGTGGTCATAATGCCAGATGCCGCTTCAGCCCAACGATCTGCATTTAACTCATTTAATGCAGGCTGAATGCCTTGTAGTAAACGCTCAATCGGGAGCTGCTCACCAATCACACCGGTTGAAAACGGTAAAATTTGGTTGGTCTGTACACCGGTTAACTCAGCTAGTTTGGCACAAGTCGCTTCTGCATTTTGATAGCCGACTGTTCCTGTTGCAGCATTGGCATTACCCGTGTTGATAATCAGGTAACGTGGGATATTTTCTGTTAAATGCTTTTTACTCAATTGAACAGGCGCAGCCGCAAAAGCGCTTTGGGTAAATACCCCAGCGACCTTTGACCCTTCAGCAAATTCAAAAATGACTAAATCTCGTCGATTTGGATAACGTACATACGCCTCAGTTGAGCCAATTTTTACACCCTGCACCACATGCATAAGTGGCATAGTTACGTCACCAACAGCCATTTTTAAACTTCCATTAATTAAGCTTTAAAGATATTAGTTTGATATTTGATTAGGAGTTTTTTTCTCATCGGAGTCTTATTGAACTTTCATCCCATTTCTGGGTAAGCCTTCGGCTCGACCTACTTTTCTTTCGGGAAAAGTAGGCAAAACCATTTGTCACCCGCAAAACCTGTTCATTTCTTGCATTTATCTAATTTCAATCATAAATACAATATCTGCATCTTCTTTAAACCACGCAGGTTGCGGGTGACGTTTCCGCGTATCAAAAATCTACTAAGGTTTATATATCAGACCTTGCCTTAAAAGCTTATGCTAAATAACCAGAAAAATCGAGTATTAACACTACGGATTATGGAATTTGGCTTTGCTCTAAACTGAGTAAAATCTGCTTCTTATCCAAACCACCCGCAAAACCCACCAACGCCCCACTCGAACCAATCACCCGATGACACGACGCAATAATCGAAATCGGATTCTTGCCATTGGCAGCGCCCACCGCACGTACCGCTTTCTCGTTCCCTAGCTGTACTGCAATCTCTTTATAACTGCGCGTTTCCCCATAAGGAATACTCAATAATGCTTGCCAGACCTGTTGCTGAAAAGCCGTTCCCTGAAAATCCAGAGGTAGGTCAAATTGCTGACGCTGCCCTGCAAAATACTCTTCTAATTGTTGTTTCACTTTATGCAACATTGGATGCTGGCGATCTTCAACCAGCTCGGCTAAACGAACCCGTTTATGGTCTTCGTTATCCCACATCACCGCAACCAGTGCCTGATCATGTGCAACCAGTTTTAATGCACCTACAGGCGAATCCATATACATATAAACCAGTTGCATCATGTTCTCCTTAAGTGGTTAATTTGATGACAGTTTCATCAACATCAAACCCGATACGATCAAGACTGCTGCAATCATTCGCATCGCGGTCATCGGTTCGTTTAATACCATGATCCCGACAATAAAAGATCCAATTGCACCAATCCCGGTCCAGATGGTATATGCCGTTCCCAGCGGAAGGGTGCGCATTGACATCGACAGCAACACCACACTTAAAACCATGAAAACGATGGTCACGATACTTGGCGTTAATTTGGTAAATCCTTCAGACAACTTCATTGAGTATGCCCAGATGACTTCAAAAATACCTGCCAAAATTAAAATTGCCCACGCCATTTTATTACGCTCAACTTTATCAAGGGTTGGGTCGTCCCAACGTGATTCTTTCGAGAGAGGTCGTCCTCCTAAGCCCAGCAGTGTACTGTAAAATAGACCATGATGTGATCTGTTATGTTTCAACTCGGTTGAAAATTTCAGTAATGAACAGTGACTGCCCCTATTTCTTTCGTAAGGTTTTTAACCATTGTGCGAAACGTGCAAGAAACTTGGACAAGAACTGTTGTAGCTGGTTTAACGTATTGTTTTCTGATGGGTTCAATTGACCAGTAGCTGTCTTTTTCTTGGCAGTTGCAAGCACTGAAGGCTCATAATGTGGCATGGTTTGCTGTAGCTCAGCCCCTAGATTGAGGCGCTGTAAAGCCACAGTGACAGTCTCAATCGGGTCTTGATGATAAAGCGCCAGATGTCGGGCATCTACATCAATACAGTGTTCAAGTAACAGTGCTGAAAAAGGAATGAGGGCCTGTCTTACCCGCTGTTCATGTGCAGCGCTGCACATTGCCGGAATATGATAAAAACTGACATACATGCTACCCTCAGAGAGAATGCGTTCAGATTGAGAAGTAGAGACGTGCTGAGGCTTTTCGCCCGACGGAGTAGCGTGAGTATTTTTATCTGTTATTGGATTGTGTTGTTGTTCGAAAGCCATTTATGCACCATGAATGACTCAAAAAAGATACTGTTAGTATAAACCAACAGTATCCCGAAAAAATGACATTTTAAACAAAATATCAAAACTTTAGCGTAAGACCTGCACCATAGATCCAACCTGTTTTAGAATCCGTAGCTTCTTGCCAGTCAGTCGCCTTGCGTCCCTTGTTATAGCCATAAGCCACATCAATAAACGGCATCACACGGTTCTTCACAATTTCATAGCGGGTTTTAATCCCGACTTCCGCATCGGCAAGCCCGGTTTTGGCTGCATATTTGGATTGATCTCGTAGCACCCATTCCATTTCCAGATAAGGCTGCATAATCAACTTTTGTGTGAGCAAGAAATCACGTTCAGTTTCTAGCACAAAGCGCCATTGCTGATCCTGTCCCGCATACAGATGAGCATCGGTTTCAAAGAAATATTGCGCCATGCCGTGCACACCCACAACACCTTCAAACTGTTCCTTATCGACTTGATGCTCAGCGTTATAACGATAATTTACGCCAGCTTGAACATCCCAAAAATCTGAAATATTACGGCTATACAGGGCCGCAATACGTTGCTCCGATTTTTCAGACTCGGCCTTGGCATAATCGGCGTTGATAAACAGTTTATTTTCATCGCTGCCCACCCAGGTTTTTAACTTAGATTTAACCCTACCCTTGCCATCTTCATCCAGCAACCATGCGCTATCTAACTGAGTCGATTGATAGATTTGCCCACCATGTTCACGCGTATGGTCGTGCTGTCCATGTTCTGTTTCAGGTCCTTGCTGAACTGTTGGCTGGTGTTGGTGCTGTGAATGATCCATTGGAGATGCAGCAGCCACTGGCATATTCTGCTGTGCGGGCATCTCCATTTGCATCATCTGATCATGTCCTTCATGCGCATAGGCAAATGCACTGAACGAAGAAACCATGCCTCCGATTGCCAACAATTGTGTATATCGCTTCATTTTGCAAACTTGCTTAGTGATGTGCATGGCTCGCTCCTTGAGATGATTGAACAGGGGCTTGAACTGGCATTTTTGAATCGTCTACATTGGCAACAATCAGCTTGCTCATCATGCCTGCACTCATGTGATATAACAGGTGACAATGGATTGCCCACTCCCCTAATTCATCCGCAGTCAACAAAGCTGTTACTGTCTTGCCAGGCGGCACAATCACGGTATGTTTATTCGGCATATCTTGCGGTGCCTGCCCATTTTCCAGTTGCATAAACATGCCATGTAAATGCATCGGATGCGCCATCATGCTGTCATTGACGAATTTCAGGCGGATACGCTCACCATAACGCACCGTTAAAGGCTTAAAGTCAGGATCACTAAACTTCTTGCCATCAATGGTCCAGATATAACGCTCCATGGTTCCACCCAGATGAATAACCACTTCACGCTCTGCTGGACGGCGATACTTTTCTGGCTGGGGTTGCAAAGATTGTAGATCGGCATACGCTAAGGCTTTCTGACCTGCTGGGGTTGCCGCATTGGCCCAGCCCTGCACAGTATCCCTGCCTTCTTGTGCAGAAGAGTCTGCCATTTGATGCTGACCATGCTCCATCTCTTTCATGCTCATCTGTGCATGGGCACTATGATCCATTTGCGACATGTCCATATTTTCTTGTGAACCATGATCCATACCGACATGTTGTTTAGGAGCATCAGCCTGTTTGTCCTGAGCAATCTGATGCTGGCTATGATCCATCTTGCTCATATTCATTTCAGCATGTGCACTATGATCCATGGCAGGTTGTGAGGATGTTGCAGCGTTCAGCTGTTGCTGTGGCATCTGGTGCTGACTATGGTTCATTTCGCCCATTTTCATTTGACCATGCGAGCCATGATCCATGCCCATGTCTTCCATGGTCAATAAGGCACGCGGACGTGCTTTTGGAATCTGGACACTGGTCGGACGGGTCAGCATTTCATTCTGCAATGAGCCGATGGCAAAACCAGAACGATCGATCGACTCTGCTTCAATTTGATAATGTGCCTGTTTTGGCTCGACCAGCACATCATAAGTTTCTGCGGTGCCAATACGGAACTCATCTACAGGAACAGGTTTTACTGGCTGACCATCGGCACTGACCACGGTCATTTTCAGGTTAGGAATACGTACATCAAAAAATGACATCGCCGATGCATTGATAAACCGTAAACGGACCTTTTCTCCCGCCTTAAAAGCACCGGTCCAGTTTTGTTGCGGGGTCTGACCATTCACTAGAAAGGTATAACCCGTAACATCGGACAAGTCCGTTTTTAGCATGCGCATCTGGTTCCACATCGAACGATCTTGCCAGGTTGCTTTCAACCCTTGTTGCTTGAACTGTTTCCAGATGTCACCGACTGTTTCACGCTGGTTCTGATAATACTCGGCTGATTTCTTCAGATTTGCCATGATCTTGTCGCTTTCGGTGTCATGGAAATCAGACAACATCACCACATAATCACGCTCCGCTTGTTCATGGGCCGCGACAGGCTGTTTTCCTTTGGGATAAATCACCAAAGGACCATATAAACCATCCTGTTCCTGCCCCTTGCTATGCGCGTGATACCAGTAAGTGCCATTTTGGCGAACCTTAAAACGGTACTCAAAACTGCCATTCGGCTTAATACCTTTGAAACCGTTAAAGCCTGGTACACCATCCATGAGTCCGGGTAAAAGCAGGCCATGCCAATGTAAAGAGGTATCTTGATCTTTGAGCTGGTTATGAACATGAATGACAGCTTCATCCCCCTCCTCAAACTCAAGTAATGGGGCAATAAATTTGCCATTTACGGTGATACGTTGCACCGGTTTACCGGTCACATTGACAGTACCCTGATTAATATTGAGATGATATTCCTTGATTGCAGCCACACTATAAGGTGCGAACAATACGCTTAGGCTAGCGACAACACCAGCATATATTTTTGAGGACATGATGATTTCCTAATCTGTTAACTTTAAAAATGCTCAGCTCCCTTTTCAGAAAGAGCAAGAGCCTGCAAAGACAGATCAGGTTCTAGGTGGGCGTAAAATCTCTTGCCAATAGCCTGCCAGATGACGTGCCTGATAATCCGTATGGATATGCGTACTCAGCTCTAAAAATGGCGAAGCAGAAAGGCTTGGGGTATTGTGGTCTAAAGCGAAATTGATGCTTTGACAATGCGAGGTACTATTACAATCCTGACAATGCAGATGGTCCTGCATTTGCCCGTCATGACATTGACCGGGACTCATGCGATCTGCATGTAAGCTTTGTGCAGCATGATGTTGCATCATTTGCTGATCATGACAGGATAAGCTTGAAACCGTAGATGAATGATGAGCATGAACCTCTTGAACTGCTGCAACGGCCGCACTGCTGCCCCCAATGAAAAAGATCATCAGGAATACAAACCACAGATGTCTGTATTGCTTGCGAAATTGCACTTCAGGTTCCTTGTTTCCATCAATTCAGGTGATTGAATGTGCTTAGCATAATTTCTTTCGACTTTATGCACAATGACCTGACTGTTTAAATTCTTATCCCACCATTCAAAAGTATTATGCTTTTGCTGTTTTATTGGTCACTCCAACCACTTTCACTCACTGCGCAAAAATAGTGCAAAATAAATAAGTTAGCGCATAAAAAAAGGACAAAAACTTGTCCTTTTTCCATTATTTTGCTGCCAATATAAACAACTGAAATCATTTTGTTTATTTTAACAACATCTTATCCACTTGGTTATCAACACGGTTATCCACCCAGTTATAAACAAAGTTATCCACAAGACTAGGTAGAAAATAGGATGAAAATACTAAACTTCTGTTGCGCCAACTTGAGCCAGCTCTGCACGCATTCGGTCAATCACGGCTTTATAGTCAGGCTGACCAAAAATTGCTGAACCCGCAACGAACATATCCGCACCCGCCTCGGCAATCTCACGGATATTGGCAGGACCCACACCACCATCGACTTCCAGACGAATATCACGACCACTGGCATCAATAATCTGACGCGCCTGACGTAATTTATCCAAAGTCATCGGGATGAATTTCTGTCCGCCAAAGCCTGGGTTTACGCTCATCAATAAAATCTGGTCGACTTTATCCAGCACATAATCAAGGTAATGTAAGGGTGTCGCCGGGTTAAAGACTAAGCCCGCTTTTGCACCACCCGCCTTGATCAGTTGCAAAGAACGGTCAATGTGATCGGTTGCTTCCGGATGGAAAGTAATGATTTCTGCACCCGCTTCAATAAAATCACCAATCATGCGATCCACAGGCGAAACCATCAGATGCACATCAATGGGTGCTTTAATCCCGTAGTTTTTCAGTGCTTTACACACACCTGCACCAAACGTCAGGTTGGGTACATAGTGGTTATCCATCACATCAAAATGTACAACGTCTGCACCTGCAGCTAGAACTTTTTCCACCTCTTCACCTAAACGCGCAAAATCAGCAGATAAAATCGAAGGAGCAATCAAATAAGGCTTGGACATGGATGACCTGGCAAACTCTGAGAAAAATGATAAGGCGATTATAACAAATTCAGCCCACTTAGGGCTGTTACAAAGTCATTATTCAAGCATTGCAAACTTGCAACAACGCGTTGCATCTTAACTATTTTTATCTGCTTTATGCTTTGTTATGTTAGTCAATGAAATAAGAGGACGAAAAGCAATATGAATAGCAGCACCAACATCACGACGACTGAAGGAAAACGCATCAGTAAACGTTTGCTTAATCACTGGAAGCATAAGTTTGAAGTTGCAGAAACGGAAACAGAGACAAAAATCTTTATGCCTACTGCAACCGTTACCCTCACACCGCATGAACAGCATTTGGCGGTACTGATCGAAAACCAGCAAGAAGATGTCGCACATCTCGAACAGGTGGTGATCAATCACTTAAACCGTATGGCGCAGCAGGAGTTTGTGGCTGAATGGCAGCACAATTAACAAGAAGCTCAACATGAGCTTCTTTTTTTATCCCGCTACTTTTTCAAGCTGAATGGCGTGAAACTGGAGATGATCATCAATAAAACTTTGAATAAAGTAATAGCCGTGATCATAGCCTTTGTGTAGACGTAAAGTGAGCGGTTGCTTAGCTTCCAGACAGGCCTGTTTGAATTTCTCGGGGTTCAACTGAGCAAAGAACTGATCATCCAGTCCCTGATCAATCAGGATTTCTTCAAATAACCCACCTTTTTGCTGTACCAGCGCGGTCGCATCATGGGCCGCCCATTGCTGCTGATCCGATCCCAAATATTGGCCAAATGCCTTTTCGCCCCACGGGCAAATACTGGGTGCGCAGATTGGGGCAAAAGCCGACACCGATTTGAATTGATCCGGATATTTAAAGGCTAAGGTCAATGCACCATGTCCGCCCATGGAATGACCAAAAATTCCGACCTGATTTTCAGCGACCGGGAATTCTTGTAAAACATGTGCATAAAGCTCATCAACCAGATAAGACTCCATTTGATAATGCTCAGCCCAAGGCTGTTGGGTGGCATTAATATAAAAGCCAGCCCCTTGCCCAATATCCCAATGATCACCTTGTGCAACATCATCCCCACGCGGAGAAGTATCAGGTGTAATTAAAATCAGGCTGAGTCGGGCCGCCATGCGTTGTGCATGCGCTTTAATTGCAAAGGTATCTTCGGTACAGGTTAAGCCTGCAAGATAAAACAGGGCTGAACATGCTTTGCCTTCCAATGCAGCGGGTGGCAAATAGACACCGACTTTAGTGCTGCCTTTAAGGTGTTGAGAATCAAGTTGATAAATACGTTGCTCACCCTCAAAACAACGGTTTTTTTGCAGTAGCTGCATGTTCATCATCCTGTGTTTTTGTAATGTCTGTTGATGCAATATTTTGTGTCGGGAACAGATACGGTTCAAGCTGTGGCAGCATCAGTTCCATATTACGGCCCATCGACCATTGCGGTTCAGAGGGTTCAACACCTTGTGCCACTTCCCACTTGGTCACGGTCTGTTTGGCCTGCTCAAAGGCTTTCTTCATTGAAGATTGTTCGCGCATCGCCAGATCAAAAAACGCCCGACCAAAATAAGTATAGTCTGCTTCGTTATTACAGCCAAAAGAAGTTTTATCTGCCGCAGAAGCAGTAATGATTAAAGTATCCGGTGATTGTAAAGCCGGAATAAAACTGCCCGAATAACAGGCTGAGATCACAATCACACGCCAGCGAATCCCAGATTTATCCAGCGTTTCTCTTAACCATTTTGGATCAACCTGATCCAGATTCAGCGGTGCATTTTCAATTTCAAAATGATTCCGCTCACCATGCGATGTCATATACAGAAACAAGACATCGCTATCACGATTCATTTGCTGACCAATACGGCGTAACGCCAGTTCCATGCTGGTTTTCGATGCGATTGGCACTTCCAGACGGGTCGCCGGGTTATTGATGAGCATAATGGAACGGCCAAAGGTGCCAAAACGGGTATCGAACTGTTCTCTGATGCGTTCAATTTCCGACTTGAATACATCCACATAGCTATCACCCGCCACACCCATAAAATACCAGTGGCTTTGGGCAATATCGCCATACTGAATCTGATCCAGTGCCTTATCCAGCAAATGGCTTTGCGCATAAAAGGCGTCTTCGGCAAAACTTGGCGGGGTCTGCTCCACTTTCCAGATCGGCTGATCCTTCACGGAAAGCTGCCATACCACCATGGTTGCAATGGTTGCCACAAAGACCAGTGCACGTTCCCACCACGGCCAGTTGAGAGCACGTGAAAACACCCAGATCACGGCCAGACTTTGCCAGACAAATAGTCCAACAAACAGCGGTGGCAAGAAACCGTTATAGATACTGTCAGGAATAAAATTCAGATAACCGTTAGAACCCAGATACTGGATAATGCATTGTAATAGCAGAATATTGGTATCAAGCACTAGCCACAATAAGGCAGGCACCAGCATCAAACGTGGCTGATTCATCCGTTGCGAAAGAAAAATACCCACGATCAGTGCAATAAAAGGCCATAGTGCATAGCCGATCAAGCCTTGGGAATTAAATTCCCCCATTTGTCCGGCCACCAGCCAGCTATACAGTGAGTTGGTACAGCCGCCGAGAATTCCCCAGAGAATCAGCTGGGTAATGGATGGATGTACAACCTGTAAGGAACGGCGAGACCCGAGGAACAACCACATTCCAGCAATTTGGTTACTTTTAAAATCATGCCAGAGATTAATGGACGGTTTGAGGTCTATCATAAAATTCTTCGGGAGTTTCTCTTTTCAAGCCTAAACTGAAAATATGCCATCCTAATATTTGAATGTGCAGTACTTTTCCTAAAAGACGCAATGCGTGACTGTAGTGTAAGCTCGACAAGAATTTTTTAGCAATCATGCTTTTACACTATATCACAAAACTTTACCGAGCATTGACGCAAGCCAAACAATCATTTGAATCTGATTTAGAATTAACCTTTTGGAAAATATGCATCAAAACGGCAAGCATCACCTAGCCATTGGTGATCAGGGCTTTGATCTGCCAGATAAACCGCATGTCGGGGGCGTTTCACGATCACTCGTTTGGCAATCTGGCTGGCCAGATGCAAGAGTTGATCACCCAGATCCATTTCCCCATCTTCAGGCAACAACAGATGTAACAACTGCATTTGCTTCTTGACCTGAGCCTGTTTTTTTACTGCTTGCTGGTTCTGATCCCGTTGTGGAAACATCGGATCCAGATACACCACATCGACCTGCTCACCTTGCTGGACCAGTTGTTGCAAATAGCTGTTGGAATCGGCATAGATCAGTTGAATACGCGACATGAACGACTTTAAAAACGGATCTTGCTCGGCCTGTACTTTGGTATATTCCAGTAATACAAACAGGATTGGATGGCGCTCAACCAGCCGAACTTCAGCACCCAAATAGGCCATCAGTAAACTGTCATGCCCCAAACCTGCAGTTGCATCGATCAAGCTTGGCTTTTCCCCCAGTTGGCAGGCTCTGGCAATCATCTCTGATTTTAAGCTGGCTCTTTTTAAACGGGGAATCTCGGCACGCCAGTCCGGCTGCATTTTCATGCCGTTGGCAGCCAGACTAAGCCCATCGCTATCGATGACCAAAGCCATCTCTGGATTCAAACGTAAAAAACGGGCATTGATCTTTTCAACCGCTTGACCGTTCAACTGAACCTTCAATTCAGCCAAACGGCTTTTCAGTTGCTGAAATGCCTGTTCATATTCCGCTTGATAGTAACACTGCATCTGCATTACCAGTGCACCCAACCTGTCCACCACGTCGCCAGGATAAACAATCCAAATACGATACGATAATAGGCAAAAGCGGTGAAGTCATGCTTGGACACATAGCGAATCAAGGCACGGATCACCACCAAGGCTGAAATAAAAGCAACGATAATACCGACGGCTAACACCAGCATGTCATTGCTGTGCAAGTCATGACGCATCTTGTACATATCCAGCAAGCCAGCGCCCATCAATACAGGAATTCCCAAGAAGAATGAGAATTCGGCTGCGGCTTTACGAGATACACCCAAGAATAATGAGCCAATAATGGTTGACCCTGAACGTGAAGTTCCTGGAATCAAGGCCAGACACTGAATCAGACCAATTAAAGTCGCTTGCTTAAAACTCAGATCATCCACTTCTTTGGTAACGATCTGATGCGGGCGACGTTCCGCCCATAAAATGATAAAACCACCGACAATCAAGGCAATCGCAACAGTAATGGCATTAAATAAATAGGCTTTAACCACATCACCAAAAGTCAGGCCAATAATCACAATCGGAATAGAGGCAATGATCAGGTTCAGGCTTAGACGGCGGCCCTGTTCCTGTCCTGTGAGCGCACCAATTAGCGCGCCCCACAATTTGCCCCAATACTCATAAATCACCGCAGCAATTGCACCAATCTGTACGGCGACAGCAAACATATCGCGCTTTTCAATGGTCCAGAAATCAAGCAGTTGACCTGATAAAATGAGATGTCCTGTGCTTGAAATGGGCAGGAACTCGGTAATCCCCTCAACCAAGCCCATAATTGCTGCTTTAAATAGCAATAAAAGATCCATAATTAACCTTAATTCGCCTTACCTTGTTCTGGAATTTTTTTCCACGCATCATCACGCAAATACACGGGCAATGCCTGCTCAGCATCAACCCATTTTTGCTGTGCCGCATATACACGGGCAATGGTCGCAATGTCTTGTGCCGTTGCCTTAATCTGTACCCATGCGGTGTTTTCAGTGGAAGCCTCAGCAGAGTCTATTCCTGTTGGCTTAATTAATTCTGAACCCGAGCCAATCGGCGTAAATTTGCAATACGCAGCTGCTTGCTGGTAATTCATTAATTTTTCTTCATCCAGCGCCTGCATTATGCCCTGCTCATCCAGACTGAAATTCGCGATATACACTTCCTGCATACGCGCATCCAGAACCGCGGTGACTTGCGCTAAACCTGTAACACGATAAGCGGCCTGTGCCAGAGCCTGTAAGCTGGAAACTGGAATCACCGGTAAATCCTGTGACCAAGCCAATGCCTGTGCAACAGCGGCATTAATTCGCACCCCACTAAATGAACCCGGGCCCCGGCTAAATGTAATTGCCGACAAATCAGCAAGTTGGCTTTGTGTCTGTAATAGAGCTTGTTCGATTAAGGGCAAAATGGTTTGCGTTTGTGCTTTCGGTCGGTCATCCAACTGAAAGTAGAGTTCTTGAGTATCATCAATCAATGAAACAGAACACTGCTCATTTGCAGATTCCAATGCCAGCAACTTCATGCAAAAACCTTAGCCCGAAACAGATAAAAAACGTCGAGTATCATACTCCACTCAAACGCGATAGGCGAGTTATTGGCTTTTTTATCTCCATAAAAAGCCAGGTATAAATCTAGCTACCTTAAGACTTCATTTTTAAATAGGCGTTAAAAAGTAAAGGGTTCCAGATTTAAGAAGTTTTTGTAATGCTCTGCGTAATGCAAGGCACTTAAACGCAAACGTGCAGCGCCCTGTTCATCCAGTGTTTTCACCACTTTTCCTGGTGAGCCCATCACCACTGAGTTATCTGGAATAATTTTCCCTTCTGGAATCAAGGCATTGGCACCAATAATACAGTTTTTGCCAATCACTGCATTATTCAAAATCACCGCATTCATGCCAATCAATGAATTATCACCAATCGTACATCCATGTAACATCACCTTATGCCCGACCGTCACATACTCGCCAATATTCAACTCGATGCCGGCGTCGGTATGTAAAACTGCATTTTCCTGAATATTGGAGAAATCACCAATCCGTATCACGCAATTATCGGCACGCACCACGGCGCCAAACCAGATACTGACCTGCCGACCGAGTTCTGCTTGGCCAATGACAGTAGCCGTTGGTGCAACCCAGCCATCCCAAGGTTCATGTAAAGCTTTCGGACTCAATCCCTGATAGGTATACATCATGATTAAAAACTCATAAAAAAATTAGAACTTTGCAATACCAAAGTGAGGTGGATTCACCAGGAAAGGCCAGCTTTTTTGATAACCTAGCCCATATTGAAATAATGACACCAGCATCCGCGCAGTCAGCCCCCAGACCACTTCACTGTCTACCTGCATGCTTGGAAAATATAACGATTGTCGGGCTAAACGCACTTCATAAGGTAAAGGGGGAGCATCAATCAGTTCTTGCAGCGGAACAAAGAAAATCCGGTCAATCTCGGTCGGCTGGGCAATCAGTTCGACCTGCGCTGGAATCAGCCCGACAATCGGCTTAACAGACAAGCCACTACGCGCCCGCTGAATCGGCAAGTCACCCAAGAGCTTTACATCAAAGGGATTCAGTGCAGTTTCTTCTTGTGCTTCACGGAGCGCCACCACAATATTACTGGTATCGCTTGGATCACGTTTCCCTCCTGGAAAGGAAACCTCCCCTGCATGTTGCGACAACTGCATCGAACGACGGGTGAGCAAGACTTTAGGCTGACTTTCCTGGGTAATCGCAATCAATACAGCAGCATCCGCCTGCTGGATTCGTTTGGAAAAACGTAACCGTTGTTGTAAAAGCGCGATTAACGATGGTTCTTCCATCTCAATTATCTCTTGTTCTCATTTTCCTTAATCAGCATCATAGCCGAATTTTTAGCTGCAATCATAGATCATGATGCGAAGTCATCAAAATTCGGTTATGCTGAGTTATCTCTACGGCTGATGATAATTATGAGCTTTTGCGTTGCGTGTGGACATCAAACTGAAGCAAAAATTCCACTGGGTGATCATAAATCACGATTGGTCTGCACACATTGCGGCAACATTCATTATGAAAATCCCAAAGTGATTTGTGGTGCATTAGCCTTATGGGATGATAAAGTTTTACTGTGCCGCCGCGCCATTGAACCCCGCTATGGTCTCTGGACCTTACCTGCAGGCTACATGGAATTATTTGAAACCATGGAACAGGGGGCAGCACGCGAAACCCGAGAAGAAGCTGAAGCCGAAGTTGAAATCGAACAATTGTATTGTATGTACAATATTCCGCGTATTGGACAGATTTATGTCCTGTTTAAAGCTCTGTTAAAACAAGGACAGTTCGGTGCCGGTGAAGAAAGTATCGAATGCCGCTTATTCGAAGAACATGAAATTCCATGGAAAGAACTGGCTTTCCCAAGTGTAGAACAAACACTCAGACATTATTTTGCTGATCGTAAAAGTGGACAATTCCCTCCACATTTAGAAACACTCGGCACACGCCTGGACCATACCGGCTAAATAAAAAAGACCGCATTGCCGCGGTCTTTTTTATTGTGACTATCCTTTAAGATTTTATCTTAATCGCATTACAGGCTGGAATTTTTTGGTCTGCAACCTTAATACTTGCGGTACCCGTATAACGCTTAGCGATGGCACGTTCCGCATCTGTTGGTGCAATCAATTTACTCTTATCCGTGTCTTTATGGTCATATATAGTGATATAAGAGGTCAGATAAACTCCGTGCATATTCAACCATGAAACGGTCTTGTCAGAGAAGTTGGTCAAGTTAATTCCATTCGCTTCCCCATTTAGCAAGTTAAACACGTTGATTTTTGCACCACTAATATTTTGTTTGTTATTCAAAGAGGTAAAGTTTAAACCAAGTAAAATTCCCTCAAGTACGCCAAATTTCGGATTTGAGAAAATCATACGTACGGTTACTGACTTATCATTTGTTGAAGAGTTTGCACCACCTGTGGTACCAATTCGATATTGTGTTACACCAAACTCATCTAAATATGTACCATCCGCCTGAGGTTCAGCTTGGGCACAATTACCCGACATATCTGTTGCGGTTGCATCTTTTTTGATATCGGTTCGAATATCTCCATGTTGATCAATCAAAATTCCTAAATCAACAGGGGCAATGCTGGCATCTTGGAATTTAAACGTTAGGGTTGCATAGAGAGGGAATGCATAACGTTGTCCAGATTTGACATTTGCTTCTGTAGTAAACACATCTTTTGATAAATAACTTGCCGGATTAAATTTAAAGACATCGGTTACACCTTTATAGGCAATGCCATCAATATTGTGCTGCCATAAACCTAAATCTTTTGCATTGTTAAATGGATCAGTACTTTTAGCTTTAGTGAGTTGGCGATAAACCGCTTCAGTACTGGCAATATTTGTTCCATTAATCAACTTACCTTGTGTGATTAATAAATCTTCAGCGGAGTTGTTATTTAACATGAAACGCAAAGGTTGCTCCGGATTAATTTCCTGATTAATCGAATTAAACCAGTTTTTTTGCGGTTGAACTTGCATCTTCTCTGGTTTAGCACTTCCAATTAATGCAAGTGGTGGAGCAACCACATTATTGGTGATAATCGGGTTACCTCGCCATTGTTGACCATAACCGAGGATATATCCTTGACGATCTGTCAATAACTCAAAACGTCCCATAGAGTGGCGTAAGGTTGCGCCTTTTTCATCCGTAGCATTCAAACAGTCCTTATAAAGGTCTCTATTGCATCCAAACAAGCCATCTGGGAATACGCCACTTCCTTCATTTGGCGTTTCGATAACAGCCCCATTACTTCCTGCCTTAAAGAGCGGTAATTCCGCATACCATACGCCGACCTGACTTAGATTTAGTAGCTGAGTAACGATAGCCAAGGCTTGTTCATCAGTAACTTCACTCACGTCCAGCCAAGGTTTCAGAATTTCTGCATATGCTCCGCTACTGAGTTCATTTACACCAACATCCTGAGATATTTCCGCAAGCGTATTTTTCTTTTCTTTTGTGAATTCAATCTGCTGAATGTCACCAATCACATTACGATTATCCGCAACACCCTGGCTCTGGAGAATTTTAACTAAAGCCATTGCCACGCGTATGGTTTCGTCATCTGCACTTACACTTGTTGGTGTTTTTCCTGTGAGACCCATTGCTAAATCAAGAATACGGATACGGGAATAAGTGGCTGTTTTGAGTTTGGTGATCTTATCGAGTTGCACTGAACCCAGATTAATTTTACGTGCACTGTCCTCACCTTGAAGATAAAAAGTAATGCTATCTCCCAACTTACATGCGCCCGTAGCAAGATTCCCCTCCATTTTTGTTGCAAAATGATTGACTTTATCTGAACTACAATCGAAATTAAGCCCGGCAATCGGATAATCCAGCACAAACTTTAAACAGGTATCTTCTTTCACATTACAACTGGTATTTGAAGTAACGCCTTCTACTCCTTTGGTTGGGTTTTCATTAATCTTGGCACTTTCACCACCACAACCATGTAACATCACTGCAAGTGTAGATACTGCAAAAGGCAATAATATTTTCTTATTCATACATTTCAATCCTGTTAATGCTTATTTTAAAGCAGAGATCCTTATCTGGCCTTGATTTGTGAGTTCACTTTCAGGTACATCAATTGCAGAAGCAAGTGGTGTCATCATCATATACTCCGCTTTCGGGGGAATTTTTACCACCCCTTGAATGGCTGAGTGTTGCAGCAGTGTTGTGTTCACCAGATTATTTTTAAAACCACTTACGGCCTCCTGCGCACAGCCTTTTCCATCTAAAAAGACCACCAATGGCCAATAATAAACAGGCTTTTCATTACTTGAGGCGTAAGAAGCAATTTGCATATATTCTACGGAATGATCTAGCTTAACCAATTCATATTCAAACTTTTCTTTTAAGGGCTTTCTCGGCCAGATACCAACTTCCTTTTTAGGGGTTAAGGTCTTAATTGATTTTTTATAATCTTTTAAAAAACAACGATCATTTTCAAACGTTGCTGCCAAATCCTCTGCAGATAAACGAATATAAGTACTGGATAAAACAATTGGTGCTTCAGGTTTAGGATTGCGATTCAATAATCTATTGAGCATCGACTGATTTACACCTTTTTTACGCTCAATTGTTTCCATACGACCCGTCCCATCTGGCATTGTATAAAAACGTTTCTTGCCATCAAGGTTAAATTCTTGATCTTCTAAATACTCATTATTTACGTATTCCACACCATCAATTTTCGAAACAGGAGCTTCCTTAGAAGTTTCAACATTCACGGTTTCAACTGGCTGCTGGCTTTTTATCACCGCTTTTTTATTCGGCTTTTCTGCTGTCAAAAGTGGTTTAGTCGAAATAATCGGATCAATATCAACAGATTGTGATTTCTGTGCTGATATCACTTTAGGTAGTGCTATTTCTGCTGCAGATGGCTGTGATTGTTGTTTAATCTCTTCTGCATTTTTTACTTGTTTAGGTGATGCAGGTGCAATGATAGGAGGATGAGAAACATTCGCCGCTGTATCTTGTTTGTGTAGTGCAGGTGCTTTAGGCACTACCATTGTAGCAGCGGGCTTGGAAGAAGCGACTACTTGATCTTGCTGCTCTTTCTTCACCACAACTGTTTCCACTTTTTCTACTTTCTCAAGCTGTGCTACCTTCTCCTGTTTTTGCTGAACTGGTAGGGTTTTTACAGGCTGAGATTGTTTTTTCTGAGGAATAATCATTGGCCGACCATCTGGACCAATGATCGTATAAAAGCCCTCTTCTGCATATACAGCTCCTCCACTTGTCAGAGCAAAGAACAAAGTCACGAGTAGAGGCTGTTTAATCATTTTATACATTACCATTTTGTTCTGTAGTTAATGCCCAGCAAAGTAACTTTAGTATTGGTTTTTACATTTAGCCCTGCATACGGGTTTAACAGGATATTACCTACCCCAGTCTGATTCGATAAGCTACTGGTATTGGCTGGAATATCATCCCGACTGCGTAAGAAACCTAATGATAAATCCAGGTCGGTATCCTGATCGAAACGGTAACCAATACCTAAACCGAATAATTGCGCATTATTAATCGGTACCATAGTATTTCGCTTGTCATCTGGAATCGAGCTAGTACGAGGTTCATATCCCATTCGTAATTTCAAACGATCTGTCGCAGAATATTCAAAACCGATCCCCCAACGCCAAGAAGACTGGAAGCGTAATGGTAAAGCTAGAGAGCGGTCTGTCACATCATTGGATAACAGCTTGGCCACTTTAAGTAAGGAAATTTGTCGGTCAAATTCAAACCTAAATTTGTCCCAAGCCGAGAAGTCTGTCCAGCCGACGTCAAAGTTCATTTGCAAGTCTGGAAAGATCTTATATTTGATCCCTGCTTTAAAGTGCTGAGGATATTTGAAATCCATCGCAACCAATCCAGACTCTACATCAGGTACATACCCAGGCAAGCCCAAAATTGCAGCAAGAATCTGCCCCGTTGCAGACGAATTTAATCCAGCAACTAGCTGTTGAGGTGCTACTGCATTATCAATTAAATATTTGCCTTTTAAGCGCATTTTGGCTTCACTTTGATAGACCATACCAAAGCTAAAGTTATCAGTTGGTTCCCAAAGTAGGCCTAAGTTATAACTTGGACTTAAGGACTGTTCTAAGGAAACATCCATGGCTCCCATTTTATTAAACGGGTTCATCCCTTCTTTGGCATTACAAATACCGAATAGTAATAAATCAGTAATGATATCGCCATTGTCTTTAAATGGCCGACAAACCACCTCATCGACCATACGTAATACGCCAATCATTTCATTCGGAAAACGTAAATCCGTTTTCAGGGCAATTGCCTGATAGGACATACCAAATGACGCGCCAAGTGATAAATGATCATTGACCTGATAACCAAAAGATGGCGATAAATAGGTAATACGTTCCAAAGCAACTTGTTGCCCCATATAATTACTCGGGTTGCCATCTTCCGCACCAAAGCCGGCAACTAAAGGTGCATACACAGCGGTTGCATAAGTTACTTTTGAACCAGGAGGTTTATATGAAATCCCTGCAGTCGGTGCAACTAAAGGCGAGTTTGGCCCTAAATCAACAATTTTCTTTAAAACAGGAACGTAAATACTGGCATATTCCACATCCCCATGCACTGTACCTTTAAAGTCTGTACAAATATTGGAATCAATTTCAGGCCCATCATTACAAACTAGCGGATCATCCGAATAACCAAAAACGTTGTAACCGGCAGGTGCAGAATAATCACGTTTGATGGCAAAATTTGCCAAAATACCTTGCACATCGGTTTGTAAGCCATCAAGTTTTGCAAGTGCTGCCGGGTTAAAATGCACTGCACTAATACCCGGTGGGTCTGCCGTTACAGCGTTCCCCAAAGCAAGCGACCTCAAGTCTACAGATAAGTCTTGTCCTAACTGTGCATTAGCAACAGTAGATAAACCAGCGAAAAATATGGCTATCGTTAAAGGACATAATTTAAGGTGTTTCACCATTACATCTCCTTAACGATTTTTTTTGCCAAAACCTATAATATCCAATGGGAAAGATAGACCAAGTGACACATCTGGTGCATCTTCAGTTAAGCCAATACCCACCGTACCATTAACAATTGTTTCAGGAGAAACACGAACTCCTAAAGCAAAAGATAGCATGGCACTACTTTGATCCCCTGACTCGTAACTCTCATCTTCTTTAAAGTAGAATTTGGCTCCTGTATTAAAGCTTTGTTGATATGACATGGTCAGTGACACATCATAGTTAAATGAGTAAGCAAAACCAAAAGCAAAGCCCCCACTCACACCAGGATCAAAACTCTCTAACGTTCTTCGGCCTCGAGCCTGATCCAACCCTGACTCTTTAAAACCATAGTTGACAGATACAGAGCTAAATAACACAACAGGATCAATATATTTACGAGTACTTGCGCCGACCCCAACTGAGTAATAGCCCTTACCAGTTGAAAGTTCATCTATCCCAATTTCATAAGGACTGTCGCCCGTTTTGGTCGATAAACTTCCGAATAGTACTAAAGGTAAGCGTCCTTGTTTTAAAGGAAATGGTTCCCAGCGTGCCCCAAAGTTAATATCCCCTAAACCTGCAGCTGTTTTATCTTTTAATAATTCTTTTTTTGCAACGAGAGGCAATGATGCAGACAACGTAAGATTGTCCAATAAGCCGTACTGTACTGTAAATGTGTTGGTTAAGGTATGATTGGCATCTTCTTCAAATCTTAGATTATTTAAGTTGCCATTATCCATAGAGGCATCGACACGGGTATCACGATAATAAGTGTAGTCAATGTCGTAGTAGGATGAAAAAACCCCTTTCTTAATCAATGAATATTGACGTTCATTCGAGGTAAATACCTCCTGCAGGTTGGTTTCTTGCGTCGCATCCGTTTCTTTTTTCTGTAAAGCACTCGCAGCCTGATCAGCCTGACTGCTTTCCTCCACTGGTGCAACAGGACTTGCTGTTGTCGCTTCTGTAGAAGTGGTGGTCTCAGACTTTACAGTTGCTGCCTCATCTGTTTGAGGTGCTGTAGATTCAACTCCAGGTTGCTGCTCCTCTGCTGCGTAAAGTGTTGATGTGATTGCGCCTAAACTCAACGCCAGCACAGTCATCTTCATCCATGTATGATTCATTTTACTTTGCATCCTATTACATTAATTTTACTGATTTTTCTTCACTATTTCCGCTTGTAATATAAGCGCATATACGTCGTAATCGGTTGATTGTAAGTATCTGATGTAGAGTTGGTATCCAGTACTCGACGCATAGTTGATCCTTTATCTGCAAGTTTCTCAAACTGTTGCGTTGGATACTGAATGTCAGCAAGGGCATATCGATTTACAGTTGCATCTTCTACATGACGCATGTCCGAATCTTGAAGTGCCAATAAATTCTTTTGGTACTGTTGAGGTATATCAACAATAAATAAAGTATTGTTATCCCAGATTTCTTTAAACCGAATCTCATCAAAGCTGATATTCCCTAAAGCTGGATCAGCGACATAGACTCTTCCATCTTTATATGCTTTATAGACTACAAAATGTTTAAAACCAGCATAGGTAATAGGAACAATTGCAGGTTGTTTTAATGCAGTTAGATCAGAGAATTCACCGCGATATCCCCCACTTGTTAACCCCAATGCTGAAACAAAACGCTTCATATCTAACAAGGAGAAACTACGACGCTCAATAATACGTTGATACTCACCATATTGAAGCAAACCGGTCATTGTCTGTTGTTCAGTCAAGCGCAAACCACCATAACCATTTAATAGTGTAGTTAAGGCAGCAGATCCGCAACTATAGTCGTAAGCTTGACGTACAATTCCTCTGAATTGATCTTCAACAGCAGGCTTAATCACCACGGCTTCGCGATGATTACGAGTAAAAGAAGGATTGCGGGAATCGAGAGTTTCTGTGTAATGAACAGTCCCCTCTGGCTTTTTCTCAATTTCAAAGGCTTGCGTTGTAAAGTAATACATCAATGCTGAGCCTAAAGCGATCTCTAACATAAGTCTCTTTTTCTAACTATGGCACAACTTGCCTTATTCGTTTTATTTTAGTGTTTAAAAACACTACATCCCTGTCTGTTGAAGATACCTTTTTTTATAGAAAAAAACAGCTTTTTTTTAGTTTTTTTTGACGAAATGTAATGAAAAATAGAATTAAGTAAAATTTTAATAAACTATTGTGATCAATACAGCATTTCTCATTTTTTGCTTTAATTATCGATATTTAAAAATAAAAAAAGCGCACAATGTGCGCTTTTTTTTAAAGGAAACTTAGTGACCAGAAATTGTGATCATAGATCCCTTCACATTTGCTGTACCGTTGTTGTAGTACGTTTGTAGACCTTGTACTTCAACATCACCAATTGATGCAGCATCTTTACTACCTAAATGTACACCTTTGATATATGCATCAGTTGCCGGAGTTGAAGCACCAGAACCTGTAATGATACGTAAATAACCGTTATTTGTACCTTCTTTACCCACCACACTTACTTTGGCATTTACAGTTAAGTCCGCACCAGAAGCGTCAGCAACTTTAATACTGTCAAGATAGATTTGACCAGCCGCACGGTTACCCGTAGTACCGTCACCTGTACCTTGCTTAGTTGAACTATCTACGATACCAAGATCCTTAAGCTCCAAACCACCTTGCATCGTGGTATTCAACACGATCATTGCACCTTGTGGAGCAGCACCTAACTGGATATTCGCGCTAGTTAAACCAGTTTTAAGTGTTAAACCAGAGAGAATAGCATTGTAGTTTGCATCATCATTACCACGACGTACTGCAGTTGTGCTTGCAGCATTTGAACCAGATACACCGATTTCACCAATATAGATATCTAGACCAGACACTGCCGCAGCAACGTTCAAGAATGCACCATTGGTACCTGTCCCCTTATCTGTATCAATCACTAAATCAGCAAGGTTATGAGATGCCAAAGCACGTGTAGTATCAAGTGCTGTGCCATCAGCATTCATTGGCGCATTGATTACAATACCATTTGCAGTAGTCTGACCAGTACCATTTGCTTTAATGACGATCGCGCCAGCATTTGTTTCATCACCAGCCAAACCATCATTATCATGAATTAAAACTTTTTCGATTTCGACTCTAGAAATTCCTAGACCGATATTAAGACCATCTTGACCTGTTGCAGCGCTTAGTGCAGCATCATCCATTGACTGCATAGCCATTGCATTTGCGCTAATCGCCATTGAAGAAACTAAAACAAGTTTAGTAAACATTTTCATTGAGCACTCTCCCAAGAGCATTTATTTTTTGACTTTCACTACTCTAAACTGTCCACGGTCGTTTTTTTATTAATGACAACTAGAACTTCCAATCCTTGAGTAGTTCGCTTAGCAATTACTAAATTACCTGTTTGTTATTTTATGTTCAACTCCTGTTAACTGCTTTTTAAGTACAACCCGACAAACGGCATATAATTCACCCACTTTCTTATTTCAATAAATTACTTTTAAACCACTGTAAATTATATTTATTTTTTATTTTCATCTACAACAATGCAGATAAATCTATTCAGCAATGGCCATTTATCCACTCAGAAGGTTATGGTTACAAGTGTATACAAAAATGCGTTTTTCAGTATTTGAGTGACTATCCTATCAATCCATCTCCTAAAGCAAAAATCAGTTCGTATTATTACCACTAAATTGCCGTTTTTTTACGTCATCAGATTATAAATGTCAGTCCAGTGTTTTTGGATGTAGTACAATTCATTCCATCAAATGTATCTGTAAGTATTTCCGTTTTTATGTCTTATTTTCAGCAAAAGCTTAACACGCAACTCACTTCTGCATTTGACCTTCTTGCACAACTGTATGAATTAACAGGTTTAGTCTACTTATATGACCACAATACGCCCATTATTGCCTTTTTACCGCAAGAATTTTTAATTTTCCAACAATCCGAATTAAAGCAATTTCAACAAATTCAATTTAATCAATATCAAATAACATCTGAAGCGTCATTACTTACCGCATTCTCAAAGTTTAAGTTTACCTCTGAGACATCTGATAGCGTCGCCTTTAATGGTGGCTATATTGGCTTCTTTAGCTATGACTATAGCGCAGAGCAATTTGTTGAAGTAAATTCACGTCATCAACCTGGATTTTTCCTAGGTCAATATTCAACTTTTTTAAAGTATGAGAATGATGGCTGGTATTTTCACAGCGATGAACAGCAAGCAGCATTCATCTTTCAGCAGATCTCGGATTTGATCAATCAAGCTGTTCAAACACCTCCCTCTCTTTATCTGCTTGAGAAATGTCAGACCCGTTGGTCAAAACAGCAGTATTTAAAGGCCTTTCAACAGGTACAGGAATACATCAAAGCAGGTGATTGCTATCAAATTAATTTGACTCAAGAGTTTACCGCGCATGCAAAGGGTTCGCTGTTAAGCCGTGCCAATGATTTATGGGAACTGACCCATGCGCCTTACGCGGGCTACCTCAAACTCGATGACTTCGAGCTGTTGAGTTGTTCACCTGAATTATTTATTGAGTTTCAGGCTGACCGGAAAATTAAAACACGTCCGATCAAAGGGACCATGCCGCGCTTTGATGATCCACAACAAGATCAAATGTCAAAAGACAAACTCAGTCACTCTGAAAAAGACCAAGCTGAAAATGTCATGATTGTAGATCTTTTACGTAATGATCTCAGTGTCTATGCTGAAACAGGCTCTGTTGAAACCACTAAGCTCTTTGAAATTGAAAGCTTCAATCAGGTTCACCATATGGTCAGTGAAATTACGGCGAGCTTAAAAGCAGACATCAATCCGATGCAAATGTTATTGTCGGCGCTGCCTGGCGGTTCAATTACTGGCGCACCAAAGATTCGGGCCATGCAAATCATTGAAGAGCTTGAAGGTGCACCACGTGGGGCTTATTGTGGCAGCTTGGGTTATTTTAATTTCGATGGTACAGGCAGCTGGAATATCTTGATTCGTAGTATTCAGAAATATCAGGATCAATTATCTATGTGGGCGGGTGGCGGCATCACCATTGCGTCTGATGCAGAAGCCGAATATCAGGAATGCTTTGATAAAATTTCTGCCATGCTGGATTTACTCAATACATGGCAGATTTCTAAACAATAAGCTTTAATATAGATTTATAAAATTTGCGTTTTAAGCGTATCCACTAAACGCTGGTTTTGCTCATCGGTCCCAATCGTGATACGCAGGAATTGATTAATACGTGGTTTATTGAAATAACGCACAATAACGCCCTGCTCTCGCAATTGTTGAGCCAACTGCGCAGCTTCATGTTGTGGATGTGTGGCAAAGATAAAATTGGCTTTCGATGGCAATACCTCAAAACCTAAAGCAGTCAGATCATCGACCAGTTTTTCCCGGCTGGCAATCACTTTGGCACATTGTGCTTCAAAATAAGCCTGATCTTCAAAGGAAGCCACCGCTGCTGCAATGGCAAAACGATCGATTGGATAAGAGTTAAAGCTGTTTTTCACGGCTTCAAGTGCCGCAATCAAATGCGCTTGCGCAATGGCAAAACCAACCCGTAAGCCAGCAAGCGAACGTGACTTGGATGTTGTTTGGCAAACCACTAAATTGTCATAGCGATTGACCAGTTGTACCGCGGATTCGGCACCAAAATCGACATATGCTTCATCAATCACCACCACTCGATCTGGATTTGCCTTCAGCACCTGCTCAATCTCATCTAAACCGAGCGCGATACTGGTTGGGGCATTTGGATTGGTGATGATAATCCCGCCATTTTCCTGCTCATAATCCGATACATCAATTTCGAATTTTTCATTCAATGGAATCTGCTTGGTCTGCGTTGCAAAGAACTGGCTATACACCGGATAAAAGCTATAAGTAATATCCGGATAAAGAATTGGCTCTTTCTGGATAAAAAAAGCTTTAAAAATATGTGCTAAAACTTCATCCGAACCATTACCAACAAACACTTGAGTTATATCAACCTGCTGCTGTTTGGCAATCGCCTGTTTTAAAGCAGTCGCATCAGGGTCTGGATATAAACGTAAGGCATCGGCCTGTTCAGTTAACACAGCTTGGACCGCTTCGACTACTTTTGGGGATGGCGGATATGGATTTTCATTGGTATTCAGTTTGAGTAAATTCTGAATTTTAGGCTGCTCACCCGGTACATAAGGCTCTAATTCACGAACCTCGGGACTCCAAAACCGCATTTGTTCTGCTGTAAACGTCATTGTTCTACTCTCATGTATCCTAAAAAAAGGGGCTAACCAGCCCCTATCAATCTTTGAATCAGTTATTGGTAACGATAACGGGCTGAGCGCGCATGAGCATCAAGATTTTCTTGCACTGCCAACACATCAGCTGCTTTTGCTAAGCTTTTTACGCCCGCTTCAGAGCACATGATCAAGCTAGAGCGCTTCTGGAAATCATAAACACCGAGTGGAGAAGAAAAACGTGCTGTACCTGATGTCGGTAGGACATGGTTTGGTCCCGCGCAATAATCACCAATAGCTTCTGGCGTATAACGTCCCATAAAGATTGCACCCGCATGACGAATCTCCTGACTCATCAACTCAGCATCATCAAGACATAACTCCAGATGCTCAGGTGCCACCTGATTAATCAGTTCAACTGCTTCGGCACGATCTTTTACCAGCACCAATGCACCGCGATTTTGAATCGAGGTTCTGGCAATTTCTGCTTTTGGCAATTCACTTAAATGCTTTTCAATCGCAGCTTCAACTGCATTGAGCAGCGCTTCATCTGGGGTAATGAAAATGGCTTGTGCAACGGTGTCATGCTCTGCTTGAGACAACACATCCATGGCCAACCATTCCGCATTATTTTCACCTTCGGCATAGACCAGAATTTCCGAAGGTCCTGCAATCATATCAATACCGACTTGGCCAAACACCGCACGTTTTGCGGCTGCAACAAAGCGGTTGCCAGGTCCTGTAATTTTATCCACCGCAGGAATGGTTTGTGTCCCATAAGCCAATGCCGCCACAGCTTGCGCGCCACCAATGGTAAATACGCGGCTTACCCCAGCCAAATAGGCAGCAGCTAATACCAATGGATTCAGTTCACCATTTGGCGCAGGAACCACCATGATAATTTCTGGGACACCCGCGACATGTGCCGGCAAAGCATTCATTAACACCGATGAAGGATATGACGCTAAGCCACCCGGTACATAGATTCCAACACGGTCCAGTGCTGTGACTTTCTGGCCTAAGGTATTCCCCAGCTCATCAACATAGGTCCAACCTTCCTGCTTTTGTGCCTGATGGAATGAACGGATACGTTTTGCTGCCAGTTCCAGGGCTTCACGGATTTCAACACTTAAGCCTTCAAATGCCGTTTTGAGCTGTGCCTGAGTCAGTTCTAATTCAGAGAATTGATGCGCGGGATGTCGATCGAACTGTTGCGTTAGTTTAAGCACATGATCATCACCATGCTGACGAACATCAGCAATAATCTGATCTACAGTTTGTATAAGTTGAGGATCATTCACGGTTTCAAATGCTAAAAGTTCAGCAAATGTCTGTTTAAAATTTTGATCCTGAGTCGATAAACGTCGCATCAATTTACCCACAAGGCGAAAAAGAGAACGCTAAGTTTACTCTTTTTCAGTACGCTTGTGGGCAAGATAACATCAGCATTTCCGCAGCTTTTATAGGAAAAAACATTTAATGATAAGAGATCTATAAGTTTTAAGTACTTACATCCGGATTATCCCAATCCGCATCGGCCTGTATCAGCCAGTTTAAAGCACCATGACGCTCCAGAACTATGGAAGCATTTAAATTTGCAGGTGCATGCTGCTGTTTTAATCGCGCATCAACACATGCCCAGTCATAACGATAGATCAGATCTGCCTCATCCAGAATCTCTTCAATATTTCTTAATTTCACCTGCTGCATAAATTCCTGTAATGAATCACAGCCTGATACCACCTGAATCGCAAAATCACAATCTGCGATTTCATCTGGATATTTCAACTCTTCGACAATCCCCAATGCCCATAGCAACACCCAATAGGCTTCATACTTCCAGATCATGTTGACAATCTCTTGCTGCGAAGCATTTCGATTCAATATGTTTTTTTCTTTAACAGTTAATTCATCAGTGACTGCAAATTTATTCAATAGATCGACAATAAAATCTTCTGTTTCTTGATCAAATTGGTCTTGATCCAGATCACAGGCCACCTGAATCATCAGTAAACATGCGATCGCACGCTTGGCAATGCGCTCAGCAGAGCGCTGGATTACGTCATCACTTGATTCAATATGCGGCAACCAGTCAATATAAGGTATGGCTTTAGCTTTTAATTTTAGAATAGATTCTTGTTTACGCTGCTGTGGATTTTTCATTGTTCCTGACATTTTCAACACATCATTAGCTTTTTTAACATAGCCTCAGCTGAGAAACAAAGGTGTTATATCTCCCACACAATCTTCAAATGTAAAAAAACCGCTCATGAGAACGGTTTCTTAATTTGATGTACAACAATCAGTTTTGACGTGCTTTAATCGCTTCTTCAAGTTGCGTCAAAATCGGATTGAGCACCGCCTGTTTACGTTTAAAGCTGGCTTTGTTCACAATCAGACGAGAAGAAACCTTGCAAATTTCTTCTAACGGCTCCAAGCCATTGGCACGTAAAGTATTACCCGTATCCACCACATCGACAATGTAATCACCTAAACCAACCAAAGGCGCAAGCTCCATTGATCCGTATAGCTTAATCACATCCACCTGCTCACCGAGGCTTGCATAATATTGGCGGGTTAAGTTGACGTATTTGGTCGCAATCTTTAAACGGCCTTTTGGACGTTCCATACCGACTTTACCAGCTGTCATTAACTTACAATTGGCAATTTTCAGATCAAGCAACTCATACACATGTTGGGCACCATGTTCCATCAACACATCTTTACCCGCGACACCAAAATCTGCTGCACCATTCTCAACATAGGTCGGAACATCAGAAGCACGTAAAATCAAAATACGGACTTTCTTGTGCGTGGTAGGAAAAATCAGTTTGCGTGATTTATCCGGATCTTCAAGTAAATTAATACCCGCCTTTTCAAGCAAGGGTAAAGTTTCCTTTAAGATACGACCTTTACTGAGTGCTAAAGTTAAACCATGATCAAAATTGCCCATTACGTCAAAATTTGGATCATCGTTTCTTAAGTCATTCATCCTTTTACTCGCTTAATCTGAGCACCTAAACTTTGCAATTTTTCTTCCACATGTTCGTAGCCACGATCAATGTGATAGATACGGTCAACCAGTGTTTCGCCTTCAGCAACCAAAGCCGCTAAAACCAGTGAAAATGAAGCACGTAAATCCGTCGCCATAACAGGGGCAGCTTGCAGTGTTTCCACACCCGTAACCACCGCATCATGTCCTTCCACCTGAATATTGGCACCCATACGTGAAAGTTCCGGGACATGCATAAAACGGTTTTCAAAAATCGTTTCAGAGATCGTTGCAAAACCACGACCAATCGCATTCACCGCCATGAGCTGCGCTTGCATATCGGTTGGAAACTCTGGATGCGGTAATGTTCTGAAACTCACTGCTTTCGGACGTTTACCTTGCATGTCCAGTTCGATCCAGTCATCACCACGCGTGACTTCTGCACCCATTTCTTCAAACTTATCCAATACTGCTTCGAGCAATGCAGGATCAGTATGCGTGGTTTTCACTCGGCCACCGGTAATGGCAGCAGCAGCTAAATATGAACCAGTTTCAATACGGTCAGCAACCACTGCGTATTCACAGCCATGCAGACTTTCAACGCCTGTTACCACTAGCGTATCGGTATCCAGACCTTCAATCTTGGCACCCATCTTGATCAGCATTTGCGCAAGATCGGTAATTTCAGGTTCACGAGCAGCGTTACGAATCGTAGTCACACCATCAGCCAAAGCCGCAGCCATCAAGATGTTTTCGGTACCACCAACGGTCACCATATCAAAAACAACTTCACCGCCTTTTAAGCGACCATCTACTGAAGCATGGACATAACCATTTTCCACTTCAATATGCGCACCCAAAGCTTCCAATGCTTTAAGATGTTGGTCGACTGGACGCGAGCCGATGGCACAACCACCTGGCAAAGACACCTTGGCGTTGCCATAGCGCGCCAACAACGGGCCAAGCACGAGGATAGATGCACGCATAGTTCGTACAAGTTCATAAGGTGCAAACTGGTTGTCTAATGTTGAAGCATCAGCACAAACCGTCTCACCTTCATAACTCATGGTCACGCCAAGGCCAGCAATCAACTTAACCAATGTATTTACATCTTTTAAGTTCGGTACATTGGTTAACGTAATCGGAGAATCAGCAAGAATCATTGCTGCAAGTAAAGGCAATGCCGCATTTTTAGCACCCGAAATGCGCACTTCACCCTCGAGCTTAACACCGCCCGTAATTAAAAACTTATCCATTAATATTTAAGCTCCGAAAAGGCTTGCTTTGCGCCATTCGTCTTTTGTCATTGCACGAATCGTGACTGCGTGAACTGCACCACTCGCGATATAAGAATTTAGAGGTGCATAAACCGATTGTTGACGAGCAACGGTACGTTTACCTTCAAACTGATCATCAACAATACGCAGGTCAAATTTGCCAGCTTGTCCGCTCACCGCTACTTCTGCTTCAGGGAAAGCTTCTTTTAAAATTTGCGTGAGCTGCTCACTATTCATTCCAAGACCTCTTATACAACCATTGGTGTAAAACGCGCTATTTTACTATAACTTTTTCATATAATTCAGTAAGCAGTTTCTTTTTTTATCAATAAAAAAAAGAGGCTTCACAAAAAGCCTCTTATATAAAAATAAAAATTAACTCAAAAGTGCCAGTTCATGCTGATATGAACACTGGATTTTCCGATGTTTTGCAAGCTGACGTTTTAATTTATCGGTCAATTTCCGAATCGAGGTATACATATCATCGGCTGTCGCTTGAGCAAACAGTTCCACCCCTGGCAAACGTATAATTGCCTCAGCAATATGGTTTGCACTTCCTTTGTGTGAACGTTTGTCAATTTGATGATCTTTAGCCAGCTTGATTTGCATACTATTCACTTGATCCAGATGCTTGGTCATTTGACTAAACTTTTCTTTTATATTTTCTTCAATTGCTGGTGTAATGGTTAAATGGTGTCCACGAATTGTTATTTGCATAATTCTATCCCTCACCTTTTTCTCAGGATACAAGCAATCGCTCAAGCAAATTTAATGCACATCAGTGGTTCAATATCCATTAAATCATTTCAGCGATTCCTCTAGTGATCATTAAAAAAATTCATTATTCCGTAATAATGAACCAATAGAATAGTCACACCTTAAAATTTAGATCAAGACTTTTCTTTCAGAAGATGAAGGAATATGTAACGATTCACGATATTTCGCAACCGTCCGCCGAGCTACCTCAATCCCTTCTTTTTTCAGCATCTCGGCAATTACATTATCCGACAAAGGCTTACGGGGATTTTCATTGGAAACCAGCTTTTTGATCATGGCACGGATTGCAGTTGAAGACGCCTCCCCGCCTGTTGTTGTCCCCACATGACTTGAAAAGAAATATTTCAATTCAAATAAACCACGCGGAGTCAGCATATATTTATTGGTCGTAACCCGGGAAACGGTAGATTCATGTAGCTCAACTTCTTCTGCTACATCACGGAGCACTAAAGGCTTCATTGCCTCTGGACCTTGCTCCAAAAAGGCGCGTTGATGCTCAACAATACAGGTTGCAACTTTTAATAAGGTTTTATGGCGTTCATCAATACTCTTGATAAAGTTTTTTGCTTCCAGCATTTGATTTCTTAAATAAACATTGTCCTCACTCTGATCCGCGCGACGAATCATGCCTGAGTAAAATGAATTGATCCGTAATTTAGGCAAAACATCGGGATTTAGCTGTACCTGCCAATGCAAATCCTTTTTAGAAACGACGACATCGGGAACCTGATATTCAGACTCCTGTTGGGTGAACTCCAAGCCAGGATATGGTTTTAGAGTCTTGAGTAAATCGACCGCACTTGTTAATTGTTCTTTGGTCAAACCTGTTTGCTTTAATAATTTATTCAAGTCATTAGAGATCAATAATTCATAATATTTCAGTAAGTTCTTGGCTTCTGCGACATAAGGAACTTTCTCATGAACAGTTTCAAGCTGGATCTTCAAACATTCCGCTAAGTTTCTTGATCCAACACCTATCGGATCTAAACGTTGAATATGTTTTAAAACAACAATAACTTCGTCTTCCTCAACTTCTTCATCACTTTCCATCTCCTGCAACAATCGAGAAACAGCAAGCAGAATATCTTCCAGTTCCGCATCTAGGAAACCTTTATCATCTAGAGAATCGACGATGCAATATGCAATAAGCTTATCTACAATCGAAAAATGCAATAGATTAACCTGATCTAAAATATGCTCTTTCAAACTCATTTGTGCTTGGCGATTGTCTTCTCTTTCTTCGTATTCTGGTGAAGCCAAAGCAGTGGATTGATGGGTATAAATATCATCCCATTCAGTATCTACAGGTAAGTCATTGGGAAGATGATCAGCATTGAGCTCAGTCGTTAAATCTCCTGTCTCTGCTACTTCTAGCGATGAAAGACTTTCTACGGTCCCCATCTCTTCTATTTTTTCAAGTAAGGGATTACTGTCTAACTGGATCTGAATTTCTTGTTCGAGTTCTAAACTGGAGAGTTGTAAAAGACGTATGGCCTGTTGTAATTGAGGAGTCAACGATAAACTGTTCGCAACTTTCAATCCAACAGATAATTTCATAGTCTTTCCTTTTATTAAGATAAGCAAAAAACATGCCTATAAAAATATTTATAACATAAAAACAATGTTTACGCATATAAGGAAAATTACATTCTTTTTGACTGCATGAGTCATATATAGATTATGAGAAAAACGACCATTTTGATTCTTTGTTTATTTTTTAAACAACAATATATTTCGGAGCTATAAAGTAGAGCCTGTACTGCTATCATGGAAAATCAATCCAATTTTACTATCTGGCTTCAGCTCAATGTTCGGCAAAATATCATCACTTGTATAAGGCTCTCCATCCTGCCCCACACTGAGCAGATAATAATGAGATGAATCTTTTAACTCATAATGGTAATAGCGTGGCGAACTGCTCCATGAAACATCAGTAGCATCAAACACAAAAACTGAACTATTCTCTGGCAAGGACTGATTTAATATTTCCAATGAATCAGGATAATGACCATTCTCTACTTTATAAAATTCAATTGCTTGAACTAACGATGTCATAGCTATTTGACTTGATTGAGCGCGCAATTCATCATATAAACCTCCGCGCTGAACAAAACCAAAATAAAAGAGTGAACCATAAAGAACAATACTAAGGCCGATACCACAAGCACCAATAATCGTGAGTACTTTACCGCCACTTTTTTTAGTTAGCACTCCCCAAATAACAGCAATAACTCCAAAGATAACACCAATACCAGGTATAAATGACATCGCTGCAATTACATAAGGGAAAACACCCAATTTATTTGACCTTTCATTTACATTAATATCAACCATTAAATTTATCTCATAGTTATCTTTATGTTTTTAGTTATAAATACAATAATCTTCTCTCTCTCAAAAAAGTTAACTAATTAGATCAATATTCTTAACATTTAATGCTTTTTTGCTCTTAATATTCATTCCACAATAAAAAACACCCCCAACCGTTAGGTTGGGGGTGTTTCGTATTTAAAAGCTGGCGATGACTTACTCTCACATGGCAAGTGCCACACTACCATCAGCGCTAAGAGGTTTCACTTCTGAGTTCGGGAAGGGATCAGGTGGTTCACTCTTGCTATTGTCGCCAGCAAACTGTTTTGGTTTTGGGTGGTCTTACATTTTTTGCCACTTAGTACCGAAAGAGTTATTAACGGATTAGTTTAATTGAGTCGTATTGTAACTAGTTTCTACACTAAATCAAGTTATGTATTGAATTTATCTTGAATACAACAACTGTTTGGGTGTTGTATAGTCAAGCCTCACGAGCAATTAGTATTGGTCAGCTTCACACGTCACCGTGCTTCCACACCCAACCTATCAACGTCCTAGTCTCGAACGGCTCTTTAGAGGAATAAATTCCTAGGGAAATCTTATCTTGAGGTAGGCTTCCCGCTTAGATGCTTTCAGCGGTTATCCCTTCCGAACATAGCTACCCGGCGATGCGACTGGCGTCACAACCGGTACACCAGAGGTTCGTCCACTCTGGTCCTCTCGTACTAGGAGCAGATCCTCTCAAATTTCCAGCGCCCACGGTAGATAGGGACCGAACTGTCTCACGACGTTCTAAACCCAGCTCGCGTACCTCTTTAAATGGCGAACAGCCATACCCTTGGGACCTGCTTCAGCCCCAGGATGAGATGAGCCGACATCGAGGTGCCAAACACCGCCGTCGATATGAACTCTTGGGCGGTATCAGCCTGTTATCCCCAGAGTACCTTTTATCCGTTGAGCGATGGCCCTTCCATACAGAACCACCGGATCACTAAGACCTACTTTCGTACCTGCTCGACTTGTGGGTCTCGCAGTTAAGCGCGCTTTTGCCTTTATACTCTACGCGTGATTTCCGACCACGCTGAGCGCACCTTCGTACTCCTCCGTTACTCTTTAGGAGGAGACCGCCCCAGTCAAACTACCCACCAGACATGGTCCTCGCCCCGGATTACGGGGCAGAGTTAGAACCTCAACATTACCAGGGTGGTATTTCAAGGACGGCTCCATTAGAACTAGCGTTCTAACTTCAAAGCCTCCCACCTATCCTACACAAGTAAGGTCAAAGTTCAATGTCAAGCTGCAGTAAAGGTTCACGGGGTCTTTCCGTCTAGCCGCGGGTACACTGCATCTTCACAGCGATTTCGATTTCACTGAGCCTCTGCTGGAGACAGCGCCGCCATCATTATGCCATTCGTGCAGGTCGGAACTTACCCGACAAGGAATTTCGCTACCTTAGGACCGTTATAGTTACGGCCGCCGTTTACTGGGGCTTCGATCAAGAGCTTCGCTTACGCTAACCCCATCAATTAACCTTCCAGCACCGGGCAGGCATCACACCCTATACGTCCACTTTCGTGTTTGCAGAGTGCTATGTTTTTAATAAACAGTTGCAGCGGCCTGGTTTCTGTGGCTGCCAAAGCTCAGGGAGCAAGTCCCATCACCGTCAGCAGCGTACCTTCTCCCGAAGTTACGGTACCATTTTGCCTAGTTCCTTCAGCAGAGTTCTCTCAAGCGCTTTGGTCTACTCGACCTGACCACCTGTGTCGGTTTCGGGTACGATTCCTGTGTAACTGAAGCTTAGAGACTTTTCCTGGAAGCATGGTATCAGCCACTTCACTGTACAAGTACAGCTTGCTATCAGCTCTCAGCATAGAGCACCCCGGATTTGCCTAAGATGCATGCCTACTGCCTTCCACCTGGACAACCAACGCCAGGCTGACTTAACCTTCTCCGTCCTCTCATCGCATTACACAGAAGTATTGGAATATTAACCAATTTCCCATCGACTACGCCTCTCGGCCTCGCCTTAGGGGTCGACTCACCCAGCCCCGATTAACGTTGGACTGGAACCCTTGGTCTTTCAGCGAACGGGTTTTTCACCCGTTTTGTCGTTACTCACGTCAGCATTCGCACTTCTGATACCTCCAGCATACTTCTCAATACACCTTCATCGGCTTACAGAACGCTCCCCTACCACGTATACAAGTATACATCCGCAGCTTCGGCACATAGTTTTAGCCCCGTTACATCTTCCGCGCAGGCCGACTCGACTAGTGAGCTATTACGCTTTCTTTAAAGGGTGGCTGCTTCTAAGCCAACCTCCTAGCTGTCTATGCCTTCCCACATCGTTTCCCACTTAACTATGATTTTGGGGCCTTAGCTGGCGGTCTGGATTGTTTTCCTCTTGACTACGGACGTTAGCACCCGCAGTCTGTCTCCCGGATAGTACTCATTGGTATTCGGAGTTTGCATCGGTTTGGTAAGTCGGGATGACCCCCTAGCCGAAACAGTGCTCTACCCCCAATGGTATTCGTCCGAGGCGCTACCTAAATAGCTTTCGGGGAGAACCAGCTATCACCAGGCTTGATTAGCCTTTCACCCCTATCCACAAGTCATCCCCTGGCTTTTCAACGACAGTGGGTTCGGTCCTCCAGTTAGTGTTACCCAACCTTCAACCTGCTCATGGATAGATCGCCTGGTTTCGGGTCTATACCCAGCAACTAAACGCCCTATTAAGACTCGATTTCTCTACGGCTCCCCTATGCGGTTAACCTTGCTACTGAATATAAGTCGCTGACCCATTATACAAAAGGTACGCAGTCACACCACGAAGGTGCTCCCACTGCTTGTATGCATGCGGTTTCAGGATCTATTTCACTCCCCTCACAGGGGTTCTTTTCGCCTTTCCCTCACGGTACTGGTTCACTATCGGTCAGTCAGGAGTATTTAGCCTTGGAGGATGGTCCCCCCATATTCAGACAAGGTTTCACGTGCCTCGCCCTACTCGTCATCATTATGTGTGCCCTTTCGTGTACGGGAATATCACCCTCTACGTTCGCACTTCCCAGAGCGTTCCACTAGAACACACATAACTTAATGGGCTGCTCCCCGTTCGCTCGCCGCTACTAAGGGAATCTCAATTGATTTCTTTTCCTAAGGGTACTGAGATGTTTCACTTCCCCTCGTTCGCTTCATAAGCCTATGTATTCAGCTTATGATACCCGCCTTATAGCGG